>JBEKIX010000037.1:0-25111 GCA_050011535.1 Acidobacteriota bacterium
GCATCGGGAACTTCGCGATTGCCTTCGTTTCGGCCTACTGGCAGTTGCTGTTTTGGAAATTATTTGTCGGACTGGGAACGGGAACCTGTTTCGTTGCCGGCGCACGATACATCTCGGCGTCATATCCGGGCCGCCGTTCGCATCTCGCGCAGGGATTTTATGGCGGATCGATTCTCCTGGGTTCGGGCTTTGTAATTTTTGCAGTCCCCGCTTTTGCCGCGGCGTTTGGTTGGCGAAGCGGCTTTCTGATCACGGCGGCCGTCGCCACGGGAGTCTGGGTTTTGTGGATGATCGCAGCGCCGGAAGTCACCGAGCAAAACCATCCGCCTGGCAGCTTTCAGGGCATGATCGCAGATCCTCTCCTGTGGAAGCTGGGACTCGTGCAGATGGCGTCCTTCGGGCTCGTCATCGTCATCAGCTCCTGGATTACAACTTTCCTACGCCGCGGGTTGCAGCCTGATCCAGTGAGGGCCGGCCTATTGGGCTCGTTAGCACTGCTGCTGGGAATTATCATGCGGCCGCTGGGGGGAATGCTCGTACAGCGCATCGGCGTGCGGACCCTGTTGCATCTCACCCTCCTTCTCAACGCGGCCGGGTGTTTCCTGCTGGCGTTTGCCGGCCAATCGGCGACGCCGACGATTCTCGGCATCGGACTCGTGGGAGTGGGGTCCGGACTTCCCTACGCCGCTCTTTTCACGCGCGCCGCGGCATCGTATCCGGGACGCGCAGGCGCTGCGATGGGTTTGGTAAACATGCTTGGTATCCTGATGATTCTCGCCGCCCCGCCGCTGATCGGCATGCTCGTTGAGTGGAGCAAGAGTTTTCGGACAAGTTTCATCGCCCTGGGCTGTTTCTCGTTGCTGGCTATGACAGGAACGTTGCGGCTTGGAGATTGAAGGCGTGCCCTGAAGTGACTGGCTGACCAGAGCTCTCAGACCGTTGCCGTTTCGATGGCGGAAAGGCTGACTCCGTGACCGACCTACCTATGCCTACCTTGCACGACGTGATCGCTGCCCGTCCTCACGTATATCGCTATTTGCGGCCAACACCCTTGTACCACTATGCCGGATTGAGCACATTGTTGGGTGCCGAAGTGTGGGTCAAGCACGAGAACCACCAGCCGGTGGGCGCCTTCAAGGTGCGCGGCGGACTCAACCTTGCTGCCCGGCTCAGTGAAGAGGAGCGCCGGGCTGGTCTGTTTACCGCATCAACCGGAAACCACGGCCAGAGTATCGCGTTCGCGGCGCGCGTACATCGCATCAAGGCAACCATTGCGGTGCCGGAGAGAGCGAACCCGGGAAAAGTGGCAGCCATGCGCGGCTTGGGGGCGGAAGTGGTCTTTTACGGCCGGGACTTCGATACGGCTCGCGAGTGGATTGCCGCCGAGGCTCAGGCGCGCGGCGGGCGCTTTGTCGGTCCTACCGAGGAACCGCTGATCTGCGGCGTGGGAACGTACGCCCTGGAGATTTTGGAGGAATTGCCGGATGTGCAGATCATCATCGTGCCGGTGGGCGCGGGGAGCGGGGCCTGCGGCACGAGCATTGTCGCCAAAAGCATCAACCCCAGCATCGAGGTGATTGCGGCGCAATCGGCCCAGGCGCCTGCCATGCAATTGAGTTGGAAATCAGGCCAACTGATCACCGCGGAGATGCGCACCTTCGCCGATGGAGTAGCCACACGCGTGCCCTTCCTCAACACCCAGCGGATCATGAGGCAGTATCTGAACGATTTCGTCCTGGTGGATGACGCGGCTATCAAGGAGGCGATCGTGTTGTTGCTGCAACATACCAGTAATCTGGCTGAGGGGGCCGGAGCAGTTCCCCTGGCGGCGGCGCTGCAGCTCAAGAAGCGATTGGCGGGGAAAAAAGTAGTGCTGGTGTTGAGTGGCGGGAATCTGGCGCTGGACCAGTTACGGAATATCATGGGGAGTGAATCGGCATGAAACTCATCTCGGTAAACATCGGTTTGCCTCGTGAAGCAATCTGGCAGGGCCGGACTGTTACTACCGGCATCTTCAAAACCCCGGTGAGCGGGCCGGTGATGCTGCGCAGGTTCAACCTGGATGGTGACCGGCAGGCCGATTTGACCGTCCATGGCGGCAAACACAAGGCCGTCTATGCCTACCCGGCGGAGCACTACGATTACTGGCACGGAGAATTGCCGGAACTTGACTTGCCATGGGGCGCCTTTGGCGAGAATTTCACGACCGAGGGGTTGTCGGAGGACACAGTCAACATCGGGGATCGATTTCGGATCGGCTCGGCGGAGGTACGAGTGGCCCAGCCGCGGCTGCCCTGCTACAAACTCTGCGTGAGATTCGGCCGGGACGATATGGTCAAACGCTTCATGGCAAGCCGCCGCACCGGCATTTATTTCGCTGTCCTCAAGGAAGGAGAAGTCGAGGCCGGCGACGCGATCGAAATGCTCCATCGGGATGAAAATAACGTGACGGTAGCCGACATTGCCCGGATGCACATCTTTGACAAGGATGATGCAGCAGGCATGCGGCGAGCGCTCCAGATCGAGACGTTGCCCGCGGGTTGGGTGGATTATTTTCAGAGTCGGCTTGAAAAATAGGACGATGAAGATTCCGGGTTCGAAGGTAGTCTGGCTACTGTACTTTTAGAAATGGTTGAAAACACGATTCGAAAACTGGCGAATTTCGAGGTTATGGCGCCTTTCCCTAAAAACTACTGGAACAGCTGGGATGCGAACTCGATCAGGTAGTTGCGCCAATTGAGCCATGTGTGCGCGCCAGGACTTTCCTTGAAGACGGGATTGAATCCATGTTTTTTGAGCATCTCCACCGTGGTCTTGGTGGTGGACATCAGTCCATCGTCAACCCCGGTGCTGAACCAGATCAGTTTCAAGCCCTTTTTCAGCCTGGCATCATCAAGCATCGTCTGATGCTCCTGTTCCCACGATGACGCCGGGGCAGGTGCCGCCGCTGGGGCTGTCGCGCCGCGGGCCGCTGGTGCGCTTCTAATCCCCGAACTGAAGACCCCGATGTACGCAAACCGGTCCAGATGTGAAAACGAGATATTCAGTGTCTGGCTTCCACCCATGGAAAGTCCGGCGATGGCGCGGTATTGCCTGCCGGGCAGAACGCGGTAGTTCTTTTCCACAAGCGGCACGATGTCGGTTACGAAATCGTCCAGGAATTCATCGCGAGGTGCCGCCTGTGGAGTGCTGCCGCCGGCCGGCGCAGCGGGTGCAGCCGCTCCTCTGGCTCCAGACGCTGTTGACGTGGTGTGTCCCGCAGGCATCACGACAATCATCGGCCTGGCCTTTTTGGCGGCGATGAGATTGTCCAGAATGAAACCGGCGCGGCCCACGCTAGTCCAGGAGTCGTCGCAGTCGCCGGCCCCGTGCAGCAGGAAAAAGACCGGGTACTTCCCCTTGCCGGATTCATATCCAGGCGGCGTGTACACGTGCAGGCGGCGGAATCTGTTCAGTGCCGTCGAGTAATAAAAGATGGATGCCACGGCGCCGTGAGGAACATTCCTGGTATCCATCAGATCCGAGCCCGGCACATAAACCAGGCTCCATGTGTTGTTGTTCGATTCGCTGGTGGCGGGATTGCGGGGATCGATCACCGAGACCCCGCCCACCGAAAAGTTGTATCGGTACGCGCCTGGATCGAGTGGGCCGAGGTTAACCTCCCAGACGCCGTTTTCCCCTTTCACCATCTTCGGAGCGCCGGCGCTGCCTCGCCCGCCGGCAAGAGCGGGAATGTCGCTGCCGCTGATCCCCACATTCTCCGCCTGCGCCGCGAGGATGCGAAATGCCACGCGCCGGTCGGGCAAAACTTCCGGAGAGACCACCGCAGGCGGCGCTGCCCCTCGAGCCGCGGGCGGTTGCGCTCCCCTCTCTTGAGCCAACCCTGTTGTTGCGAACGATGCGGCCACCATGGCGGTCAGTATGATTGCAGCCAATTGAAAACGGCGCTTTCCCATTCGCCCTCCTTCCGGCCAAAGCGATTTCAAGGCATGGTTCCAATATTGCAAGCTAGAAAACGAGGATTTTATAAGAACCCTCTGTTTTTTAGAAGAGATGATATCCGCGGGGGAATTTCGGGTCGCGGTTGGGATGGCCCGTGATCCCCGTCCCAACCGCGACCCGAAATCTGAAGCTACGGCAGACGTGGGAGTATGGCGATGATCACTCCAGAGCCTGAGTGGCCTGGATTGGGCCCGTATGCGCTCGGGTTATCCACCTTGATGATTGCAATTTCGGCGATATTTCCGCCGATTTCGCTTCCCTGCTTCGTGGCATGGGTCGCGACAATGACGCTGATGTAATCGCCAACGGAATCAGGCGGCCCGCTAGAATTGCCGGGACTGGTTGTCCAGGTCCCACCGATCCGATCAACCTGGTTTGCATATCCTTTGAAGCTGGCATTGGCAGTCCAGTCACCGCCCAGAACCTGCTTCCACCACTGAGCTCCCCAGAAGTTGTAGTCCTGGCCGATTGTTACATTGGCCGTTTGCCCGGAGGGAATAGGCGGATTGCCACCCCAAATCACGAATTGGCTCTCCTGGTAGACCAGCAGTGCGCCGCAACTGCTGGTTGCGGTGCCTGCCGAATTGCCGCGGTAGTCGACCACCTTGGCTGTGAAACTGAAGGAGCCGGCGGTTGTCGGCGTTCCGGTGATTGCTCCTGTACTGGGATTTAAAGTCAAGCCCGGAGGAAGTGTGCCTGAAGTGATCGAGAACGTGTAGGGCGGCACTCCGCCTGAAGCCGCGAGCGAGACTGAGAATGGCTTGCCAGCAGGTACATATCCTCCCAGACAGGACAACCCCAGGGAAGGTATATTCGCAGTGACCGTTGCGCCGGCCTGATTCGAGGAAACCGTCGTATTGCTGAACTTCGCGAAGCCGGTCGCGATGTTGGTAACGGTACCCGCAATCAGATCCGTCTTCGTGATTTTGTAGGCCGCTGAGCAGGCAATCGAAGCCCCGGGCGCCAGAATCATCGGAGTCGCGGGACACGTAACGGTGGTCTTGTCGTCGGAGACTGTGAACGGGCCGCCCAGTGTCACGTTGCCGCTGTTCTTGAGGACATAAACATAAGTAATAACGTCATCCGGCGCACTGTAGGTCGTTGGGCTGGCGCTCTTGGTAAGGGATAGCAGTTGACTCTGGAGCGCGTTGACCGTGACGCTTGCAGGAACGGCATTAACGAGTGTGGTAGCAAACTTGCCGCCGGCGCCAGCAGTGTTTGTCACTGAGCCGGCATCGATGTCCGTCTGTGTAATCGCGTGGCTGCCGGTGCAAGTGAGTGCCGCACCCGGAACCAAGGAGATCGACTGAGCGCAGTTGAGCGACGCAAACTTGGGATCAGTTATGCTGACATTTGTCAAAGTGACGTTGCCATCATTCTTTGCCACGAGTGTGTAGTTAATGGACGTGCCGACGCTGCCGTACGTCATCGGGCTGGCCGCCTTGCTCAGAGACAGGTGAATGTTTTGAGCCGCGGCCACAGTCACGCTCGCAGGATTTGCGGGGATTGAAGTCGTTCCGAACATCCCGGCGGCGTTTGCAGTGTTGGTCACCGCGCCTGCATCGAGATCGGCCTGGGTAATCGAGTAACTGCCGGAGCAGGTGAGAGCTGAGCCCGGTACAAGCGACACAGGTTGAGTGCAATTGAGCGATGTGAACTTGGGATCCGTAATGTTGACCCCGGTCAGGGTTACGTTGCCATCGTTTGTCGCCACAAGCGTGTAGGTGATGAGGGTCCCGGCACTGTTGTATGCCATCGGGCTGGCCGTCTTGGTCAGAGATAGATGCGGGTTGCGGGTTGCCGTTACGATGACCGTCTTGGTATCAGACACAGTCTGGCTGCCGAAGCTGCCGGACGCAGTGGCGGTATTTGTGACCGAGCCCGTATCGACATCCGCTTGGACAGTCAAATAGTTTCCGTTACAGCTCAGCGTTGCACCTGGAGCGAGTGTTGCAGGCTGCGTGGGCGCGCATAAGAGCGAAGGAAGCTTGGGATCGGCGATGCTGACGTTGCTGAGAGTAACATTGCCGTTGTTCAAAGCAACGAGCGTATAGTGAAGGACACTGCCGACTACGTTATACCCAGTGCTGTCCGCACTCTTGGTCAGCGAAATATGAGGGTTCGTGGATGCGTTGACGGTGACGCTTGCCGGATCTGCATCAACTGGAGATGTGCC
Source organism: Acidobacteriota bacterium (assembly GCA_050011535.1). GTDB lineage: Bacteria > Acidobacteriota > UBA6911 > UBA6911 > UBA6911 > JAFNAG01. The sequence goes on from JBEKIX010000037.1 coordinate 6,179, forward strand.
GAAGAATCCTCCGGCGGTTGCCGTGTTCTTCACGAAGGTAGCATCCAGGTCTCCTTGGCTAATGGGGTGGCTGCCTGTGCAGGTAAGCGCAGCGCCGGGAGCCAGCGATGTTGGCTGGGTGCAGCTGAGGGACGCGACCAATGGGTCGACAATGCTGACATTGGTCAGAGTAACGTTGCCGCCATTGGTTGCGATGAGATTGTAATGAAGAACGTCACCAACCGAATTGTAGCTCTTTTCGGTAACCGTCATGGTCAGCAGAAGGCGGGTAGTCTGGGATGCTCTGACCGTGATGCTTGCAGGGTTTGCGTTCACCGGAGCCGAGTTGAACGTTCCGGAGGCGGCTGCGGCATTCACCACAGAGCCGGTGTCTACATCGAGCTGTGTAGTCGAGTAGCTGCCTGTGCATGTGAGCACAGCGCCAGGCACCAGCGAAACAGGCTGCACGCAGTTCAGCGACCCGAGTTTCGAATCGGTGATGCTCACGGCGGTCAACGTGACATTACCGCCATTGGTGGCGGCGAGCGTGTAGCTAATCGCCACTCCCGGACCAGCGTAGCTCATCGGATTTGCCGTCTTGCTCAGCAACAAGACTGGGTTGCGAGTGGCGTTCACCGTTACGGACTTGGTATCAGAAACTGTCTGGCCGCCGAACGTGCCGGACGCAGTGGCGGTGTTTGTGATCGACCCGGCATCGACATCCGCCTGCTTGACTGTGTAACTGCTGGTGCACGTGAGCGTGGCGCTCGCGGCAAGAGAGGCTTGCGAGCAGCTGAGCGTGGGAAACATCGGGTCAGTGATCGTAACATTGCTCAGAGTGACATTGGTATTGTTCTGGGCCACAAGTGTATAGCCGATCACCTGTCCGGCAGCGGAGTAGCTCGTAGGGTTGGCGGTTTTTGTGAGCTGAAGCGTGCCTACAATCTTGAGCGTGTTCGTGATCGTCACGTCGCTTCTCGTCGCGCCCGGAGACACGTAGACTGGCACTGCTGGTATGCCGCTGACGATCCACGAAGACCCCGGGTCGGTCTCACTGATCGTGTATGGGCCTGGGATGAGGTTGTTCCAGGCAAGCGGCCCACCAGCCATTCCAATCGACTGGCAATTGCCTTGCGAGTAGGACGGTCCCAGGATACAGATCGAGAAGTTCTGACTCGGCACGGTCGCCTGGGTGACAACCACCTTAGTGACGATCAGTTTGCCCAGCTTTAACGTATTGGTCACCGTGGCGGTCGCCTGTGCTCCGGGAGAAACGCTGACGGTTATTGGTGATCCTGTTGAAGTCCAGGAATCCCCGGGACCGGTCTCGATTACCGTGTACTGGCCTGGGAGCAGATTGCTCCATGTGAGCGGGCCGCCTTGGTAGCCAATCGTCTGGCAATTGGCAATGGTGTAGGAAGGACCTTGGACACAAATCTCAAACAGCGCGCTCGGGTCTAGCGTACTCCCCTGCCAATCAACATTTTTGGTGATTTGCAGGCTGCCCTTTTTAGTGTTTGTGATCGTGCAGGTCTTGTTGTCTCCGGCCGCGAGAGTTATGCCCCCCGTGCCGTTGCCATTATCCGTGCAGCCGGTTCCGGTGATGACCGTGTTGTAGTCGTTCAGGCTAGTGACGGGGCTGGTGCCACCCGTCTCACCAAAGGTGTTGGGCCCGATCGTGCCGGTCTGGGCACCGGTTGAGCCGGTGTCGCCTACGTTGCTTGCGTAAGTGTTGCCGTTGATCTGCAGATTGAATCGGCCTATGGTGTCGCCCACCACCACCTTCGTTACCGTCAGTTTTGGAGGCAAAGCGGTTAGAGTGTTTGTGACCGTGGCGGTTCCAGTCCCGTTGGTCGTCACAGTGACCAGGCCTGGAGATATGCTGACTGTCCAAGAGCTTCCGGTGTTCTGCTCGGTAACAGTGTACTGGCCGGTCAAGACACCAGCCCATTGGAGCTGACCGCCCTGATATCCGATAGACTTACAGTCAGGCGTCGTAGGATAGGCGGGACCTTGGACGCAGATCGAGAACTGTTGGTTTACGTCGGGTGTGCTACCCTTCCAGTCCACGGTTTTGGTGATAAGAAGTCTTCCAGTTGTAAGGTCTGTAAAGGTAGTCAGGGCAACGAGGCCAGACGACTCGCCTGTGGCGGTCAGAGTGAGCGTTACGTTGGCGTCGCTGTCCCGGACGATGAAGCTGTTGTTTACGAAGTTGCCGTTTTCGTCCGCGACTGACGGGGTCAGCGCAGTGTCATCGCTTGTGTGTGGCTCAACATGAAGGAGGAAGTTCACTGTCTCGCCTGGTTGCCATCCTGTGCCGGTGATGACGACGATCATGCCGGGCGAATAGTCGGTCTTGTCGGTGGTTACGGTGGCGCTGCCCGAATCGGCGAGCAGGGCAGCGGATCCCGTCGCTGGAGAGGTACCCGTCGTACCGCCGGCGACCAGCACCTGGTTTGTGCCAGGCAGGGCAGTCATCGAGTAGTTGTCCCTGTCCGTCACTTCACTGACCGCCGTGGGATCTCCGTCCAGAGTCATGGGGACGATACGCCGCAATTGCGGATTCCTCGCCTGGGGCGCAGATGCCGGGGCGGACCCGCTGGTCGCGCCCAAGTGAATCACGGCAGCTCGAGCCGGCGACCGCAAGAGCTCGCTGACCGAATCCGGTCCCGTGATCAGGTGCGTGAATGCCGTGAAGTATTCCCCTTCGGCATTGAACATTTCCATCGTGCTCTCGCCATCGCCGCCTATCACCTGGACCTTGCCATCGGGCAGAATGCGAAGTGTCGGATTTATGCGCGCCGAGTGCATTTCGCTGGAGATGGGAGAAAAAGTCATCGAAGCGGGGTCGAATAGTTCCGCGGTAGAAAGCGGATTGCCGTCCTGCCCTAATCCGCCCGCAGTCAGCACTTTGCCGTTCTGAAGCAGCACTGCCGTGTGAGCGGCCCTCGCAGTCGCCAGCGTTGCGCTCAGGAGAGCAAAGGTCTGTGTCGCCGGGTCGAAGATCTCGGCGGTTCCTTCCCCATCGCCGCCGATAACCAGGTATCTGCCGTCGGAGAGTACGGTCCCGGTGTGGCCTGAGCGTTCAAGGTTGAGAGAAGGACCGGCCTGAAATGTGGATGAAACCAGATCAAATATCTCCGTTGAGTCCAGTGGCTGTGTTCCGGCACGGCCCCCGGCGATCAACACACGCCCGTCCGCAAGCAACAGAGCGGTGTGATCGGCGCGGGGAGTGAGCAGGCTGGGTCCGAGCGACGATGTCAGCGAAACAGGATCGAAGACTTCCGTCTGCGGGACCGGTCCGGACGCATTCTCGCCACCCACGACGAGAATCGTGCCATTCTCCAACAGGGTTGCCGTGTGTCCGCGGCGTGGTATCTGGAGTAGAACCATTTGCAGCTGGTTGTCTGCCTGATGAACGAACGTCGTTCCATCAAGAGCCGCCGGTCTGGTCGCCACGAATGCGACCGAGGCGGTCGAGAGAAGGAATATAGCGAACAGCGCGGCAAACAAGGGGCGCGCGGCTCTGAATAGACGGTGATTAAGACAGGACCTTCCAATTAGTGGACGGGTTTTTGCGTGTCGATTCATGACATTCTCCCCACTCTCGAGACAGACCATCGAGCGATGGTGGTTGTGTTATGACAAAGGAGTCTGCATTGAAGGGATTATGAACTTGTGGACGAGGCGAGATATGACGAGCGTCACATAAACAAATGTTGCGGAGTGGGGCTTTCAATTCGACGGGCTACCGCGTAATCCAGGTCTTCCCGTCCTGGCGGATCCACACAGTCGCACCTCCGAATCCTTTCGCGTTTATCTGATACAGATCTGCCGTTGCTTGCATGGCGGGCTGAAATTCGATTCCCTCCACCCGGATGTTGTTCGCATCCAGCGCGGCGAGATCCGCCGCAAATCGCCCGGTCCGGTCCCTGAATTGGCGCTGGCGATAGTAGAGGCGGCGGAGTGCCCATTTTACGTGCTCGTTGCGATCTTCGAGAAAGGGCTCGGTCCCGGTGCTCGCTGCGATGCCGGAAAACTGAACATAGCCCCAACGTTCCGGCATGTGCATGTCGACGGCGCCCTGCGCGCTCCAGACCCAGTTGTCCGGCGGAAATGGCCTGCCGGTCGCCGGGTCGATTCGCTTGAAGTAGACGCCGTTTTTGGCATCGAGTTGCCATTCGACGCGGGAGAAGTTGACGCGCCATTGATCCCCGGCCTTGGGCGGACGCTTGCCGGGCGCGGCTTCGCGCAGGATTCGCCACGGAAATGCCATCTCGACCGTCCAGCCCTGGTCGCGATCGCCCGGCTTGTTTATCGTTCCGCGCAGGTCGATTCCCAACCGCAGGCCGGTGACATCCCACGCAATGATCGGCAGCCCGCCATCGCGGTAAGGTTGGATGAGCATCAGATCGAATACTGTGCCCAAAGGGTTCACTTCGATCTCGTAGTAGTTGTGCGAGTCCCCATCCGGATCGATGAACACTTCTGCGTCATTGTCGTTATAGACGATGGCGTCGCGTTCGGTCAGAGTGCCCCAGAGGTCCGGTTCCTCCATTTCGATTGCCACGTAGAAGTAGGTGTCATCCCAGAGCATCTTGGCACGCGACCGATAGCGCGGGAGCGGACGCCTGTCGCCTTCGATGTCGATGAAAAGGTCGGTCCAAGGGGCTGCCAGCCACGCGTTTTCATCGAGCTTCCCATCGAAAGACAAGGCTGATGAAGCGCGATAACAAACATATCGGTGGGGTGCAAACGGCATGGCCTCGGGATCGGGCGCGGCCGGCGTCTGCAGGCGGCTCCATCCGGTAAATGTCACCAGCAGCACAACCACGAAGACTCCGCGACGGCACACTCGACTCATTACCAACCTCCAGACGTGCCGGTACTCATTATTACTGCTGCCGGCTCTTCGCCCGAACAATAGTTTAACCTGGATAATGCAGACGAAGTTTGACGGGCTAACCGAGGAGGCTGATCCCCTGCTTGGAAACCGGGAAGCCGTTCGCGGCTGTCCTTTTGATACTTATCTTGTAAGTCTGGCTATCATGTGCCGGCCCAGGACGGGAAACTCTTCAACATGCTCACCCCGCTCGCTTTCTTACCGATGTGCCGCAGATCGGTACCATTTGAAGTAGACCAGAGCGCCGATGCCGGCTGTCACTGCCAGCGGGATCAGGACGTACAGTACCGGCTGGTAGTGCTGCGAGAAGAAGCTTATCATTCGCTGGCCATAGATTCTGCCCAAATAAGCCACGGCAAAGAGACGCACGGCGCGCCCAGCCGTCAGCGCAGAGAAGAACTTCTTGCGCGGATACTGCATGACTCCGGCGACCATCAGGATGTAAGTGAAAGGGAACGGTGGGGGGAGGATGGAACCGGTGAAAACTGTTATGACCCCATGTCTTTCGAAGCGCTTGTAGATTTTTTCTGCGCGCGGTTTCCCCACTTTCCTTTCCAAAATCTCCTGGCCGCCTTTTTCGGCCAGCCGGTAGGTCAGATAGCCACCAAGCACCTTTTTCGCCTCAATCCAGAATGTGCCAATCATGGTGGCACCAGCGGCGAGCAGCCATTCCGTTGGGCTCAAAGGAACGACTCTGAAGAGGCCCTGAACGGCTGGAACAAGCGTAGCAAAGAGGAGCAGGGCAAGTGTCGCGGTGGCCCAGATGACCATGAGATGATTGGAGAAGTATCCCAAGCGAACGAGCGGTTCTCGTTCCGAGCGCAAGTTCAGCGCAAGGAAAATGTGGCCGACCAGCCAGGCAGCGAAAGCCATGGTCTGCGCCTCGGTCAGATCATGAGTGCGATACCATGTGGCCAAGTACGAAACCGAAACCGCCGCAAACAGGCCTACCGCAGATGAAAAAATGCACGCCAGCATGGGCCGATCCATCAGCTTTGCTTTGGGGCATCGAGGGGGCTGCTGCATCAAACCCTTTTCCGCAGGCTCGGCGACAAACGTCGCGGAAGCGGCCAGATCCATGAAGAGCTCCATCTTTAGGTTTTCGTATGATATGCGTCCTTCCTCGACTGCGCGGATGATCGTGGCGAAGTTATCGTCGGCCAGGACGATGTCCGCTGATGCACGGGCAACCTCGGATCCCGTCTCCCCCATGGCCACTCCGATGTCAGCGGCGGCGAGTGCTGGTGCATCATTAATGCCGTCGCCAGTAACAGCAACGATCTCGCCCCGCCGATGAAGGTTCTTGACGATCCTAAGTTTATGTTGAGGAGTCGTGCGCGCGTAAAGCGAAGTGGTGAGCAGAGTCTGGCTCAAGGCCTCGTCGGACATCGCGTCAAGGTCCTGACCCGTAAGGACGGTCTCTGCCTCATCGAGACCGATCTGTTTAGCAATCGCCCAGGTTGTGAATGGATGATCTCCGGTAATCATAATTGGCCGAATTCCTGCTTTCTGACAGGAGGCAATGGCCTGTCTTACTTCTGGGCGTGGCGGGTTTTCAAAGCCAGCCCGACAAACACAAGCTCGGATTCGGCCTCGTCCTGGGCACGGGGAGGAGTGCGCGCATCTTTCTCCGCGAAAGCAAGAACGCGCATACCCTCTCCGGCCATCTGATCGGCGTGCGCCAGGATGTCTCGTCGATCGTCTTGCGTTAGCGGCCGAGATTCTGAGCCATCCCATCGGGAAACACACTGAGTGAGTACTGCTTCGGGTGCACCCTTTACGCCAACCCACAGCCCAGCATCCCGCTCGTATGCAACCGACATCCGCTTCCGCGCGTTGTCGAAAGTCCACTTACTCCGAAGGCGATAACCCTGCAAGCCCGGGAGGCTTTTCCGTTTGCTTTGGCGGACAGAACCAGCGCGACTTCTAGCGGATCGCCGCTTCCATCTGCGGCGGCATCATTGCACAGGACCCCGATTTTTAGAATCTTCGGCTTGAATCTGTCCGGATAAAGAGTGCGCACCTCCATCCGATTCTCGGTAAGCGTCCCGGTTTTGTCGGTGGCGATCACAGTCACGGCGCCGAGACTTTCTACTGCTTGCAAGCGCTTTACGATGGCGTTTTTCTTCGACAGACGATAACCGCCAAGAGCCAGCACCATGGTAATGATGATGGGCAGTTCCTCGGGAATCACGGAGAAGGCCATTGCCAAGCCGATGAGGATCATCTGGCGTAACGGCTGATGGCTCAAAGTCCACCCTAAGAGGGGCACCAACACGCTGAAGGCAATCGCCAGCCAAGCAAGAGATTTGGAAAGCTCTTTCATGAGACTCTGCAGAGGCGTGCGCTGCACTTTCATCCCATGGGCGAGCTCGGCGGTCCGGCCGAACTCGGATTGCATCCCCGTGGCCTCATGGAGAAGGCGCCGTTTGGCAGCTTCCACCAGTACGAGATAGGCTGCCGTCGCGACGGCAAGAAAAGCAAAGTATCCCCCCTGGCAGCGATGTGAAGCAGACTACACCTGCAAGCGGGATGAACGGCAAATAAATCCCCATAGCCGCCCCGTCGCATCTTCGATTTCCGGGCCAAATGCCCACAGGAACACCATATTCCCCAAAATGTGCATCCAGCCGGCGTGCATGAACATCGCGGTCACGATGGTGACCCAGTGGTGGCCTGCGACAATATCGGCGGGGATCACCGACCACTGGTTCACAATGGACTTGCTTCTTGTTCATACTTCCGCACTGGATTCTCCAAACGATTGTTGGAACCTACATGCCAGCCTTCGTCGAATCCCATAGATACCCGATTTCAATGCGCTTGCCGGGATGCTAAGTGCCCGGGTCAGCTATTTACAAAAGTAGCCTGGCAGCCCTCTGCCCTTGCGCTCACATCTTGTGCGGGTCAAGAGCCAACGCGACCCAGGCCCAACCGTAAAAAGTCAGATCAATTCCAACCAAAAGACCGATCGCCCAAAGCCCCGAGACCGGCCACTGCGCCAGGACGAGAATGCCCAGGACCAAGGTGATGACTCCGTTCATGGCTTGCCAACCCCAGCCCGGCAGCTGAGTCCACAACGAGGTAAACAATTGATACAGCTCGGCGATCAACTAGGCCGCAGCCTGCGTGCGCTCCCCATCGGGCGGCCAAGAAAAGATGGTCCCGGACTGCCTGACAGCGGGCCCCAAATGGGTGGCGTCCCCAATTCCTCTTGGCGATCATCCTCGTTTTCCGGCTCTTGGAGCCGAGTCCCCGCGCCGAAATACCATCGAGTTTCCCGACTGAGTGCTCCTCTGTTTCTACTTCCGGGATTTCGCTGAGGCCGGCGCCATCACAAACGTGGAAATCTCTTCCTTCAAATCTGCTATTGCCCACACTTTAGTGACGCTTAGTCATCCCATCAGCCAATAGTTCGTTCTCTCCGTTGCGTCCCACAATAAAAGAAATACAGCGATGACAACCAGGAATTCCGAGGCCCAGACCATTCTTGGAATGGGAGCTGCAAACAGAGCGGTCAACGCGACGTGAGACAAATGGCCGCATATCAGAGTAGCAGCCGCAAAAGCGATGCGGCCGCGCAGCACAATCACCGCGCCAAAACATGCCGCATATATCCACCATGGGCTAAACCCGAGCATCCGGAAACGCGCGACTTTCGGCTGTGTCAATCCCAGCGTCCAGGATCGGAAGCCGAACGCGAGATAAGCCAGCCAGTGTCGTTTCAGGATCGGGGCGGAGATCTTCATAAAGAATTCTGGAAGGTTCGGATCGTTGAATCCCGGCGGCATCGCGACAAAATAAAGATTATAATGAATATAGTACACTTGCTGGCAATATGTGTCCCCGTTGCAGAGTTCATCCACCTTGCGATGCTCGGCTTCGCGGCGCTTGAGAGCGTCGAGAAGCCAGATGCGCGACTTCTCATCCGCCATCACGGCAACATCCTGTGGCTGTGCAACCTGCAAGGCGTACGCGATCCGATACTGATATTGGAGGCTATCTTGCGCTGCGGATAGCTTGCCGAGCTTAAAATGGCCATACACATCCGGGATCGCGACCAGACCAGCCAGCAGACAAATTGATACTGCGGAGGATCGCCAATACTTTCTCCAATTCGAGAATAATCCCCACACGATCATTGCTGCCAGAAACAGCGAAGTATATCCAGCAGCCTGGCGCGTCAGATAGAGGAGACCGCATAATAACGCCGCCAGAGGCAATAGGAATTTTTGTCTTTTCCATAAAAATGCCAGGAATACCGCAATCAGCAGGAAAAGCTAGGCTTGGACCAAGGGTTCAGTCAATATCTGATTTAACTCCCAGGCCGGGAAGAGAAAAAAGTCATATAGGAGGTAAAACAACACAGCGGGCAATGGGGAATTCAGCAATGTCATGATAGTGGCGCAGGCTGCCAGGGCAGCGCCAAAGAGCAATAAGATTTGGGCTCGCTCAACCTTATGCAAGGGATCATGCGGGTCTGATATTGCAACAGCTACAGGATGCTGTTGTGTCCAAACCGGAGGATTGAAATTGGTACCCACAGTCACCAGGCGTATGAACAACGGGTACAAGGGTTGCCTGGTGGAACCCGCCTGATATCCGAAATAGTAGCTCGCTGAATCCGGCTGCGTGCAAAAAGCATCCCACGCGGAATAGGCAACCTCAGCACGACATCCCTGGGGCACGTGAGGCTCAACGACTACCTGCAGGTAGTAAGCGACAATCAAAGAAAGGAAGAATGGCAGCAAGAACCGCCATGAACAATGAGTCCCGAACTTCCTCCGCAGGACCCACGCCGCCAGAGTATTTAGCAGAACAGTGATAAAGCACAGAGTGCGGTGCATCAAGGAAAGCTGAATCCCCGATCTAGTCAGAGCAGCGATAATGATGGCAACGCTGGAGAGGAGAACCAGAATCCAGATACTTCTGAAAGTCAAGGGGAGGTCAGCGCTTTTTCTGCGCTCTCGCATGAAAAGAATCTCCGAATAGACCGTTCATGGTAACACGAGAGCCGTCAGCGCCACGAAATCAAAACCTGTCTCGGGATGGATATCGGCAAGCGTCTCATGCCTCCAGATTTCCGTACAAAAGGAGGGGGTCGTATCTTCAAAATCGGCACTGTCGCGTGACTTACCTGAGGCTTTCAGCTCCTCCAGCGCATCTTTCGGAACGGCGAGCGTCATGATGCTCACCTGATGCTGGCCTGGTACCTGCACCGCACCCGCCGGCACCCGAATCACCTTGGAAATCGAGAGCGACTTCTGGTTCTCAGAGAGGGTTAGGTCGATGGATTCGGCGCTCCTGCGTCCTCCCTTGCCTGAGAGACAAACGCGATAGATTCCGAGCACGAGATTCTTGAAGTGAGCCGTGCTCCCCACCATGCGCAATGCCTGGCGCAACGGTTCCCCGGCGGCGTTGCGCAATTCAATCAGCCAGAGCGACCGGCGCGGTTCACTCGCGCCCGCTACCAATTTGCATTTCAAATCGACAGCCTGCGCCGCCTTGCTTTCGATGAGCGCTTGCGAAGCGCCAGATGCTCCTCCGGCAAGAAATGATGACAGGATCAAAATAATCGTTAGCCGTAACGACACAAATCTCTTAGACACGATCCCTTCCTCCAGAGATCTCATCGCAAGGCATCGTTGCAGAACAGGCTGTGGATCGATGCTTAATGACGATCATATTTCCGGGTGTGTTCCAATTGGGCAGCACAGTCAAGTAGTGGTTGAGGGCAACAGTGGCCGGTAGAGAACTACCCAGATAGTCCCATATTAAAAAAGTGAGATTAGAATGTAACAATTTTTCACCGGCAATTCGCTGACATTGCGAAGAGTTGTGGAAATCTCTTCCTTCAAACCTGCAATAGTTTACAATTCAGTGCCATGCATATACCGGATGGTTTCCTGTCGAATCGGGTCGCTCTGTCTTTGGATGTTGTGTCCGGAGCAAGCGTCCTATACGCGGCTCGCCGCCTGAAGATCGAGCGATTCGGCCGAATGGTTCCGGTCATGGGCGTGCTCTCGGCATTTGTGTTTGCCGCACAGATGCTGAATTTCCCCGTCTTCGGCGGGACCTCGGGCCATTTGCTGGGAGGCGCGCTGCTCGGCATCCTGCTGGGCCCGTTAGGCGGACTCATGACGATGGCAACGGTGATCGTCGCCCAGGCGCTGTTCCTGCAGGACGGCGGAATCCTGGCTCTGGGTGCCAACGTGTTCAACATGGGAGCCCTTCCCGTATTCTTCGGATACGCGGTGTTCCGTATGCTGGGCTCACCGCAAAGGCCGGGCAAGGCCTTGGGGTTCCTCGGCTTTTTTGTGGGATGGGCTTCCGTAGTGATTTCGGCATCAGTGTGCGCGCTCGAGTTGGGGATTTCAGGGGCGGTTCCCCTGAAGATCGGGCTGCCGGCGATGGCCGGATTCCATGCGGTTCTGGGCGTTGTGGAGGGTGCGTTAACCGCAGGTGTGCTTTCCTTCCTCGCTCGCGTGCGCCCCGACTTGATCAGGGGAGATTCCGGCGCTCGATTCGGACTGGCTGACTGGATCGGGGGGTTCGTCATGGTGGCGATCCCGGTGGGAATTCTGGTGCTCGCGGGCGCTTCGAAGCTTCCCGACGCGCTTCAATCTTTGCTGGCGGGAGTTCCCGGGTCTGCAAAACCTGCGGCAAACCTGCTGTCCGCCGGCCGTTATACCGATTACGGCGTTGTGCTGTACTGTGCGATCCTGCTGCTTTTTGTGGTAGCCTATCTCGCCGCCCGAGCAGGGCAAAACCGTAGAGGCGGGCCGTGAAACACAGTTTTGTCGATCGATATGCCAACCTGGATTCGCCGCTGCACCTGTTGGAAGCCCGCACGAAGATCGTCGGGTTTTCCGCGCTCATATTCACAGTTTTATTCGTACACCCGGAAACTCTCGGTCAGTTTTTCGCTTTTTTCTTTTTGATGGCGATTCTTGCAGGAATCTCTCAAATCCCCATGCAGTACCTCTTCGGCCGCGCATTTGTGCTGTTGCCCTTCGTCCTGCTGGCAGGCATTGCCCTACCGTGGCGGGGAAATGAGGGATGGACATGGTTTCTGGTGCTCATGTTCCGGTCGATCCTGTGCCTTCTGATGTTGGTGCTCCTGACCAATACCACTCGTTTTATCGAATTGTTGCGCGGCCTGCGCAAACTGGGATGCCCGAAAATCCTGGTTGCCAACCTGAGCTTTCTTTATCGCTACCTTTTCGTGCTCACCGACGAGGTCATGAGAATGCGCCAGGCCCGCGACAGCAGGCGCGTGGGCCGGGCCGGCGTACTGAGGGAATTGAGAACGCTTGGATCAATGCTGGGGACCCTTCTGGTGCGCTCTTTTGCGCGCGCCGACCATTTGTATGAGGCCATGCTGTCACGCGGCTTCCACGGAGAGTTCCCCGTGTCTGACCCGCGGAGATTTTCCTGGCGGGACTTTGCATTTATTTCTGTCGTGGCGCTGTTCGTCGCCGCGATGGTTCACCGATGACTGGCAACACCCGGGACCAAATATGACGGATTATGCGGTTCGCATCACGCGGCTTCATTATGCTTACCCGGACGGGACTCATGCGCTCGAGGCCATCGACCTCGACATCCGCCAGGGCGAACGGGTAGCGATTGTCGGTCCCAGCGGCGCCGGCAAGTCCACCTTGCTGCTTCAATTGAACGGCATTCTGCGGGGCACCGGGATAGTGAGGGTCATGGGACAGTCCTTGCTGGATGGAGATTTGAAGCTCATACGGAAACAGCTGGGGATCGTTTTCCAGGATCCCAATGACCAGCTTTTTTGCCCGACCGTTTTCGAGGACATCGCCTTCGGGCCGCTCAACCTTGGTGTTCCTGCTCAGGAAATCGGAAAGAGGGTCGAAAAAGCGCTCTCCGACGTGCAATTGGACCCGTCGTACGCGACGCGGTCGGCGCACCACCTCAGCCACGGCGAGCGCAAGCGGGTTGCTCTTGCCTGCGTGCTCGCCATGGAGCCCGCGATCCTGGCTCTGGACGAGCCCACGAGCAACCTCGATCCCGGCAACCGCAGGCATCTGATCCGGCTGATCGCGTCATTGCCTGCGACGTTGATTCTGGGAACGCACGATCTCGAGATGGTCCTGGAGTTGTGTCCAAGGACCATCGTGATGGACCGCGGCAAGATCCGGGCCGACGGAGAAACCCGCCAGTTGCTTGCCGATCAGGACCTGATGAATAAGCACGGCCTTGAAGTACCCTTATCTTTATCTTTGAAACGCTGAAGTGATTCCTTATGTTGGTTGCAGCGGGAGAAGTAAACATTGAGGCTATGCTCTGGGAGCCGGAAAATGAGCCGCCCGTGGCCGCGGCAGTGTTGTGCCATCCGCATCCGCTTTACGGAGGCACGATGAACAATCGCGTCATCTATTTCGACTTTCTCCTCGATGACGCCCGGCCCTCGCTTTTGATTGTCGGCACCCGGGATGAATTCTGTCCGCGCGACAAAATGGAAGCATTCGCGCGTCGCCTGCCGAAAATGTCGACTGTTCGGTGGGTCGATGGCGCCGACCATTTTTTCACTCATCAGATCGATGAGGTCCAACTCGTGGTGAGGGAGTATCTGCGCGCGCAGTTCAAGGGAACTCAAGAATGAGGAAAGCAGCGCTTCGGACAATTGTCTCCGCGATCCTCCTCCTGGCAGTTAGCACGGTTGCCGGCGCAGCCGGCTTTCATAAGGTGAGCGAGCATTTCTATTATCTGGAATCCAAGACCGGCGGAGCCAACACCAGCGCCATCGTGACGCAGGAAGGCGTAGTGCTCATCGATCCACCTCAGGAATTGGAGATGCCCGCGATGCTGAACGCGCTCAAAGCCGTGACTTCCCATCCTGTGCGCTGGGTCATCAGCACGGACTATCAGCAGGAACGGTCCGGCGGCACGGCCACTTTGCTGAAGCTGGGCGCGGCAATCATCGGCAGCAAGGAATTGGACCGGCTGGCCGCATTCGCTCCCATTGAAGACCCGGCACAGATCCCCGCGGTTCCACAGGCGCTGCCCAATCCTCGGTTCTTGTTCACTCAGTTGCTTCACCTTTTCCCTTCGGGCATCGAGGTTCGCGTTCTGGCGGTTAAAGCCAAAGCCCGCACTGCAGGGGATGTCGTCGTCTTTCTTCCATCCGAAAAGGTTCTCGAAGTGGGCGATTTTATAACCTTTGGAAGCTTTCCCATCATCGACAGCGGACCGGGGGAAGGGAGCGCTTCAGGATGGATCGACGCCTTGAAACAGGTGGTCGAATTTGTGCCGCTGCTCAAATCGGCCATGCCCCAAGCCAAGCCGGAAGCCGGTGCACAGCCCGAATCCGAAAAAACTCTGGAAGAAATGGTCACAGTTGTTCCGGGCCACGGAGTCCCCGGCAATCTGCAACAGGTGAAAGCTCTGCTGGCGATATCGCAAAAACTTCACGCGGAGGCCACGAGAGCCGTCGACGCCGGCCGTACCCGCGAGGAGTTTATGAAGTCCCTGCCCTCCGATATCTTTGGCGCGTACGGCAATTTAGAAGCTTTCGCCGGCCAGCTTTTCGACGAACTTTCCAAAAAGTGAGCCGCGCACACACGAAATCCCGGTAAGGACTACTGGCGTATTTCATGTGTTTCGTGGTGTGCGCGGCGGTAGAATCATGATGGAGGTTTGAATCATGCATCAGACTCGCAACGCTGAACCTGGGACGCGCGTCGCTGACAGGAATCCCCTGCCGGGTTCAAAGAAGGTGTACCTGGACGGTCCGGGAGGAATTCGCGTTCCCATGAGAGAAATCGCTATGGGTGCGACTCGGACCATCGGAGGACAGGAAGAGAAAAATCCTCCCGTTCGAATCTATGACACCTCCGGACCGTATACCGACTCTAGAGTGGCCATCGATTTGAGATGTGGGCTGCCTGAGTTGCGCAAACCGTGGATATTGGCTCGCGGCCAATACACTTCGCAGGCGCCGAGCTATCGTCCCGTGCCGGGGCACAGCGACCCGGACACGCCTCTGCCGCGGTGCCGGGAAGTGCTGCGCGGGCGCGGCATCGTGACCCAGATGCACTACGCCAGGCGCGGGATCGTCACGCCGGAAATGGAGTTCGTCGCGTTGCGCGAAAACTGCGAGCCTGGTTTTGTATGCAACGAGGTGGCGCGGGGGCGTGCGATCATTCCCGCGAATATCAACCACCCCGAGAGCGAGCCGATGGCCATCGGGCGCAACTTTTTGGTGAAGATCAACGCAAACATCGGGAACTCCGCCGTGACCTCTTCGATCGAGGAAGAGGTCGAGAAAATGACGTGGTCGATCCGCTGGGGGGCCGACACGGTGATGGATCTTTCTACGGGGAAGAACATCCACGAGACCCGCGAATGGATCGTTCGCAACTCACCGGTGCCGATCGGCACGGTGCCCATTTATCAAGCTCTGGAAAAAGTCGGCGGCAAGGCCGAGGAGCTGAGTTGGGAGGTATTTCGCGATACGCTCATCGAGCAGGCGGAGCAGGGAGTCGATTATTTCACGATCCACGCGGGAGTCCTCCTGCGCCATATTCCGCTCACGGCAAAGCGCGTGACCGGCATTGTGAGCCGCGGCGGCTCCATCATGGCGAAGTGGTGCCTGGCGCATCACCGGGAGAGCTTCCTCTACACCCGCTTCGAGGAAATCTGCGAGATCATGAAGGCTTACGACATCGCCTTCTCGCTCGGGGACGGGCTGCGCCCGGGATCGATTGCCGACGCCAACGACGAGGCCCAGTTTGCTGAACTGGATACTCTCGGCGAGCTGACGTTGAAGGCATGGGATCAAGACTGCCAGGTAATGATCGAGGGACCCGGTCACATACCCATGCACCAGATCAAGGAAAACGTCGACCGGCAATTGGCCGTTTGTCACGAGGCGCCTTTCTATACTCTCGGGCCTTTGGTCACCGACATCGCGGCGGGGTATGACCACATCAGCAGCGCCATCGGCGCGGCCATGATCGGCTGGTTTGGAACCGCCATGCTGTGTTACGTCACCCCGAAGGAACACCTGGGATTGCCGACCAAAAAGGACGTCCGCGACGGTGTCATCGCATACAAGATCGCGGCTCACGCGGCCGATTTGGCTAAGGGGCATCCCGGCGCCCGGCTGCAGGACGACGCGCTCTCAAAGGCGCGCTTCGAATTCCGTTGGGAAGACCAGTTCAACTTGTCTCTGGATCCGGAAACCGCGCGCGAATTCCACGACGAGACCTTACCTGAGGAGGGCGCCAAGGTGGCGCACTTCTGCAGCATGTGCGGCCCTCACTTTTGTGCGATGAAAATCACCCAGGAAGTGCGCGACTACGCTCAGGGGAAGGGCATCGCCATGGAGCAGGCGCTCGAGGCCGGGATGGACGAAATGAAGCGCGAGTTTCGCAAGCGCGGAAGCGAGATTTACCAGAGGATTTAGCTGAAAGTTCTATTTCAGCGGCGTCTTGGGAGAATGATCCATGCCCGATTTCGTGTGGCTTTTGATCGTGTTTGCGTGCTATCTGATCTTGATCCGCTGGGTACTGCCCCGTTTCGGCGTCGCCACGTGAGTGTCAAAGAACTCATGCAAGGTCGAGTCTCGACCGACACTGAGCAATGACCCCGCGGACGGAAGCGGCGCCCCCAAATGATTCCGCTAAGCGCTGCTTGAAACATTCCCCGATTGGCGCTGATCCACAAGGCTTTTCCAGGTATTGCGCTGCAAAAAGCTTCCTTCGACGTTGCGTTCCATCTGCAAAAACTTCGACGGCGTGACCGAGAACGACACCGCATCTTTGCCGAGTTGCTTACGGACATTCTCGCGCGCCGAAAGATCCATCAAGCCAATCACCGCGCGCGGATGCTCTTTTTCATATTCGCGGTAAGTGCAGATTCCGGCTGCCTGACATCCGGCCGCAAAGGGCACGGTGACGTTTTCGTTGTGTGCGCCTTCGTAATTCGCGAGCACAACCAGCGCCGCCAGCTGGTCGGAATTGACGAAGAACGTTATGCTGCGGACGTTGTCCCTCTCGAAAGTCACTTCGCGCAGAGGCTTCACAACCACGTACTTGGCCGGAATATCGACGATCGGCAGGTTATCGACGAATTTTTCCACCACTTGGGGCGTCTTGAGATAGCGCTCCCCTTGCAGGAAATCATCCGCCATGCCCGTGGCGCCGGACGATTCCATCTGCCTTCCGATGGCGCGTCCCGCTTCCGTACCAGCATTGCCGCTGGACAAGAATGCGTAAAAACACCCCTCGCCTCCGGGAAAGACCTTGTACTGATTGCCGAATCCCAGGCCGACACCGCCCCCCCAGCAACCGAAGGTGTCACGGCTGACAACCGCAGTCCTTCCCTTCGCTGCCGCAGCCAGGAGAAACATCACGCAGCTCCACCGCCCAGGGGTGAATTCGGTGGCCTTCGGTGGCTTTTCATCTGCCCAGATCAAGGCTACCGGCTGCAGTTCCAGCTTGAGGGCCGACACGATTCTGCTTTCCATATTTCATCTCCTCGCAAGTTTCCTCGGCCTCACAAACTGCCGCGTCTCCTGCGGATGGCCGGCCGCATCAGGGGCGGGACGGCTCCCT
Source organism: Acidobacteriota bacterium (assembly GCA_050011535.1). Lineage (GTDB taxonomy): Bacteria > Acidobacteriota > UBA6911 > UBA6911 > UBA6911 > JAFNAG01. Next base: position 23,645 of record JBEKIX010000037.1, read on the forward strand.
TATACCACACCCGCCGGAGCAGATTCGAGAGCGGTTGCAAATCCGCATGAATTCCACTCAGGACGATGCTATGCTTTTTCAGCCGGACCGGCTCAATTGACTTTCTGAATGGGGTTCCAGCCCGCAAATTACCCCTCCTGCAGAGGAACGATTCGCCGATGAACCTATTGCCGTCATCCCACCCGATTTCCGAGAAATCGATCCCGAAAACCGGGAGTAAACGCCTGATTAGACTGACTGCCGCGCTCACCCTTCTCGCGGGAGCCCTATTGGCGGCGCATCTGGGCCGACAAGAGGTGAGCCTGTTGGGCGCAAGCGGACAGGCCGGCGCAGCAAGGCCTCCCGAACTCTACCTCGGCGGCCAGCCGAATGCTCCGATCAAGATTGAGGTTTTCTCGGATTTTCAGTGCCCTCACTGCCGGCAGTTCTACTTTGAAACGCTGAAACCCCTCATTGCTGAATACGGCAACGCGAACAAGGTGTGTGTCGTCTACCATGATTTCCCTCTGCCCACTCATCCGTTGGCGCGCAGGGCCACTCTGTTCGCCCTCGCGGCGGCGCGTCTGGGAAAAGAGCCATGGGTGCGGGTGATGGATGCTCTGTACAGGGATCAGGATCAGTGGTCAAAGGACGGGAAAATCGAAGTCACTCTTGCCAAAGCCTTGGAATCGACGGAGCTGATGCGGGTGAAGAAACTGGCGGCGGACCCGGCGATCGACGCCGCGGTCGTACAGGAAGTCAATCTGGCTATGAGTCTGAACATCCGGGGGACGCCGACATTTTTCATCTCGTCCAGTAAGAACCCGCAACAGCGTATCGACCAGGTAATTGCCTATCCCGCTCTGAAGGATTACATCGACCACCTTCTCAAGCGCTAACTCTACGCAACACGGCAAATCGAGCTAGCCGGTTACTTCTTCCAATTCTCCGGCCGCAGCGAGCGAACCACCGCCCCGGCTTGCCACATCTCTGATTCGCGAATCTGTTTCAATTCGGTTTCGAGCTTTTCCCGATAGTCCGGCCTGCTGTTGGCCGCCATTACGTTGCGTGTCTCGTTGCCGTTTTTTACGCTCCCGTAAAGGTCTTCAAAGACGGGAGCTACCGCACCCCGGAAGCGATCCTTCCAGTCCAGCGCGCCGCGGTGAGCAGTGGAGGAACAATTGGCATACATCCAGTCCATGCCGTTCTCGCCGACAAGGCGGATCAGACTCTGGGTCAGCTCTTCAACTGTTTCATTGAAGGCTTCTGAAGGAGTATGGCTATTCTTGCGCAAAACCTGGTACTGGGCCTCCAGCACGCCGGCGAGCGCGCCCATCAGCACGCCGCGCTCGCCGGTCAGGACGCTGAAAACTTCGTGCTCAAAAGTGGTGCGAAACAGGTAGCCCGATCCAACAGCTATGCCGAGTGCCAGGGTGCGCTCCAGGGCGCGGCCTGTGAAATCCTGGCGGACGGCATAGCTGCTGTTGA
>JBEKIX010000038.1:0-28222 GCA_050011535.1 Acidobacteriota bacterium
CTCCACGGTTTCGGTCTGCCGGAAGGCATCGTTGCTGAGCACGATTTCAAATTCCCGGATTTCGAGCGCGTCGATGTGAAACGGACGCTTGACGAGATGATATCCGACGGTCGAAGCGGTGAGCACGTAATCGCCGGGTGCTACGTTTGTCAGGTGGAAGTGCCCCGTGGCATCGGAGATAACTCGATAGGAGCCGCCTACGAGAAGGATTTCAACGTTGGCGAGCGCCTCACCGCTCCGCGCATCCACCACGGAGCCGCGGACCTCTCCCATCGACGGCGACTGCGCTTGAAGGACGGCTGCAACGAGAAGCCATGAAAGGATCAGCTAATTCTCCTTTCCAAGCAGGAGGATTCCAGTCGAGGGGATGATCTGCTTCGAAATACATCCGACGAATCTCGATCATCCCCTCCTTGCATGCACGTAGCGCGCATCCGGTTTACTTAGCGGCAGCCTTCGTGTTCGCCTTGGCCGTGCCCTTGGCCGGTTTGGAGACCTTGCCAGTCAGCTCATCGGCAAGCGCGGGAGCATTGTAAACATGCCGCAACGCTTCGATAATCCCGCGGGAGTCCACGCTGACCGCGCGGTTTATCCTCGCACCGTACTGGAATCGTCCGGGCAACATCTGAATATTGCCGTCAAAGATCAAACCTACCACCTCGGCCCTTTTATTCAACACGGGACTGCCCGAATTGCCGCCGATGATATCGTTCGTGGAAACTAAATCGAGCGGCGTCTTCTGATTGACTGCGCTCTTGGCCTTTATCCAGCTATCCGGCAGTCTGTAAGGATCCTTGCTGCCGTGTTTCGCGTCGTATGCAAATGCTTCTTTGATGGTTGTGAAGGGCGCCAACTTTGTTCCGGCAGGCACCGTGCCCAATCCATCCTCGACATAACCCTTTACGGTACCGTAGGTGAGCCGGAGAGTGGAATTGGCATCGGGCGGAGACGTCATTCCCTGCACCGCAAAGCGGATCTTGGCGATGTTGGTTTCTGCCGCCGTGCGTCCGCTCTCGAGGGGAGTGACCTTCTTGGCGTATTCCTCACTCACCCTCTGGCCTTCTGCCTCGGCGGCATGCACGAGCGCCACGAGCGGGTCGGTGCTGCTCTCCATTGCAGTCACGCCGCCTGCATAGACCTGTTTACGGAATTCGACGTCGCCCACCTTGGTGTTGTTTATTATTTCACGTGCTGCCTGTTCCGGCGTTCTGCCGCCAAGGGCTTTCGCCACGATCGGATTGCCCGGGAGGAACTTGCTCATTTCGGTCAGGGTGACGGTCATTGATGCCATGTCGTCATCCTTATTGATCTTTTGATCGGTCGCGAAGAGCCTCTGTTCCACCGCGGCAGAGTCGCGGAAAGCAGCCATGCGGTCGCCTTCGGGCTTTTCCTTTTCGCTGGTTGCGCGGACCAGCTGAAGAGCCAGATCCGGCAATGCCCCGCGGAATGCGCCGGCCGGACCGGCACCACCGCCGGGCCCTCCCGGCCCACCACGGCCGCCACCTCCAGCGCCGCCCCTGCCTCCAGGGGCGCCCTGAGCCGCCGGGTATGGGAAATACTGGCGCTCCGCATACAGGTTTCCCTCTCTCAGCACCCTGTAATAGTCCGCGATTTCCTGCCAAGGATCGCCGTACTGAGCCTTCAATTTGGGATCCTTGTTGAAGGCGGCGCGCAGCTCGTTTTCATCCTTCGCCTTGGCAGCCATCAGTTCTTTATCGAGCAATCCCGAGTAGTAACCCTTGTTTCCCTTCAGGGAATTCTGCTGGTTGAATAGCTGGCGCTCGAGACTTCGCCTGATCTCTTCTGATGCAGCGCTTCGCCTGATGAGGTCATCCACACTGCGAGTGCCGCTAGCGAGAGTGATCGGAAATTGAACATCACGCAGGAACTCGAGTTGCGCTACGGTATTGAGCCGCTGTGTGGAGCCCGGATGCCCGGAAACAAACACGAGCTCATTATTCTTGGCTCCGTTCTTGGACCACGCGAAATAGTCCTTGGGATGCATCGGCTGATTGTTTTCATACGCACGGAGGAGGGTCAGATCGAGATCGTAGCGCGGATATTCGAAGTTGTCCGGATCCCCGCCGAAGAAAGCCATGTCGTACTCCGGAGCGAACACGAGGCGGACATCAGTATAGGACTTGTACTTGTACAAGAAGTACATCATGCCGGAATACATGGAGACAGACTGGCAGCTGAGTTTCGTGGCCGCTCCGCAATCGCTCGCCAGTTTGTTGATCGCGGTTCTCTGGGCCGCGGCTGCCTCGGCCGGCGGCACGTCCTTTACGGCCGAACTCACCTTGTCGGTGATGTCCTCGATGCCTTCCAGAACCTGAACCGTCATGTTCGGACACTTGACCTCTTCCGCCTGCGTGGCGGCGTAGAAGCCGGTCTTCATGTAGTCCTTGGTGGTTGTTGAAATCGCATTGATGCACCCGGCACCAATGTGGTGGTTCGTCATTAGCAGGCCGTTCGGGGACACGAAGGAGCCGGAGCCACCTGGAAATTTCACCGAGGAAAGCCGCATGTGATCGAGCCATTGCTGGGTGGGCACGAAGCCGTACAGTGTTTTGAGTTGGTCCTTGGGAACCGCGTTGTAAAGCCACATCCCCTCTTCCGCGGCAGCCAGGTTGCCCAGCAGGAGGATTGCGCAGAAACTGATAGCATAAGATTTCTTCATCGTTTTCACCTGTTTTAAATAACGAAGTATGGAGCCCCAGCGGCAAAAATATCGCGCCACAATTCCGATTCTCATCACTGAATTGATCTGGGCCGCGAGCCCGACGCATGATACCGCTACTTGGCACTCTAGAGGGAGGCAAAAATTCGACCAAAACGAGATCTTCTGCAGCGCCACGCGCTTGCCATTGCATTCGAGAATGATCGATGATCGTCGAGCCCGCATTTCTCACCAGCTTTCTACTGTGGGTGCGGATGCCGAATCGCAATGTCAGCTCACTGTATCAGAGCTTGCCGAATGCGAACGGCATCACTTCGATCGCGGTCAATGGTTCGACAGTAAAATCAAAGATTGAAAAAGGCTACGCCGTGATCACCCGAGATTGGAAGGCTGGCGATAGAATCGATCTGGTGCTCCCAATGAAAATTCAGCGCATTCAGGCCAGCGACAAGATTGCGGCCGACCAGGGGCGCGTTGCCCTTTGATACGGTCCGTTGATCTATAACATCGAGAAGGTTGATCAGGACGCCTGGAGGCGCTGTAATCGCTTGGCTTTTAGCTATTAGCTGTTAGCTCTTAGCTCAGATGAGGAAGCACTGCGAGCCAAAGCTAAAAGCTAACAGCTAAGAGCTAAAAGCCTGCTAGCTTCTTTTGAGAACCGGATTGCATGGCTGACTGGCAATGCGAACCTCGAGGGCTCAAAGTACTCAAAGAATCTCCAAGAGGCGGCGGCGATCTATCGTGAGCCTTCAATGAGGGTGTTCCAGAAGAACATGAAATCGCCGGTCGACTGCGCGCGGTCCGTTTCTTTTCGATACCGGGCGCAGCATGTCACGGGTCGGCGCGTGAGACATCCAGGTTCGTTGATGCAGCCCTCGCGGAATCCTATCACCGGCAAAAACTGATTCAGGATGATTTCCGGCACGGTGGATGGTAATCTCCTACTACTGAGGAACGTACAACCAATATCAAACACACAGAAAGGATTCAACCATGAAGGCACGATTTCACCTTCACAGGTCCCTGGTGAGCGCGGCGGCCATCGCTTTGTTCGGAGCCGCTTTGTTTGCTCAGGGACGAGGCGCTGGCGCTCCGCAGGCGCCCCCACCCAATCAATCGACCGATCCCCTGCTCAGAGGATTCAGCTTTCGCTCGATCGGCCCGGCCGTGATGATGGGCCGCGTCGACGACATCGAAGGCGCTGAAAAAGATCCGATGATTCTCTACGTGGGTTTCGCTACCGGAGGCCTGTGGAAATCGACCGACGGCGGCATTCGCTGGCGCTCGCTGTTCGACAACATGCCGAATGAATCGATTGGCGACATCGCCATCGCGCCCAGCGATCCGAATGTGGTCTACGTCGGCATGGGAGAGGCGAACAATCGTCAGAGTTCATCGATCGGCGACGGCATCTGGGGCACGAAGGACGGCGGCCAGACATGGCAGCGCCTGGGGCTCGATGACACGCAGTCGATCGGCCGCGTCGTTGTGGATCCGTCGAACCCGAACGTTGTCTTTGTTGCCGCAATGGGCCATCTGTTTGGACCCAACCAGGAGCGTGGCCTCTATAAATCCACGGATGGCGGCAGGACATGGAAGAGAGCGAAATACATTGACGAAAACACGGGCTTCACCGACGTGGCGATCGATCCGGTGAATCCCAAGATCCTTTATGCCGCGTCATACTCCCGTCAGCGCACGTGGTGGGGCTACAACGGCGGCGGCCCGAACAGCGGCCTATGGAAATCAACAGACGCCGGCGAGACTTGGACAAAGATCACTGGCGGCGGCTGGCCTGTAGCCAAAGATGGAATATATGGCCGCATTGCCATGTCGATCTTCAGAGCCAAGCCCACTACGATTTATGCGCAGGTTGAAGTAGGCGCCAGCGCAGGCACGGGGAGCGGCACGGCCGCTGACGGCGGACCTGCACGAGGCGGTCGCGGTGGCGGAGGAGGCGGCGGTGCGGCCGGTGCTGCAGGTGCAGCTGCTGCTCGCGGCGCTGGAGGCGGGGTTGGCGGCGGCAGAGGTGGTGCCAACACTCCACCTGATCCCAACGCAAGCGGAGTCTATCGTTCCGATGACGGCGGCAAGACATGGGTGCTGGCGGGCAACCAGAACGATCGTGCCATGTACTTCAGCCAGATTCGTGTCGATCCGGTCAATGATCAGAAACTCATGGTCGGGGGAAACCCGGGGCGGATGTCGCTCGACGGCGGTAAGACCTGGCAGAACATGACCGGCTCACACACCGATTATCACGCAATCTGGATCAATCCCAAGGATCCGCGCAATGTGTGGATCGGGCATGACGGAGGCTTCGACAGCAGTAATGACGGTGGATTTACGTGGGACTTCCACAACGACATTGCCGTCGGGCAGTTCTACCAGGTATCGGCTGACATGCGCCACCCGTACTACGTCTGCGGCGGATTGCAGGACAACAATGCCTGGTGCGGCCCAAGCGCGGTGCGCGCTGGGACCGGAGCTGTAAACACCGATTGGTATACCGTGGCCGGCGGCGACGGTTTCTACACCCGGCAGGATCCTACCGACTGGGCGATTGTTTATGGCGAATCGCAGGACGGCGCCATGAGCCGTTATGACCTGCGGTTGGGTACATCCAAGAGCGTCAGGCCGAACGCTGGTGGTGCCGGTCGCGGTGGTGGCGGAGCGGCGGCAACAGGCGGCGAGAGCGAAACTCCGGCCCAGGCTCAGGCCCCAGCGGCGGGACGCGGAAACATCATAAACGCGCCCGCAAACCTGGACCCGTTGCGCTTCTACTGGAATGCACCCTTCGAGATGTCGCAACACAATCCCCAAGTCTTGTACATGGCGGCCCAGTACTTCTTCAAGTCCACCGACCGCGGTGACAACTGGTGGATGAACCCGACGGACCTCACCAACCACGTGGACCGATGGTCAATTCCGATCATGGGTGTACCCGGCAACGCGCCCATGGCATCCAAACATGACGGCTATTCGTCGAGTTCTCTCATCACGCAGGTTCGCGAGTCCCCATCCAGACAGGGCGTGATCTGGATCGGCACCGATGACGGCAACTTGCAGGTCAGCCAGAACGATGGGGCAACCTTCACCAACGTCATCGGCAACATCGGCGGTGCGCCCAAGGGCTACGTGCAGATCTCGCGCATTGAGCCATCGCACTTCGATCCCGGCACGGCCTACGTCGCACTCGACAATCATCGCAACGACGACTATAAACCGTACCTGTTCAAGACGACCGACTTCGGCAAGACGTGGACGAACGTCACCGGCAACCTACCGTCTTCCGGCCAGATCAACGCCTTGCGCGAGGACTACGACAATCCTGACCTGCTGTTTGTCGGGACGGAGTTCGGACTCTTCGTGACCCTTGATGGCTGCAAGGATTGGAAGAAGTTCATGACCGGCCTGCCTAGCGTGAGAGTGGACGATATCCTGATTCATCCTCGCGATCGCGACCTCATTATTGCCACGCACGGGCGATCGATCTGGATTGCCGACGACATCTCGCCTCTGGAACAACTCGGGCAGAAGGGCTCAGCCAACGTGATGCTCTTCGATCCGCGGCCGGCCATTCAGTGGAAGAATGATCAACAGGCACAGCGTCACGTAGCTAACCGCGATTTCCGCGGCCAGAATCCACAAGGCGGCACCGCCTTGAGCTTTTGGGCGAATGCCGACATGGGGGAAGCGAAGATCGAAATTCTCGAGCACGGAAAGGTTATTCGCACGATTACCACGACCGCGCAGGCAGGGATGAACCGCATTCAGTGGAACATGCAGCGTGACATGCCTGATGCTGCTGCCGGAGCAGGCGGTGGCGGAGGACGAGGTGGTGGCGGAGGCCGTGGCGGCGGTGGCGGTATAGCAGCAGGAGCAGCTGGGATGGCAGTCGCCCAGGCCGGAGGCGCTATCGCCGCTGGTGGTGCAGCAGCGGCCGCTCAGGGCGGCGGTGGCGGAGGAGGAGGACGCGGCGGCGGTGGTGGCGGCGTGCCCTTTGTCGCCGGCGGAGGCCGCGGCGGTGGTGGCGGAGGAGGCGGAGCAAGCGGTCTCCTCGAGCCGGGCACCTACATGGTTCGCCTGACCGTCGGTGGCCAGACGTCCACCACTTCCGTAACGGTACTCGAGGATATCTGGATGCCCGAATTCAAGTAGCATCGGCTGAGATCCATCCGTTCCTTTCGTCAACATGGGCAGAGAGGAGAGTGATTGACAGGGTTCGCATTCTGTGCCGGGAATTACGCACGGCGCCAGCAGATGACAGGCGGTTCATCCTGGCGCAGTTAGGCGTACTGGAGCAGCGGGCGATGCTGATTCGGCAAGCAATCATTTGGGGGAGCGTAAGTGTGCTGTTCGTGGCCCTGTTGATTGTCACGCTGTTTCTGGCCGCGTTGCTTCACTGGGATGCCGGTTGGTTGATTGTACTGCTCTTCGCGGGCTGCCTGATTTCCATGATCGCGTCGCTGGTGGCATCCATTCGGGATATCAATCGCTCACTTTCGGCACTCAAATTGGAACTACGGGCATTTGCAGGCGAACCCGCGGCGCGAGGCTAATCCTGCTCTGGTAGCTCCTTGAGAGCGCTTTGATAAATTGGCGAACATCACCGGAAAATGCTCTCAAACGTCACAGTCATGTACCACACGCATAGCGGTGGCATGAGAGCCTCCACAATGGCAGCATTGGCAGGCTCGCCCCAGAGGGGCCAGAAGACAGTAGCCCCGGGCTGCGCTTCGCTTGCTCGGGGCTACTCTCTTTTCGCCCTTCCAGGGCTCGGATCCGTCAGCATCAGTCAAACGATTGTTTACAGAGTCCCGAAATTCTTGACCAACGCTGGAATAGCAGAGCATTTTCGTGACTCACAGCCAGAGGCGGCGGTTTGCCTTGTCGGAATCAAATTCCTCATCGTGAGAACTTCTTCTCGTTCCTACTTCCCTTCCTGGAGCTTTTTGATGGGATATGGGGGAGCCGCAGGCATCTGAATCGGGTTTTTCCGGATTTCCTCCTGCAGGTACTTGATGGCCGCATCGAGCTGGGCGTCCTGGCCTTCGAATGTCGCATGCGGCGGGTTGTCGACGACAATATCGGGATCCACGCCGTGGCCTTCGATAAGCCAATGTCCCTCGGGACCGTAGACACCGGTCTCGGCGGCGGTGGCAATCCCCCGGTCGACAAGAAAGTTGTTGGATGACAGCCAGATCTCTCCACCCCAGGTGCGCATCCCGACGATTTTTCCGAGGCCCAGCCTGCGGAAACCCTCTGAGAATGCCTCGCCGTCGGACGCAGTGAACTGGTCCGTAATCACGACGAGGTGCCCTCGGAAGGCGTACTGCATGTTCCAGATCGGATTCCCGACGCGCGGTTGCCAGTAAAACCACGCCTTCCGCAAAAGCTTCTCGAGAATCCAACTGTCGATGTTGCCGCCGTTGTTATGGCGCACGTCGATGATGAGTCCCTCTCGATTGAACACGGGATAGAATTCGCGTTCCCACTGCGCCATGTCGGAGCCGCCCATCGCGCGGAGGTGGACGTAGCCGATTTTGTTTTGTGACGCTTTCTCAACCGCAAGCCGCCGGGTATACTCCCACTCGTCATAGCGCAAGTTGTTCTCACGTGCGAGCGTGATCGGCACCACCACGACGTTGCGCTCCGCCGATCCTCCCTTTGGCTTTACTCGCAACAGCACCTGCTTGTTCGCCTGGTCGCGCAACAGGGCACCCAGATCCGGCGCCGAAAGCGCGCGGATGCCGTTAATCGATTCGATGATGTCACCTTCCTCAATGTCTACTTCCGGTCGCACGAGCGGTGAGAGTCCTTCCGGATTGTCGGGATCGGATTGATAGATGTGCACGATTTTGTATCCGCCGGCGGACTCGTCACGGATGAAGGTGGCACCCAACGATCCAGGCTGCACCTGATCCTGGCCGCGCCTCGTGTCGCCACCTCGAACGAAAATGTGCAAAGCCGACAGTTCGCCGACCATCTGGGCCAAGATGTCGCTGAGCTCCGCCCGATCCGTCACACGATCCACGAGCGGCAGATAACGATCGCGCACCGCGGGCCAGTCGAGACCGTGCATGTTGCGGTCGTAGAAATAATCGCGTTCGAGGCGCCAGGCTTCGATGAACATTTGACGCCATTCATCTCGCGGGTCGAGGTCGAACGACCAGTCTTTTAGCAGTACCTGGCTTTTTGACAACTCCGGCAGCGCCTTCGGGCCGGCGTCAACAACATACAAGTCGTTTCCCTTGTGTACCACCAACTTTTTATTGTCGAGCGACAACTCATAGCCGGAGACATCTTCGAGAAACGTTTCGGGCGCCGTGCCGCGCTTGCTGTCGATTGCCATGGTCTTCAGCGTCTCCTTCCGTTCCAGCGAAGTATCGGACGAAATGTAGTAGAGACGTTTCCCATCGGTGCCGAGATCCGAGTAGTTGCCGGGCGGCACGGGAACTTCCAGAAGCCGCGCCTCGATTCCGTCGAGATCTATCGCGACAGCCGGCGGCGCGGTGCCGGTTTCCTTTTTTTCGCCTTCCTTGGCCGGAATATACAGTTCGTCGACGGGTTTGAAAGGAGAGCGCTCACCGCGGCGGAGCGCAACATGATAGATCTTCGTCTGGTGATCGAAGAAAGGCTCCGGCTGGCGCGAGCCCCAGGGACCGCCGACGAGAGATGCGAAGTTCCGATCCGAGAGGAAATAGATCCATTTGCCGTCGGGACTCCACGTCGGGCTGGAGCTATCGTAACGATCGCTCGTGATCGCGCGGGCCGAACTCTTGTCCATGCTGTAGACGTATATCCGAGTCATCAGGTTCGTGTTCGGCGCCGAGTATGCCAACCACCTGCTGTCGGGTGACCAGCGGACGTCCCCAAAGTCGCCTTCGCCGCAGACTGCAATCTTCGTCTGCTTTTTCGTGCCCACCTCGTAGATCCAGAGCTGCTGGTCCTTGTCGAAATGGGCCACATACTTGCCATCGGGAGAGGGAACGCCGTCCCACCGAAGAACATGTGCATCGTTTGTGAGTTGACTAGGGTCGCCGACTCCGTCCGCGGGAACGCGCCAAAACTCGACTTCCCCGCTCTCGTCCGAGAGTGCGAGCAAGGACTTTCCATCCGGGAAAAAGCGTCCCTCACGGTACCGCACTTTCTTGTTGCGCGTGGCTTCGACAATGCGTCCTTGCTGAGTTGGAACGACAAATAGCTGGCCGCGAGCGGTGAGAACCAGCCGGTCTCCGTCAGGAGAGAGATGCCCCGCGGTCACCCACTCGAGTGGATTGCGGATCCAGCGGTCGCGAAGTTGATCGAAATCGGAAACGAGGCGGATCGAAATTGGAGTATCGGAGTTTCTTGCGATGTCGTACACACGCAAGTCTGCTCCCAGCTGATAGACGATGCGGCCGCCGGAGAGCGATGGCGACTGCACGTCGAATCCCGCGTGCCTGGTATGTTGCCGGGGATCGCGTCCGTTCTCATCAATTGACCAGAGGTTCATCGTGCCGTCGCGGTCGCTGAGAAAATAGACGCGGTGCTGCCACACCATCGGATTCTTGCTCGTTCCCGTGTAGTCGCCCGTGAGCAGGGCCGCTTCGCCGGCGCCGGTAAACTTCCAGATGTTCTGCGCTGTGCCGCCACGGTAGCGCTTGGTGTAGCTTCCCTGGAACGGCAGCCGGGTGAAAAACAATGTGTCGCCGTCATAAGCGCCGTCGCTTGCCTGCGCGAGAGAAAGCAGCGTGGAAATACCGGTCTTGGGATTGACAACCGCAAGTTGCGTGTCGGGAAGAGTCGAGGAGCGGCGCGTCGAATACAGGATCTCGCCCTTCGGCGTCCAGCCGACCACGAGCGCCTGTCCTCCTTCGTACGTCTGGCGGACAGGCGGGGCATTCCCGTCGAGGGGCAACGCATAGACTTCGGTGGGGCCTTCGTAGGTCGCCGAGAAGGCAAGGGTCTTTCCATCAGGAGAGATCGCGGCCCGCGACTCCTCGCCCGGGTGAGACGTGATCCGCTGCGCAATTCCGCCCGAGACGGGCACGCGCCAAAGGTCGCCTTCAGCCGTGAAGATCACGGTGTCGCCGGCAATCGCTGGAAAGCGGTAGTAACCGAGCGTTGACTGTTGGGGAAAGCCCAGAGACGCAAGAAGAAGCAATACAGTTAGAGACACCACACAACCGGGCATACGCATGCAGGTTCTCCTTTCCTTGTCGACGATCGAAGACAAGCTTCGGCTTCGGGTAAATTCCGGACCGTCTGTTATCGCAAGCCCGTCTGCTGGCCTTCTCCGCCCCCTCCCGCACCGCGGCCGCCACCCGGAGTCGCCGTCAAGGGCGGAGCCGGAGGCACGTAATTCCAGTTCAGCACGGCGTTGAAAATCATGTTGAACTCGCCGTGATTCTGCCAGCGATAGATGGGGTTGTTAGCAAACAGAATGACGCGTCCTTTGCCATTGGACGCATGAGGAACGTCGACGGCAAACGGCCTCTGCCGGAGTTGATCCGCGCCGACCATCAGGCCGCTCAAGACCGACGAATCGCCGCCGACATAGCGGGCGAGAATGTTGGCCTGATCGGCAAGTCCCACGCGCAGGAAAGGCCCGCCCTGATACTTGATGGGCAGCATTTTGTCCGTGTAGCCGTAAAAAATCGGATGGTCGAGCCGTGTAATCTCTGCCTGCACGACCGGATGCTCCGCCGTGATCCCGCTGACCTGGTCAGTATCCACCGTATGAGCCCAACCCAAATCGATCGGGAATCGGACCGCGCCGGCAGTCGCGATCAGCGTGCCGCCCTCCTCTAAGAATTTCGCGAATGCGTCAATCCCTTCCTGGCCGAAACCACCCGACATGTCCGGCGTCTCGCCGTACATCCCCAGAAACTTGTACTTATCGCTTCTCTGGTAAGGCTGCGGGCGCGCTGCCGGCGGCTGCAGCACCACCTGCCGATTGATGTTCTGCACAGCCATCAGGATGACATCATATTTGCCGTGGAGGTTGCCCTGCTTCACTTGCTCCTTAAAAATGAGATCGTAAGGAATTCCGAAGTTGTCGAAAGTCAGCCGATACCAGCCCAGATCCTGCGTGCTACTCCACTGGGAATAGATCGCGATGCGCGGAGCAGGAGATTCATGCATCGGGATCGTCGGCATGTCAGCCAGCGCGGAGGCCGTCAGGCCGAACGTCTCGACGGCAGCGCGCACGTCATCTCCGATCGGGCCTGAGAGGACGAACGATCCGGCGGGGAACTCTACACCTTCCACGGTGAAGCTTTTTTCAGCGATCTTCATCGGGACATTCCTGAGTTTGTAACGGAACGCGATCATGTTGTTTGATCCGTAGTGCGCAACCGCGAGGCCCACAGCACCTGCGCCTGTGATTTTGCCTTTCGTCTCGGCCTTGGTGACCGGAGTCGTCGCAACCTTCAGAATCGCCGGGTCGCCGATCTCCTTTACGTCCACAAGCATTTCCAGACCCATCGTCCAGCCGCTGTCGTCATAGGTTGTCAGTCTCGGATCCGGGTAGACCTGTTTTTCAAGCAGGTTCTTGGCGAGCCGCCCATAAGGCTGGTCGCGTTTGATGACATAGGATCCGGCCGGATAGACGCTGTCGCCTATCTTGATTTCGCTGGTCGCCAGGCCGACCTCAATGCCCTGAATTCTGAGAAGGTTGACGAGCGTCGCGGCTCGAGTCATGTCCCGCTGGATGGGAATCACGAAGCCGTACGGCGCCTTTGTCTTCCCTTCTTCGATCGAGTTTCTCGTTTTTACGTAGAAGTTCTCGACAATGACATTGGGAAACATCGCCGTAAGCTGCAGCGACGAAAGGATGCCCGTTTCCATGTAGTTCGTGTTGTCCCTCCGGCTGAAGATCGCCGTTGCATTCGGCGGCACGGGCAGCCCGCGATACCACTCGCGTTCCTGGGTTCCTCCTCTGCCGCTGGCTTCGCCACCGCCGCGGCCGCCCCCGCCCTGAAACACCGGGGCGCCGCCTGCTCCCGGCGCGCCGCGATCACCGGCGATATTGCCGCCGCCTGCTCTGGCTTCGGAAGTCTGAGCCCCAGTAGCACCACCAGCGCTTCGTCCGGCACCCCTGGCTTCACCTGCGGTCACTCCAGCAGCTCCACCGCCGCCGCGGCCGGCAACCGCGCCGCGGGCATCACCAGCCGCTCCGGCATCGGCGGCTCTTGCCTCTCCCGGTCCTCCGCGCACGCCACCGCCTGCAGCCGCGTCGCGGCCGGACTGCGTCTCGTACATTTTCATGATGCCGTTGTGATTGTAGGCGATCGACCCAAGATAGCCTGGTGACCAGCCATCCATGAAGGAGTGCGTATAGACACCGGGCATGCCCCACTTGGTCATCTGCGCCAGTTCCCAGTCCGAAAACCAGGGCAACTCCCAAAACAAGAGCGGGTCGAGATTGGGGTTCTGCGGCGGGCCGCCGCTATAGGTGTACATCAGGGTCATCGACTCGTGAAGGTCGTGCATGATGGGAGGATGCGCCGTGAAGTACCAGTCGGAGAGAGCGCGGATCTGCATCAGGGATAGGTTAATGTCGCGGTTATTGTCGTGATACACATACTTGCCCCAATACGGAAGGCTGCCGATCCCGCCGCCGCGGCCGCCGCCTTGCCCCGCACCGGCGCCAACACTACCCGCAGGCGCCGCCGGCTGTCCCGTTCCAGATGAGGCCGCAGCTGCCGGCGGTTGGGCTTCCAGGCCGCGATAAAACCAATCGACGTTTCGATCACGCCCGTCCGCGTCTGCGACGGGGGTAACTGAAACATACACATTGTTGCGAATCTGAGCGATGAGCGGCGACGTTTCCGTTGCGATGCGATACACGAGTTCCATCAGCATCTCGGACGGGCCGGTCTCGCCGCTGTGCAGGCCGCCCATGAGATGGTAGTCCGGCTTTGTTGTCTCGATCAGTTGGTGAATCTGTTCGTCCGACAGCCCGCGCGGATCCGCAAGCTTGGCCAGATTGTCCCGGTTCTGCTGCAGGTTCCTCATGTTGTCATCAGAGGAGACCCACACCACGACGAGTTCACGGC
Organism: Acidobacteriota bacterium; assembly: GCA_050011535.1. Lineage (GTDB taxonomy): Bacteria > Acidobacteriota > UBA6911 > UBA6911 > UBA6911 > JAFNAG01. The sequence goes on from JBEKIX010000038.1 coordinate 13,726, forward strand.
CTTCATCGGATCTGCCGATAGTCTCCACTTTAACACGCGGTGTCGCGGCTTCGAGGGCACGATAGAATTTCAGGATGTCGGCATAGTACGTTAGCTTCTGAGGCGCGCCGATGTAATACCCGAGCACGTCCTTCGGAGTCGGGATTCCATTGACGAGGGGCAAGTGGTCGATCAGGGGGCTTCCGTACTTGGGCTCTCCGGTCCACTCTTTGTAGAGCTTTGCAAACTCTTCATCCTGGGTCTGGTTCGGATCACGTGTTTCGGTAACCATCTGCTGGGCCGGGGTGATGAAAGCGGCCAACAGCACGACACAAGTTCCTAGCAGAACTATCCATGCCGGACGTAGGGCAGCGGATTTGACTCTCATCGCATTTAACTCCATGAAGCGTTTAGACATACCGAATCGACAACAGGCTGCTTTTTGCTGGGCAAAAACTATAACATGGGTCACGGTGAAAGGATGCAGAATTATTCATCATCTCACTGCTATGTAATGCTGCGGCCGCTCCGCAACCAGCAAATCAGACCGCGCGGTGCCGTACAGGATTTGCTCGCACGTTCCTCACGTGCAGACCTCCGGGCTCTCTATCATGGGCCCTCGCGCTTCTTGCTGGGAGGGGATCTCATATGCTAAATTGTTTGTTTATCAATATCTAACTGGAGGTCATGAACGGAGTGGAAGGCCCTCAATCCGATTTCAAAAAATCAACGGTTCGCGAATACTTCGAATCCATCGTCGTCACCGCAGTCATCGCTCTTTTCGTGACCACGTTCGTGGTGCAGGCGTACAAAATACCCACGGGATCGATGGAATCCAACCTGCTCATCGGCGATCACCTGCTGGTGAACAAGTTCGTTTATGGACTGCCAGACCGCTTATTTGGAAAGATACTGCCCTACAAGGACCTCAAGCGCGGCGACGTGATCGTGTTTAAGTATCCCGATAGTCCCGAGGTAGCCTACGTCAAGAGGCTGATCGGCCTGCCTGGCGAAAAGGTGGAAATGATCGGGAGGACGATTTATATCGACGGCAAGCCGATCGAAGAAAAATACACTCAGTACATCGATCCCGGCAGCGTCTACGGGCATTTCGGCCCCTACCAAGTCCCCCCAGGCCAGTATTTTGCGATGGGAGACAACCGCGACAACAGCCAGGACAGCAGATTTTGGGGATCTGTGCCGCGCGACCACATCATCGGCAAGACCTGGCTGATCTATTGGTCGTTTGAGACCCCCAGGGACGAGTACCTCATGACCAGTCTTAAAGACAGAGCCAGCCAACTGAAGGATGTTTTTCTGAACTTCGTCACCAAGACTCGCTGGAGCAGATCCCTCAAGGTCATTCGATGATCGCAAGTTCTGCGAATCGGGAAATACCGAGCTGGCGCCGCACCGGCAACGGGATTGCAGCATTTATATTGTTTGCTTTGCTCATGACGGAACTGCCAGCCTATGGCCTCTTTCAGAAGCAATCCAATGTCGCCTCGGCGGGAATCTCCAAGGCAGCAGCTGAAAACTGCGATGCCAAGGTGAAGAAGATGGAAGCTCGTGCTGGTGATCATGGCCGCGGCCGCAAGTTGGAGACGCGGCTTTCCGAGACTGAACTTAACTCGTACCTCGCCATTTGTCTCAGCCCGAACTACCATCCCTGCTTGCGCAGCATCCTGGTGAAACTCGATGAGGGTCGTCTCCAGGCGGTCGCAAGCATTGATTTTGACCGTCTTCAGCTCAACTCCACTCAACTTATAAATGGCTTGCTCAAGAAGATGCTAACCGGCGTCCACAAGCTGACCATAAAAGGAGGGCTGATCTCGAATCCCGGAACGGCAAGTTTCAGGGTGGATGAAGCGCAATTCGATAGCATTACTCTTCCCAACCTGCTGGTCTCCGAAATCATCAGCGCGGTTGGCCGCAAACAAAACCCGCCGTTCGATCCGATGCAGCCGGCCGCCTTGCCCTACCTCATCCAAAAGGTGGACGTGCATTCGGGTTTCATTCTGGTCGAACAGTGATGGGCCAGGCGAATCCGACCCGGCGGCTCCCTCGCACCCTGGCGCCGGAATGTGTTAGTATGGAGTAGGATTGATCGCTTTCATAGGACAGACACTACGATGAAATCCAGAGAACGCACTCGCAAAGTAAAAGCCGGCGGTTCCATAGAAGACCAGATCACCCAGTTGGATTCCCGCGCCGAACAGCTCTTCGCACGGGGGCACTTTTCCGAGGCAGGCAAGTATTACAGCCGCGCGCTCAGCCTCGCGAAGCAGCCGAACGTCAAGGCCTATTTTGCGGGCCATGTCGGCATCTGTCACTTCAACGCAGGCAACGACAAGATCGCGCTCCAAGATCTTCTGAAGTCCGCCCGCCTGTTCGATCCCGCCAAGCCGGAGTTTATGCCGGACATGTGCGGATTCGTTCATTTTCACCTGGGATCGCTTTTGGAGTACAACGGGAAGATCACCAAATCTCTGGAGGCTCGGCGCATCTGTGAGAAGTATGTTGACGCACAGGAGAAAGACACGCAGTGGATGCTCTACGCCGGAATCAGCCGCAATTATGAATTGCTCGGCAGGCACGATGAAGCCATCAAATACTCCCAGAGAGCGATTCAAGTATTGAGCGACAACGATCCCGGGTTGGCCTATCTCTACGAGAGCATGGGCGACAACTATATGGGGCTGAAGCAGTACCACGAAGCCATCAAGTATTTCTCAAGAGTGCTCGAGTTGGATCCGAATTTCGAGCGGCGCGACGATGTCCACCTCAAGGTGGCGAGCTGCTACCATCAGCTGACCAACGACCAGATGGCGTTGGAAACCTATGAAAAGATGCTGGACCTCAAACAGTTGACCAACAAACGGGAAAACCTGACCTGGCTCTATGTCAGGATCGCGCAGTGCCAGTTCCGTCTCGAGCGCTTCGAGAAATCCCTGCTTGTCACGTTGGAGGCGTTGCGGCGGCGTCCGGGGAACAAACTGGAGAAAGCCGAAGTGCGCAGCTATCTGACCAACAATTATTGCGAGTTGGGGCGCTATAAGGAAGCCGTGGCAGAAGGTGAAAAGGTCGTAACAATCGCCCGCAGATTCCCGGACGACAATCTATTCTATTTCCGAATGGCGCTCAGTTATTTCAAGCTGGGCGACAAGAGAAACTTTTCCCGATACCGTGCCCTCTGCCGCAAGAGATTTCGAGGCGACAGCTGGATCGCGTACTTGGACAAGCTGACCTAGTCCTGTCCGTGCTTGGCCTTTCAGCGAATGCAGCAGATTTACCATTCCCGCCTCCGCAGCTGCGCTGCATCACAGGCGTCCCCGGAGAGAGATGCGACGAGCCGCCCAGAAGATTGTGGTGAAGTTGCGGCAACACGGATACGAAGCCTTTTTCGCGGGCGGTTGGGTCAGGGATCATCTCCTGCGACGAAAACCTCAAGACATCGACATCGCCACCAGTGCGCACCCTGAGGATGTTCTGGGCATCTTCCGCCGTGCAACGCCCATCGGGGCAAGATTCGGCGTCGTGCAAGTGCGCATGTACAACCATCCTTATGATGTCGCCACGTTCCGCACCGAGGGTCTGTATGTGGACGGCAGGCACCCATCGATGGTGGACTTCTCCGGCCCCGAACAGGACGCGCTGCGCCGGGATTTCACCGTCAATGGGCTGTTCTACGATCCCCTCGCAGATCGGGTCATCGATTACGTCGGCGGAGTTGCCGACATTCGCAGGCGCACGTTGCGAACGATCGGCGCCGCGCACGCGAGGTTCGGCGAAGACAGGCTTCGCATGCTGCGCGCCATACGCTTGGCCTGCAACCTCGATTTCGAGATTGAGCCGGAGACCTTGGAAGCGATCAAGCAGCTCGCGCCTCACATACTGGAGGTAAGTTGGGAACGGATCCGGGATGAGCTGTTGAAGATTCTTGCCGGCCCGATGCCGGACCGGGGGCTCAACCTGCTGCACTCCACCGGATTGCTCATCAACATCCTGCCGGAGGTGGAGGCGATGCGCGATATTCCCCAACCTGCCGAATATCATCCCGAGGGTGACGTCTTCGTTCACACCGGTAAAGCGCTCGGCCTGCTGCGGAAACCCTCGCCGGTGCTTGCTCTGGCCACTTTGCTTCACGACGTCGGCAAACCTCCGACGTTTGCAGTCAAGGATCGCATCCGCTTTGACCGGCACGCCGACGTGGGGGCGCGCATCGCAGAGGATGTCTGCCGGCGTCTCCGCATGTCAAACGACGAGACGGCAAGGGTAATCGAACTGGTTCGCGACCACCTCCAATTCCTGAACCTGCATGAAATGCGCCGGAGCACACTCAAGCGATTCTTGGCGCGTGTCGGCTTTGCGGAGCACCTCGAACTCCATCGGGTGGATTGCCTCAGCAGCAACGGGGACCTCCAAACCTATCGATTTGCCAGGGAGAAATTCGAGGAGCTGCAGCTCGAGCCCACGCCGCCGACGCCGGTGATCACCGGACGTGATCTGATTTCCATGGGATATAAGCCGGGACCACTTTTCGGCAGGATCCTGCGGCTCGTGGAGGACTATCATCTGGAGAACCCGCAGTTGACCATTGAGGCAGCTCGTGAGTATGTGCGCCGGACATTTCCGCGGAAAAAATCCGGGGGTGAGACATGAGCGAGAGTGCTCCTCTCCTCAATTGTCCCGCCGGAAGGCGCACTCCCGCACGCAGGATTGCCGGCGATCAGAAAGAAACTCCTCCCTCTTCAGGAACCTATGACAAAAGCAGACCCGTTTGACATCCAGAGAGAAGCGGTCGTTACATCCGAAGGCGTCCAGCGTCTGCGTCGAGGTCATCTTTGGATCTACGCGGCCGACGTGGCCCCTGCGGCGGCGGACATGCCTCCCATCGTCAGGGTCACGGATGCAGCACATCAAGAGCTCGGCTTCGCGTTCTATAGCCCTCAATCCCAGATTCGCCTGCGCCTCTTGTCGCGCGCTTCTCAGCCGCCAACAAGGGAGCTCGTTACCGAACGCTTGCGCCTCGCAATCGAGCGGCGCCGCGCACGCTTGCACCCGGAATCCGCATGCCGCCTGGTGTTCGGAGAAGCGGATATGCTGCCGTCGATCATCGTGGATCGTTACTGCGACTTTCTGGTTCTCCAGACCCTTTCGCATGGCGCGGAAGCACTGAAAACTCTGTTGGTGGAAATCCTCCGTGACCTGCTGAATCCGGCCGGCATTCTGGAGCGAAACGATGTGAAGGCGCGCCTCCTCGAAGGGCTTGATGAAAGGCGCGGACCGCTATGGGGAGACGTACCGGAAAAGGTCGTCATCCGTGAAGCCGGAATCAGGTTTTGGGTGGACCTGCTGCACGGCCAAAAAACCGGCTTTTTCCTGGATCAGAGCGACAACCGGATCGCTGCGCGCGCCTATGCGTCCGGCCGTTGCCTGGACTGCTTCACAAATACCGGCGCATTCGCCCTCCATTTTGCGCAGCATTGTGAATCCGTAATCGGTGTCGATTCCTCCGGGGAGGTTCTACAGCAAGCTCGTCTCAATGCTGACCTGAACCGGACGTTAAACATCGACTTTCAGGAAGCGAATGTTTTTGATTACCTGCGGGAAAAAGAAAAGGCCGGCGAGAGGTATCACACGATCTGCCTCGATCCGCCGGCCTTCGCCAAAAACCGCGGCGCTCTTCCCGCCGCTCGCGGTGGTTATAAAGAGATCAATCTTCGCGCCATGAAACTCATGGAGCCCGAGGGGATTCTGATCACTTCAAGCTGTTCGTATCAGCTGTCCGAGGCGGACTTCTTCGCTTTGCTCCGCCAGGCGGCTATGGATGCACATCGCGCGATCCAAGTGGTGGAACGGCGGTCCCAAAGCACAGACCACCCAGTCCTTCTCGCAATGCCTGAAACGCACTACCTGAAGTGCTTCATCCTTCGAGTACTCTGAGCCACACCTCGCAGGATCGACTACTTGGCCGGAGCAGCCTTGGCAGCCTCATCCGGGGTTGCATCCTTGGCGCAGCGGCAGCCGAAATAGGCGAGATAATTCGGCAGGTAAGCCGATCGCACCCACAGGCCATTGAATTTGGAACCTTTGTATAGGTAAGACAAGCCGCGCACCACGCGCCAGTTGGCGTTGAACCCGCCGCTCTTGTTGCCCGGATAAGGCTTATACCAGCTCGCGGTCCATTCCGTCACGTTGCCCAGCATGTCATGCACGCCGAACGCGCTCACATCATCGAACTGTCCGACGTCCGCCGGTTTGAGGTTCCCAGTTTCCGCGGTGTTTGCCTTGTTGTCGATCCACTCATTCCCCCACGGAAAACGATTTCCGTTGGGTCCGCGCGCAGCAGCTTCCCATTCCTCTTCCGTTGGCAGCCGCTTCCCGTCCGCCTTGCAGTAGGCTTCGGAATCCTTATAGGTGACGTAGACGACCGGGCTATTCGCCTTATCAGGAGCGAAAAAAGTCCTCCACGTTTTCCCTTCCGAATCTCCCTCGGGCACGTAGGAGGTCTTGATCGAAAAGTCGAGGTACTCTTTGAAAGTCACTTCGTATTTGTCGATCCAGAACGCCTTGAGCTTCACTTTGTGCTCCGGATAGGCAGTGTTCGATTCCTTCTTGTTTTCGGGATTCATTTCATTCGTACCAATGATGTATTCGCCTGCCGGGATGAGAACCATTTCGCCCGGTGTGATTGTCGGTTTTTGCTCTACCGGCGCAGCTGTCTGCGCTTGAGGCTGTGCCTCTTCCTTTTTCCCGCATGCCCCCAGTGCAAGCACGGCAATTATAAGTGTGAGGGCAAGAGTAGTTTTCCTGATCATGACATCTCCTTGTGAGTTCTCTGCTTATGGGTGTGAGAACGGGCGATTATATACGCCTCCCCTCCAGCCAGTCAATTCGAGAAAACATGGCGTCACGCGATTCGGGTTATCTCCCACAGCAAACCACAACACCAAGGGAAGGATGCAAACCATGGCTGCGCCTGGCCGCTGCAACCCGCAATTCCATTGCAATTGCCTCTTTCTGCCGATATCATCCAACCCGAGACCGCCATCATTGCCGCGGTCATCCTTGTCGATCCGTCGAGGCTTGCTTTGGCAGAAACCCCTGCACGGCTGCGCGCCGATCTCGAGATTCGGCCTGAAACTTCCGATCCGCAATCGCCGGTCGTGGTGAAGGACCCCGTGACGCGGCGCTTCTATCGCTTCACTTGGATCCAGGCAACCGTTCTGCGCGGGCTCGATGGTCTCAAAGACGCCGGCACAGTCGCCCGGGAGGCTTCCTCCCATTGTCAAGTGCAGGTGGAACAGAGCCAGGTCGAGGATTTCATCGGCAAGCTCCATGGTCTGTTGTTGCTTGACGACGCGCTCTCCGGGGCGCGCCTCGAGACCATCGCCAAACAGCGGCGGCGGCTGATCGACACCCTGTTATCCATCAAGATTCATGCTGTTCATCCGGATCGGCTGCTCGATCGCCTTGATAGGAAGATCGGCCGGTACATCTTCAATAAGAGCTTTCTCGCAGTGGCAGCGGCGTCGTTCGCAACGGCTGTCGTCCTTGCCGTGCTAAACTGGGCACAGCTCTCTGTCTCCATCGCCCAACTGCTGAATGTCTACTCGCTGCCGCTGATCCTCCTGGTTGCGTTCGTTGTGATGAGCGCACACGAGCTCGGGCACGGCCTGACGCTCAAGCATTATGGCGGCAAGGTTGAGGAGATGGGGCTGCTTCTTCTTTATTTCATCCCTGGTCTCTACTGCAATGTAAGCGACGCCTGGCTGCTCAGGAAGCGAGAGAGAATGCTTGTTTCCCTTGCAGGAGGATTCGTTCAGCTGTTCGTGTGGTCGTGGGCCGTGATCCTGTGGCGGCTGCTTGCTCCGGAGATCTGGGGAAGTCGCGTCTGCCTGATCGTGATCGCATTTGCGGGGATCCAGACGATGTTCAACTTCAATCCGCTCATACGCCTGGACGGCTATTATTTGTTGAGCGATTGGCTGGAGATCCCCAACCTGAGACAAAAAGCCTTCGCCTACCTGCGTCGGAATTTGAAATCGTTGCTGGGCAAGTCCGGCACGGGAGCCGTGCAAACGACCAAGAGGGAACGGCGTATCTTCCCTACGTACGGCATCCTGTCCTTCGCCTTTTCCGCCGGGCTGCTCCTGTTCGTCCTCGATCGCTTAGGAGCCTGGATGGTAGTTGAATATAAAACATGGGGCATTCTTCTTTTGACCGGCATCTGCTTGATGGTGATTCCCACTGCCGGCAAGAATCCCGCGCCCGATGAGGGCAGATCGGCGCCAAAAACGGGCGGCAGAAACAGGAAGAAAACGTACAAATGGATCATTCTCGTGATCGTCCTCGCGGCCGGATTTTTTCCCTGGGAACTCAAGGTTGCTGGAGAGTTCACGATATTGCCGACGGCGGTCGTTCAAATCAGCCCGCAGGTCGCCGGCACCTTGAAGGCGATTCTCGTCGATGAGGGGTCCTCGGTCAAAAAGGATGACGAACTTGCAGAGATGCAGAACCTGGATCTCAGCAATGCCTATGAAGAAACGAAGGGGGAGCTCGCCTCCCACAGAGCCTCGCTGAGCCTGCTTAAAGCCGGCAGCCGGCCCGAGGAGATTGAGCGAGCCCGGCGCGCGGTTGACACCAAGAAGACGGACCTCGAGACCGCCGATCGCGTGGAGCAGGAGCGGAGGATGCTCCGGGATACCGCGGCCAAGAAACAGGCACAGCTCCAGAACGCTCAAACCGTGCTTGAACGGGCCACGGCGCTGTATAGCAGCGGATTGATTGCCAAGAACGAGTTGGATAGCGATCAGACAGCCTACGAGGTTGCTCAGAAAGAGCTTGCCGAGGCCCAGGGGCAGTTGCAGGTTCTCGACGAGCGCACGGCAGCCGCGCACGACATCAAGGTGAAAGAGCTTGCTCAGACCCAGAGCGATCTGGATGTGCTTCTGGCCGGATCGCGCAAAGAATCGATCGAGGCCGAGGAAGCCGGGGTGACCGAGCTCGAGGATAAACTGCGCATTCTAGGCGAGCAATTGGAGCAGCTCAAAATTCGAAGCCCCATCGATGGGCAGGTAACGACCCCCTATCTCAAGAACAAGATCGGCGCATATTTTGACAAGGGAGATCAATTCTGCGAGATCGCCGACACCAAGCACGTCATCGTCGACATGCCGATCCCGGAAAAAGAGATCGGTGACGTGTTGCCGGGTTATCCTTTGGTTCTGAAAGTGCGCACCTATCCCAATCGAGTTTTCCAGGCCCTGGTAAAGACCATCTCGCCGGTGGCGCTCGAGGCTGAACAGGAGCGCACCGTCGTCGTACGAGGCGAATTGATGAACGAGGATGGCGCCTTAAAATCCGGAATGACTGGCGTGGGCAAGATTCTATGCGGCAGGCGCCTCATCGTCGAGCTGGCTACCCGGCGCCTAATTCGCTGGTTGAGGACAGAGTTTTGGGAGTACTTGCCGTAACGCAACCCATCGCCCCCAGGCCGCTTCTCCACCACCACCGGTAGTGGGGGACACGAAATACATATTTTTCTCCTTTTCCCCAGATTGTTGTTGACACGATTATTTGTTCTCTGTATAAATCATCACACAAACGAACTTGCTTGTTTTGCAACACCATGGGTGGCCGGAACCGGCTTTACGGTTCCGTCCCGGGTCATGCAAGCGTAGGCTTTGCAAGACTTGTTGTTGGCTAAGAGCGGGCGCCTCGGCAGTTTGCGACCCTTAGAGCGGTCAGTCTTTGAAATCGTTCTCCCGCGATGAGCAGATTGGGCTCTGTGACGCGGAATTTAGCCAGCCCTCTCTGACTCCTCCGGGAAAAACCTGACCGTTAGTGAAGCATTCTATGTGGACTGTGCGCCATGCCCTCAGGGTGGCTGGGAAGCATGGCAGCTGGATGCCGTTGAGCAACTCGAAATCTACGGGATCAGTGTGGACACGCGCGCATTTTTCTCTGGCGTCACCTGACTTTAGCCACATCACGTTTTTGCAAATGCTAGTAACCTAGCGTACACAACATGGCTATCACCTCCATGACTGCCTTCAAAGGAGACCATCATGAACAGACTCGGAGCCATTCTCTGGCTGTAAGGCATGTATGCCCATATCAACCTGCTGGACATTCAAGAAAGGAGCCAATCATGAGCAGACTCGGCGCAATCCTCTGGCTGTAGGTGTGCGGCACAAAAGGAGTCAAACGACAACAATTTTTCATTTGGAGATTGAAATGCAGAACGAAATCGAAATCCTTGAACCCCGTGAAACCCCATGGAGCGAGCGATGCAAAACGAAATCGAAATTCTCGAACCCCGTGAAACCCCAACAATCTTTTGGTACTAAGCATAGTGAAGGATGGAGCGAGCCATGCAAAACGAAATCGAAATTCTTGAACCTCGTGAAACGCCAACGATCTTTTGGTACTAAACACGATCCATTGGGCTCCAGGCAAGGAACACGCATGTAGACGGTGAAACACCAGAAACGTGTGGCATACTTACAGTTTTCTGGTACTTAACGGACTCTGAGATCAAATGCAGATGGATAACGGAGTCGAGGTTTTGGAGACCGCGAACGTGCCAACCATTCGTTTGTATCCTGCAGCAACACACCCAAACGGACATGCAGGTCATCGGATTCGGAGAGGGATTCTGTGAATCCCCTTGCCGACGCAAACTATCCGATCATAGGACAGACGCCACGTCTATTGTCGCCCATCAGTTATCCAGATTCTCCACCTAAACAGACGCGGCGCTTTTTCTCACCTTTTCATCAAACAGTGCCGATAATTGAGATGCCCTTCAGCAGGAGTTCGAATTGAAAGGTTGGTCATCTCTCCCCGTAAAGGTAAAGGTTTATATATCAGTCGTTGTCACTGCCTCCATTCCCATCCTATGGCATGCGTTCATCGCGGTTGCATCCGCACCATTAGATTTCCATTGGATCGTTCTGACATTGTATACGCTTATTACAGTCCCACTCATCGTTCTCCTTCCTAGCCTGCCTTCCGGCGTCACGATTGGCGATGCATTTGTTATGAGCATCTGCATGATGTCGGGTATCGAAACTGCAATTGTAGCGAACACGTTGTACATAAGCTATCTGACTTTAATACTGAAACGTAGACATAATACGCCCGTTCACAGGATCCTTTTCAACATTGCTACGGCGGTCATTAACGTCTGGTTATATGGAGCAGTATTCCGATCACTTACCTCAGTTTTGCATGGTGACAAGATATTTCTGCCAACAATTGGGCTTGCAGTTACATTTTATTTTTCAAATTCATTTTTTATCGCAACCGCAATTGCCCTTTCTTCGAATGAAAACCTCTATTGGGTCTGGCGAAAAAATTATGCTCCACTGATTCTCGATTTTATCGTGTCGGGCTGCGCCGCTGCATTCATCGTGTTTTTTATCCCCCTGCTAGTGCCTAAAAACCAGACGTTCGCCTCCGTCGGTCCCCTGTTTTTAGCCCCGGTCATTGCTGTCATCTGGCGAATAAACAGAGTTAATAAGGCCAAGGCGGAAGATGCTGAGAGGCACCTAAAGGAACAGGAGGAGCTTTATTTTAGAACAGTTGAAACGTTGGCGCTGGCCGTTGATGCCAAAGATCAAACTACCTATGGCCACATCCGCCGCGTTAGGGCTTATGCCCTCGGGCTGGCGAAGCTGTGCGGGGTGACTGACGCCAAGGAACTGAAGGCTATCGAAACGGGATCTCTACTTCACGACATCGGGAAGTTGGCCGTCGAGGACTACATTCTTAACAAACCCGGCAGGTTGAACAAACAGGAATTTGAGAAAATGAAGGTCCATGCCACTGCCGGCGATGAGATTCTTCAGCAGGTCCAGTTTCCCTTTCCCGTGGCCAAGTACGTTCGCTGTCACCATGAGCGTTGGGACGGCAGCGGCTATCCTGACGGGCTCAAGGGAGAAGAAATCCCGCTCGGCGCCAGGATCCTGTCGATTGCGGACGCGTTCGATGCCATCCGATCCACCAGGCCATATAAGTCTGCTTTCGGCATTGATGATTCGGTCGAACTTCTGCGCACGCAAGCGGGAAGCAGTTACGATCCAAAACTGGTCCACATCTTTATCGAGCACATTGAGGATCTCGAGGCGCAAGCCGATGAGGCCGCCCGAAACTTCTCCGAGCTGTCCTTCCGTAAGTTCTTTGAGAAGATCGAGGATACCGAGGAAAAGGTCGACGTGATTCTGGGGAATCAAACAGCGTCCACGGCGCCATCAGAAGAGCTCGTCAAGCTTTTTGAGTTCTGCAGCGGAGTTGGACGCTCACTTTCCCTGGATGATTCACTACCCATAATCGCGCGCCGGCTGATGCGGATCGTGCCCTATGACACTTGTGTTGTGTACATCCCGCAAAATGACGATTCGATCAAAGCCGAATTCGCCTGCGGAGAGCATGGGAATGCATTGAAGGGAACTTCCATCGGGCTGGGCAAGGGAATCAGCGGCTGGGTCGCTGCCCACAAGCGGCCAATGTTAAATACAACTCCGGCGTTGGAGTTCCAGGATCTACTCGGGGACTTTGGTTCATTGAAGGATGGGCTGGCGGTTCCCCTGCTCCAAGACGGTGACTGCGTGGGTGTCCTGGCTCTCTACGCAACCGCTCCCACTTTCTTCTCCGAAAGCCACCTCTCTCTTCTCCAGTCCGCGGCTGAACAGATCGGGGCGCTGGTCGGCTACGCTGCTGCCGGCGACAGATCGGACGAAAGTGCTCTGCTCGACCCAGTCACCGGAATTCACCGTTTTTCGTATCTCACCGTCGCCTGCGAACAATCCCTGGCTCACGCCGAGAAAACCGAGTCGCCTCTGTCTCTTCTCTATCTGGAAATCAGAAATTTCCTGCACAGTGTCTCTCTTTACGGAACTGGATCCGGGGACATGATGCTGCGCAAAGTCGCGGATGTGCTGCGATCGGAACTGAGGCAAACCGACATCCTCGTGCGCTACGGGCACGATGGCTTCGTGGCGCTCCTCCCCGGTCTGGGCAATCCCCAGGCAAGCCGCTATGTCCAGCGATTGCAGCAACAGATTAAGGGCACCCCTGTGAATTTAGCGCCCGGGAATACTCTCTTTGTCACGTGTCACGCGGGGATCGCCTCGTTTCCAAACGACGGGGCTTCGCTTCTCGCTCTGCTGCGGGCAGCACAAAAAGCGATGTACGAACAGGTGAAGCTCTCCAGTCCGCAGGCCGCCGGCTCAGAAGGCAACGTCCTCGAGTTCCCCCCGCGCACATAAGCTTCTCTCTCGTCTATCGAGCAATGCCGCGAGCGCACCGCAGCCTCAGATCTTTCTAGCGCGAGGTCTTTCGATAGCGGCGGAAATCGAGATAACAGCCGTTCCGCTTCAGAAACTGCATCATGATGGCATATTCGCGGGAGGGGATTCCCAGGAGGCGGAATGAGTCTCTGTATCTTCCCCCCGTCTCTGCCAGTGCAAGGTGAATGATCTGCCGGACTTGGCCGCAGCCGATTTCGCGATTCAGGAAGGGAGTTTTCACCAGATTGTCAAACCCACCGAGGCCATCGCGGATTCGCTTGTAAACCTGCCAGGCGGCAGACCCCGGATCCCATGACCCGGCGCCGCCTTCTCCATGGAGAACCTCGGCAGGAAGATGCGTAACATGGATCACGACTCCCGGCGTTGAGTAGTATGAGCCATCGACGATGTTTTTCAGTTCCCGCACGTTTCCCGGATATGAATAGTGCATCAGAGTCGCATGGGCCTCCTGCGAAAAAGACTTGGACCGGCCACCCTCATTCCTACCCGCTTTGTCGAGAAACCAATCGAGCAGCAGGGGTATATCTCCGAGTCGTTCACGTAGCGGCGGAACTATTATTTCGATGCCTTTCAGTCGGAAATAGAGATCGTTTCTGAATCTTCCTGACCGCATTTCCTCTCGCAGATCCTTGTTGGTAGCGGCAATAACCAGGACATCAATTTTTCGGGCAGTGGTTTCTCCGATCCGTCTGACTTCGCGTTCCTGCAAGACGCGCAGGAGCTTTCCCTGCATTCGCAGAGAAAGGTTTGAGATTTCATCGAGAAAAATCACTCCACCCTGGGCGGCTTCGAAAAGGCCGGCTCTGTTTTCGGAGGCTCCAGTAAACGCACCTCTGCGATAGCCGAACAGTTCGCTCTCCACAAGGGAATCCGAGAGCGATCCACAGTCGAGAGCAAGAAACTTGCCGGAGCTCCGGCGTCCGGTGCGGTAAAGAGCACGTGCGACCAGCTCTTTACCGGTTCCGCTCTCGCCCAGGATGAGAACATCGAGAGGAGAATTTGCCGCAAGCGCGATGCGCTCTAGCAGACCCCGCATGGCAGCACTCTTCCCCACCAACTCCGGGTAATCTCCTCTTGCCTCGCGGACGTACTGTTCCAATTCTTGCTTTTCTCGAATAAGATTGCGGCGCGCCAGCGCGTTGTCCACGGCCACAGCCGCGAGATTGCAGAAGGCAGCGAAAAGACTGATGGTCGATTCG
>JBEKIX010000039.1:0-23310 GCA_050011535.1 Acidobacteriota bacterium
CTTCATACCGAGCTGGCGCCTTGTATCGGCAACTGGCCTCGGCAACCACCAGCATCCGGCCGTGGCGAGCTTCGAGATCACCGTAAGGAAATCCGCGGGCGCGGCACCATGCCGTTCTGCCGACCTCGAACCAGACCAGATAATTCGCATAATATACAATTCCCATCTGATCCGTCTCGGCATAGCGCACGGTAATGGTAGTTTCAACAAACAGTGGTGGATCGGAGTTCTTGCCCATCGCTAAAATCTAACGGCAAATTCTCAGGGAAGCAACGCCAATGTCAGGGGAGTATCAGGATTGCTTGCGGGCCGCCTCGTCACACCCTGGCTCTACGCGTTTTGGTCCGGCCTCTATGCAGATCAAGCAGGTGAGATGGTGTGAATTCGTGCCTGGACCACTGATATCCGGGATCGAACTCGACGCCGAGGAAATATCCGGTGTCCTGAAATACGCAATAACGAATCCGGCCATGATAGCGGCCCGATGGGTAGAGAATCGCAATGGAGGTGTCGACAGGGACCGGATGTTCCATCTGAAGGCAGACGCCGCGGGGGGAAATGTCCTCCAGAACAGCCAGTTCCTTTTGTCTGCTGCCCGCTTTGTCCGTCCAGACGATCTTGATCAGATCGGCGCAAAGAATGCGCTCGTCATGCCGCGCTGTTTTCTCGTTCACACTGGTTTCTATCGGCACTCGAACTGCATTCGTTTACACCGATAACTGTGACCCAGGTCACTTACTCTGCACTGGAGGCTGGGAGTAATCCAGCTGCGAACCCAACAGGCTGTGGGGAATCATGTAGACCAGAAATAGTATCACGGATGCAGCAATCGCCCATGCCCGCGCGTCCCGCTGTTTATGAAGGCGCCATAGTGCGATTGCCCAAAAGAGAAATGCGACGATGGTCTTATTGTCCGTCAGGTCACCTCCAAATGGCCAGCCGGTCCAGAACGCGCCGAAGGCGAATTTCTGCACGATGGGGCCGAGAATCAAGCCTCCGACCGCGAGCGTCACCACAGTCCACAAGGAAAGCCTTTGCAGCGCGGGCCGCTTCAGGAGAGCCTCGAATCCCGCCCGGGTGGAAAACAACATGGCGAGAAACATGAGAACGATGTGAGGAATCATGATGGCAAGTGGAACGTCACCCTTGAAACGCAAAACGACAGGATTTTGCGTGAGGGGAATGGGACCGGCACCCTGGTCGAGGTAAATGCGATACATGACCTTCCCCGCGGGCGGTTGATGGGGGATGTAGGCAATCAGGAACTCACCCTGGCGCAGAAGGGTGCTGCGAGACCATGAATCGCCGCTCGGGAACCTGCGCAATTCAATATTGCCGTGAACCGCGGCATCCGGGACAGCGAGGCGGACCTCCTCATTCCCTTCTGCGCTGGAACTGGTAGGAAGACTGAAACGTACTTCCAGCGTTCCCATGAGCACCTTGCCTCTGACAGGGTACGTGGGCCCCGTTACTCTTTGATATATCGCGGCAGCCGCTACCAGCACAAAAGATAGAATCCATAGAGATCCGGATCGAGCCTTCATGTCGTTCCCCATTCTTGCTGCGTTGGTTTTGCGTGTCCCGAAGAAGAGCCCGGAACGGTCGGCATCGCGACAGCTCGGGCACCGACGAAGTATACTTCACAGAGACCACAAGCGCCACTCCAGGAATCCGGACGCGCCCAGCAAATTGTAGGTATTTGTGTGGCGGAATGCGGCGCACGACTCCCTGCGCTCGTGTATAATAGTGGGTCACCGACGAGGCCGTGATGCATGAGTTATCCATCGCCCAGGGAATCCTTGACATTATCGGCCAGTACGTCCCGGAGGGACGGGCGCCTGAAGTCAGGGCGGTAAGAGTCAGAGTCGGCCAGATGGCCGGGGTCGTCGCGGATTCTCTCGAGTTCTGCTTCAGCGCTATCGTGAACGGTACAGCATTGAACCAGGCACGTCTGGACATAGAGGAAATACCGCTCCGGTCGCAGTGTTCCAGTTGCGGCAAGGAATTCGCTGTCGACCCCGTGTGCTTTTCGTGTCCCGTCTGCGGCAGCGCGGACATCGCGGTTACGTCGGGAACGGAGTTGCAGGTCGTGGATATTGAGCTGGCTGACCCCCCGACAGGAGTGCTATGAGCATCATCACCATCGAGCGGAAGGTACTGGAAAAGAACGACGAGATTGCCCGCCAAAACCGTGCGCTCCTTGCCGAACACGGAATCCTCGCCTTCAATCTCGTCAGCTCGCCGGGCGCGGGCAAAACCAGCATTGTGGAACGCACCCTGGAACAGTTGGGAAAAAGCCTCAAGGTTGGGGTGATTGAAGGCGACGTGCAGACGGATTTCGATGCTCGGCGCGTGGCGCGCTATCGTGTTCCCGTAATCCAGATCGTGACCAACGGCGGCTGCCATCTCGAGGCCCAGCTGGTGCAGGATGCACTTTTGCAGATGAGCCTGCCCGGGCTGGACATCCTTATCATCGAAAATGTAGGCAATCTGGTCTGCCCGGCGAATTACGATCTGGGCGAGGCCTTCAAAGTCGTCGTGTTGAGCACGACCGAAGGGGATGACAAACCACTCAAGTATCCTTCCATGTTCCGCAATGCCTCCGTCCTGCTCGTAAACAAAATCGATCTAATCCCTTATTTGAACTGCAATCTGTCGGTGTTGAAGAGCAATGCCCTCCAGATTAATCCTCACTTGCAGGTCTTTGAAACCTCCTGTACCACGAACACCGGCATTTCCGATTGGTGCGGCTGGCTCAGAGATAAGGGCGCGCACAGATCGTGACCAGACGAGCGCACATCGTCATCCGCGGGGCAGTTCAGGGAGTTGGATTCCGGCCCTTTGTGTACCGGCTTGCCATCGAGATGAAACTCAAAGGCTGGGTGCTGAACTCCGGCGAAGGAGTGTTCATCGAGGTGCAGGGAGAGAGGGATTCTGTGGAGAGCTTCCTCCTGCGGCTGGAGACCGAGCGGCCGCCGCATTCCTTTGTTCAGAGTCTGGAATTCACCTATCTCGATCCGGTGGAATTCGGCGGCTTTGAGATACGAGCCAGCAGCGGGGACGGCGCTCGGAACACGCTCGTGCTTCCCGATATTGCCACATGTCCCGACTGCCTGGCCGACATCCTGGATCCACGCAATCGCCGCTTTGGCTATCCTTTCACCAATTGCACAAACTGCGGCCCGCGCTTCACAATCATCGAGTCGCTTCCCTACGACCGGGGCAAGACTTCGATGAAAATCTTCGAGATGTGCCGCGAATGCCGGCGGGAATACGAAGACCCCATGAACAGGCGCTTTCATGCCCAACCGAACGCGTGCGGCGCATGCGGGCCAAGGCTGCAGTTACGGGATGCAAGCGGCACCACCACGGCCCTCGATCATGCGGCGCTGCTCGCGGCGGCTGCAGGCGTGCGCGCCGGGAGAATCCTCGCGCTCAAGGGACTCGGCGGCTTCCATTTGATCGTCGACGCCTGCAACGAAGAGGCGGTCAGCCGTCTGCGCCGCCGCAAACGTCGCGAGGAAAAACCGCTCGCGCTCATGGCCTCGAGCCTTGAGGAGATAAAGGAGCATTGCCGGGTTTCCCGGTTGGAGGAACGCCTGCTGCTTTCTCCCGAGTCCCCCATTGTGCTCCTCCACCGCACGAATCCGACCGGCCGCCGGGATCGAACGATCGCCGCCTCGGTCGCTCCAGGCAATCCCTACCTGGGGGTCATGCTGCCGTACACTCCATTGCATCATTTGCTCATGCGCGAGCTGGCTTCCCCGATCGTTGCCACCAGCGGCAACATCTCCGACGAGCCGATCTGCATCGATGAGCACGAGGCTCTTAACCGGCTCGGCGGCATTGCGGATCTGTTTCTAGTGCACAATCGCCCAATCGTGCGCCATGCGGATGACTCGGTGGTGCGCCTGCAGTTGGACCGCGAGCTTGTGCTGCGGAGGGCCCGCGGTTACGCTCCATTGCCGCTGAAACTTCACGATCCTGCGCCCCCCATGCTTGCGGTCGGCGGGCATCTGAAGAACACCGTGGCACTTGCCGTGCGCGACAATGTCTTCATAAGCCAGCACATCGGCGACCTGGAAACGCGCGAAGCCAGCGAGGCATTCCACAGGGTGATCACCAGCTTGGAATCCCTCTACGAATGCAGGCCCGAAATCATCGTGGCGGACATGCATCCCGACTATCTCTCCACGAAGTTCGCGTACTCACTTGGCCCCCCTGTAATCCAAGTGCAACACCATTATGCCCACATCGCCGCATGCATGGCAGAGAATGAGTTGAAGGATCCGGTCCTGGGGGTAGCCTGGGACGGGACAGGTTTTGGCCTTGATGGCACTGTGTGGGGCGGAGAATTCCTGGTTATGGAGGACTCTTCGTTTCGACGCGCTGCCACGTTTCGCGGTTTTCGGCTGCCCGGAGGCACGGCCGCAATCAGGGAACCCAGGAGGACGGCACTCGGGTTGCTGTATGAAATGCTCGGCGACGAGCTTTTCGAGCGTCACGACCTGGTGCCGCTGCAGTCGTTCCGTGAAGCGGAAGCCGCCGTTTTACAGAAAATGCTGGCCCAGGCGATCAACTCGCCGCGAACATCGAGTGCCGGCCGGCTGTTTGACGCGGTGGCTTCGATCGCCGGCTTGCACCAGCAGGTGCGATTCGAGGGACAGGCGGCCATGGCTTTGGAATTCGCGCTCGCGCAAGAGGAATCCCACGGCAGTTATCCTTTCGAGGTGCGTGACGGTCAATCGGGCCCAGAAGGAACGGCGCTGCTTATCGCAGATTGGGAACCCGCAATCCGGGCTCTTCTCGACGACCTTCGTGCAGGCGTGCCGGTTTCTGTCCTTTCCGCACGTTTTCACGAGACTCTCGTCGAGGTCATCATCGATGTCGCCCGCCGCGTCGCGATCCCGCGCGTCGCCTTATCAGGCGGTTGTTTTCAAAACATGTTCTTGACGGAGCGCACGGTCAAACGGCTTGAATTCGAGGGCTTTCAACCCTACTGGCACCAGCGTATTCCACCCAATGACGGGGGAATCGCGGCGGGCCAGATCTTCGCCGCTCTCCGATCCATGAGAAAGGGTGTGTAAAATGTGTCTGGCGGTTCCCGGGAAGATTTTGAGTGTGGAGGGCGACGATCCCCTGTTGCGTTGCGGCCGGGTGGATTTCAACGGCGCGGTCAAGCAGGTCAATCTCGCGTATGTTCCTGAAGCCAAAGTCGGCGACTATGTATTGGTGCATGTCGGCTTCGCCATCAACACGATCGACGAAGAAGAAGCCAACAAGGTTTTTCAGTATCTCCGCGAAATGGGAGATTTGGCGGAGCTAGAGGACGGCGAGGGTGAATGAAGTTTATCGATGAGTATCGCGGCCGCAAGGCTGCGGAGCGCTTCGCGCGCGCTATCCGCAAGATTACCACCAGACCCTGGACGATTATGGAGATCTGCGGCGGCCAGACTCATGCGATTGTGAGATTCGGAGTCGACACCATGCTTCCCCCCGAAATCACTCTGGTGCACGGTCCAGGGTGCCCGGTCTGTGTGACACCCGTGGAGCTGATTGAGAAAGCCCTCGAAATCGCATCCACGCCGGGGGTCGTGTTTTGTTCCTTCGGAGACATGCTTCGAGTGCCCGGCCTGTCGAGAGATTTGCTTTCTGTGAAGGCGCGGGGGGGTGACGTCCGCATCGTCTATTCGCCCCTGGACGCCCTGAGAATCGCGCGTGAAAATCCGGAGCGCCTCGTGGTCTTCTTCGCCGTGGGCTTTGAAACGACCGCGCCGGCGAACGCCATGGCGGTCTTTCAGGCATGCCAGCAGGGCCTGTCGAACTTTTCCATGCTCGTGTCTCACGTGCTTGTTCCGCCCGCGATGGAAGCCATCCTCTCCTCCAGTGATAACCTCGTGCGCGGTTTTCTTGCTGCCGGTCATGTGTGTGCCGTCATGGGGTACACGGAATACGAGCCGATTGCCCGCAAGTACGGTGTCCCTATCGTGGTAACGGGATTTGAGCCGCTGGACATTTTTCAGGGCATATACATGACAATCAGGCAACTTGAAGAGGGGCGCGCTGAAGTGGAAAACCAATATACTCGCGCGGTCGGCAGGGACGGCAATCGATCGGCGCAGCGCCTGATCCGGGAGGTCTTCGAAGTTGTGCCTCGCAAATGGCGGGGAGTCGGCGAGATCCCGGCCAGCGGGCTGGGGCTGAAAACCAAATACTCCGCTTTCGACGCCGAAACGCGATTCGGCGTGGCTGATCGAGTCGTCGAGGAACCCTCGGTGTGCATCAGCGGTTCCGTGCTGAGGGGAATCAAAAAGCCTCACGACTGTCCGGCGTTCGGCGCGGCGTGTACACCCGAACACCCGCTCGGGGCGACCATGGTTTCGAGCGAGGGAGCTTGCGCCGCCTACTACCGTTACCGCAAGTTCCGGACACAGGAATCTTCCACCATCCCTTCTGGAGTTTGAGCCATGAATTCCGAGAAATCACCCGAGTTTTGTTGCCCGGTGCCCATCGACGGGTATGACAGAATCATGATGGCCCATGGAGGAGGCGGCAGGCTGATGCACCGCCTGATTGAAGGCCTGTTCCTTCCTCTCTTTAACAGTCCGTACCTCTCTGCTCGTCATGACGGCGCGATCCTGGAATTCGGCGCCCGCAAGCTGGCCTTTACAACCGATTCGTATGTCGTGCATCCGCTCTTCTTCCCTGGGGGCGACATCGGAACTCTGGCTGTCAACGGCACGATCAACGACCTGGCCATGTGCGGCGCGCGGCCGCTGTATTTGAGCGCCGGCTTCATCCTCGAAGAAGGGTTTCCCATCGAGACCTTGCGGACTGTCGTCGAATCCATGAGCCGTACGGCGAGGGAAAACGAAGTGCAATTGGTCACGGGAGATACCAAGGTCGTGGACCGCGGCAAGGGCGACGGCATTTATGTCAATACAGCGGGCATCGGCATCGTCGAGGCCAACCGGCCGGTATCACCGGCGGGCGTCAGGCCCAGCGATGTAGTCCTCCTCAGCGGTGATATCGGAAGGCACGGGATGGCGATCATTTCCGTTCGCGAAGGATTGGCCTTTGAGAACCCGATCGAGAGCGATTGTGCCGCGGTCGCCAGCCTCGTGCTCTCACTGATTCAAGCCGGCATCGAGATTCACTGTCTGCGCGATCTTACCCGAGGTGGTCTGGCGAGCGCCCTCGTCGAGATCGCGGAGGCGACGCAGGTTGAGGTGGCGATCCAGGAGACCGCCATCCCCGTGTGCAACAATGTGCGTGGCGCATGCGAGATCCTGGGCTTCGACCCGATCTACGTGGCCAATGAAGGCAGGTTTATCGCATTTGTACCGCCCCGAGACGCCGAGCGCGCCCTCAGCCTTATGCGATCGCACCCGCTCGGCGCGGGCGCCGTTGAGATTGGCGCCGTAAACAAGGGAACCGCCGGAATCGTAACCATGAAAAGCAGTATCGGCGCAAGCCGTATCGTCGACATGTTGAGCGGAGAACAGCTGCCGCGGATTTGCTGACCCCCTGCCTTCGACGGAGAACCTGCGAGCTTGTGTAGATCAAAACGACGCCGGATGCCGTCCAGGCGTCGGCCATACAGATCGACATAAATCCTGCCGCACTCTGGACTGCCATGTGTTATCTGACTTCTGTGAGGCACACAATAACCGGAAGCGATTCTTGGTACCCGCCAGTGTGATTTTGTTGTCATTCAGGCCCGAAGGGCCGGCAATGAATAGGCCCGGCCGTAAGGCCGGGATAGGGATTGAAGGGAGATGGAGCGCCGAAGGCGCGGCACCTGAAAACTCAAGAGTGCCGCACCTTCGGTGCTCATAGCTTTCCTGCCTCCCAACCCCGGCCTCACGGCCGGGACTATGAACTGCCGCACCTTCGGCGCTTATTCGAGATTCCTTTTTCCATGACTTTTCCGACTCAGGAATCAGGGCCAAAATCGGAATCGAGGTTTATGACTCTGTACCGATGCATTCCGGTCATTGCAATGCAAGTTTGAGCAACTCTTCCTCGGTTACTTGCCGCACGTTCCATTCCCTGGCCTTCGCCAGCTTCGATCCCGGATCGGCGCCGACAACCAGATAGTTAGTCTTGGAAGATAAAGAGGACAGGACCTTTCCCCCATTCTTTTTGATGAAATCGGATGCCTCCTTGCGGCTCAGCGAAGGCAGAGTGCCGGTGATGACGAAGGTCAGGCCGGCAAAGGGACCGCCGTGCGGCATTTCCTCTTCGGAAACCGCAAACTGCAGCCCCGCGTCTTTGAGACGTCGGATCAAATCCTGGTTTTCATGATCGTCGAGATAGCTCCGAACGCTGCGCGCGATCTCGGGCCCTATTCCTGGAACCGACGAAATCTCCTCCTCGGTAGCCGTCATCAGTTCTTTTATCGTGCGAAACGCCGGCACGAGAAGTTCTGCGATGCCCTCACCCACGTGGCGAATTCCCAGTGCGAATAAAACCTGTTTGAAGGGTCGCTTCTTGCTCTTGCCGATGCTCTCCAGCAGGTTTTGGACTGCCTTCTCTTTGAAATTGGGGAGGCGCGCGAGTTGCTCGCCGGTCAGAGCGTACAGATCGGCGGCATCGGAAATCAGCTGGAGTTCGAGCATCTTTTCCAGCGTTTGCGGGCCGAGTCCTCGGATGTCCATTGCGCCCTGGCTCACAAAGTGAATGAGGGACTCGAGCCGCTGGGCGGGGCAGTGCGGGTTTCTGCAGTATGCCAGAGCATCGCCTTCGGTGCGGGTCACGGGTTCGTTACAAGCCGGGCACTGGCCGGGATATGAAAACTCACGCTCGGCGCCAGTCCGCTTCTCGCGCACCGGACCGACAATCTGAGGTATGACGTCGCCTGCGCGTTTGACGATCACCACGTCGCCCTCGCGAATGTCCTTGCGCCGGATATCATCCTCATTGTGCAGGGTGGCGTTGCGGATGGTGACGCCGCCAAGTTCCACCGGTTCCAGAACGGCGAAAGGATTCAAGGCTCCCGTGCGCCCGACGTTGATTTCGATCTTGAGCAGGCGAGTCGTGGCGAGCTTTCCTGGAAATTTGTAGGCGACAGCCCAGCGTGGGTCGCGACTGACTGCGCCCAGACGCTCCTGGTAGTCGAGGCGATTGACTTTGACCACGACACCGTCAATTTCATAGTCGAGGCTGTCGCGCTTCTCCTGCCATTCACGGCAGTACTCCAGGACGCCGGCAATCGAATCCTGGTGCCGGAAGTTCGTGTTGGTGGGAAAACCCCATGCGCGGAGCTGTTCGAGCACCTCCTGCTGGGTGTTCAAATTCAGCCCGTCGATGGAGGCGATGGCATAGGCGAAAAACGCGAGCGGCCGCGCCGCCGTGACACGCGGATCGAGCTGACGCAAGGCTCCGGCTGCGGAATTGCGCGGATTCGCGAACACATTTTCTCCCGCGGCTTCGCGTTCCTCATTGACTCGATTGAATGCCGAGATGGGCAGATAGGCCTCTCCCCGCACCTCCAGTCGCCTGGGAACACCGTGCTCCGCTCGCAGGCGCAGCGGGACAGTGCGGATCGTCTTCAAGTTCGCGGTAATTTCTTCCCCGACCAGGCCGTTCCCGCGCGTGGCGCCCCGGACCAGCAATCCGTCCTCATAGGCAAGAGCCACGGCGTTTCCGTCGATCTTCAACTCCGTGACATAGTCGATCTCATCGGTCTTGAGGAGATTGCGAATGCGCCGCTCAAAGGCGCGCAGTTCTTCTTCGTCGAAAGCATTCGCAAGAGACAGCATCGGCTGGAGGTGCTCGACCTTCTGAAAACGCTCCTGAGGTTCGGCGCCGACGCGCTGCGTCGGTGAATCGGGCGAGGCCAGCTCCGGATGCTCCCGCTCGAGCTCGCGCAGTTCGCGGAACATCCGGTCGTACTCCTCGTCGCTCACAACGGGATTGTTTTCGACGTAGTACCTGTAGTTGTGAACTTCGATTTCTTTGCGTAGGTCGGCGATTCTGGCCGCCACCTTGTCAATGTTTGTATTCACGGGACAAATATAGCAGACAATTCAACTCCCCAAGAGGGTCCTATTGCAAGGGAGTCCTCTAGGAGTCCGTCCGAGATGATATTGAGAATTTCCACCTCGTAGACCAGCGTTGTGCCGGGTGAAATATGGAAACGCCTCTGGCCCGGTATTTCCCTGTCGTAATAGCCTGCCGTTCCGTACGCCTGTCCGGCAGGAACGATCAACGTCCTCTTTTCCCCTTTCTTCATCTGGGCGACAATACTGTCAAACCCACGGCCTATCTGGACCTGAGCCCTGCCAACTTCGAACTCGAATGGTTCAGGAACCTCCCCGAAATAAGGCTTCCCCCCATCGGCGGTACTGACAAACCCTTGCCCACCGAGGGTTCGCCCCGAATACACGACCTTCAATCTGGCTCCTGAAGCTGCCGCTTCTCCTTGCCCAGCCCGGACGATTACGTACTTCACGCCGTTGGCCGCGACCATTGCCTGCGGCCAGTTTCCACTGATCGTCCTCTCCTCCTCGGCCCTCTTTATTTCCTCCGCCTGTTGAACCCGAACCTTGGCCTCGTCGACCATCTTCTGGAAAGATTCGGTCTTAGGCCGGAACCCGTTGGCCGAATCGCCTACACGAACGATTCTTACCGACTGAACTTCGTCGCCCTGAACAATGGAGAAGACCACATCCATGCCCTGGACGACGTGCCCGAAAACAGTGTAATCGCCGTCAAGATACGAGCGATCACCCAGAGTAATGCACCACTGGCTGCCGTTGGTGTGCGGCCCCGAATTCGCCATGTTCAGCATCCCGGCCCGGTCATGGTTGAGCTCGGGGAGCCGGATTTCATTCGGAAACTGATACCCGGGCCCGGAAGTCTTTCCTCCTGCCGGTATGCCCGTCTGGATCACGTGCCCGGCAACGACCCGATGAAACTTGGAACCGTTGAAATAAGGCGATCCCTCCGGGAGGGCCGTGTTTTTGATCGTGCCTTCAGCCAGTCCGACAAAACTGGCGGCTGTCATGGGTGTTTTTTCGAATTCGAGTTGCAGCACGATCAGACCCTTATTGGTTGTGACCTCGGCGTACAACCCGTCAGGATATTTTCGCGCCTCAGCTTGCGCGCCCATCGCGGACAGGATCGCCAAAATCGACAAAAGCAAGGACACACAGATTCTCCGCATGATCATCGTAAGCTCCTTGCACAAAAAAAGTATCCGGGCGCGGCATTGTGCATGGATTGCAAAGGCTTCCTGCTCTCCCCGAATTCAGCATTAGCAGCAGTGAATCTCAAGCCGTCAGAACGGAGCGCGCAAGGATCCGGTTGAAATGTCAGATCTCGCGTTCTCCATCGCTCCCTGCGCAGGGTGCCAGACGGTGTTGTCGGTGAATACGATCCTATGAATCACGACCGATTCGCCCGCTCCATTCCTCACTCCTGACCGCAGCTGAGCAACAGAAACGACGTGCGTGGGCGGCAACGGCGTGTACCCATAGACTGGCTTTGTCCTTCCCGGCCTGACGTTTGTCTTGGATTGGAAGTGAATGCGGGCAATCTCATCCTGCGTCGAAGGATCTCGAAAAACATAGTCCCAGGCCACAGAAGCGATAGGCAAAGCGCCCGCATTGCGCAGCCTCAGCGTATAGCGGAAGTATTCGCGGGCCAGCGAGCCTTGGACGGCAATTACGGGCGTGCTGGGCACGCCTAGCTCCTGAAATAGAGCCAGCATGTCCGCCAGGATCGGCTCCCGCTCCCAATAGAATCCCTCGACCGCGACCGGTGGGTCGATGCGTTCGCCGTTGCCAAAAGCGCCCGGTAACTGGGTCTGGAAACACGCCGCTGCTGCGAGAAGACAAATCACCACCTTCGTCATGTCTCACCCCCCACAGGGGTGAGGCTTTTTCGTGCACACCCCAGTTACTTAAATTCTGCGCTGCCAGACGGCCGCCTGCAAGCAGACTTGCACGTTATCGCATGCACGCAGCTTCCACTTCCGCGATGGTCTTCGGCACGGGCTTCCCGAGGAGGCGATACCCGGTCTCCGTCACAAGGACGTCATCTTCGATCCGAATCCCGCCGAAGTCACGATAGGTTTCCAGCACTTCATAATCAATAAACTGCTCGAACTTCCGCTGAGCTTTCCATTGATCCATCAGTTCAGGGATGAAATACAGTCCCGGTTCGACGGTTATCACAAACCCCGCGCGCAGAGGTTTCGCGAGGCGGAGGTAGGAGAGCCCGAACTGCGGACTGCGTTGCATTTCTTCGTAACCCACGTGCTGCTCTCCCAGATCTTCCATGTCGTGGACGTCAAGCCCCATCATGTGGCCGAGCCCGCATTGGAAAAACATGGCGTGAGCTCCCGCGGCTACAGCCTCGTCGATGTTCCCCTTCAAGAGCCCGAGCTGCCGGAGGCCCGACGAGAGAGCCTTGCATGCCAACAAATGAATATCACGATGCGGAACACCGGGTTTGATCGCTTCGAGGGCTTTCTGTTGCGCATCCAGGACCACGCGGTAGACATCTCTTTGTCGGGCCGTAAACTTGCCGTTGACCGGAAAGGTGCGCGTCAGATCGCCGGCGTAATGAAGCCCTGATTCCGCGCCGCAGTCGTTGACGATGATGTTGCCGTTCTGCATCACATTTCCATGGTAGTGATTGTGAAGAGTCTCACCATGAACGGAGAATATAATCGGAAAAGCCAACTCGCCGCCATGCGCAAGCGCAACACCATGGATTGCCCCGGCGATTTCGCGCTCCGCCATGCCCGGCCGCGTCATCTTCATGGCATAGGTTTGCATTTCGTACGTAATCGTAACGGCCTTTTCGATTTCCCCAATCTCCTCGGGAGCTTTGATCGACCGCTGCGCGACCACTGCCTTCGTAAAGGCGACTGAGGCGTACTTCTGGGTAAAGGAAGGGTGTATGCCGCACAGTTTTTCGATCTTTAACACATTCTCAGCCCGGTAGGGCGGAAGGTAATGAACAGGGCGGGATCCATGGATCGCTTCGCCAATCGTTTCTTCAAGGCTTGCCAATGGCAGCGCCCGGTTTGCACCCACCATGTCTGCCCTGCTTCGCAGCAGGGGCTGCGGGCCCGTCCAAACGATATCCGCCACAGTTGGGTCATCGCCAAACACCGTTTCGGTTCCATTTTCTAAATCGATCACCGCCGCCAATCCGGGGGTATCGAGTCCCCAATAATAAAGAAATGAACTGTCCTGGCGGAACGTGTATTGATTTGCCGGATAGTTCATAGGGCTTTCCTCGTTGCCTAGAAACAACAAGATCCCTGATTTGACTGAATTCCTGAGCACCTCTCTGCGGCGAACGTAAGTCTCACGGGAGAACATAATCATCCTTTCCTGTCTCGCTCTGAAATCTCAAACGGCTTCGACAACCGCCCTGGTATCCGTTGTGAGACGGCGTTCAATTATAAGCGCAGGAAGCGCGGCATGTATAGCTGTGAGGAGTTTATAATTATTGTGACGGATTTGACGATGAATAGTATGGGAGATGCGTCGCGCCGGTAAGCCGGCCTGAGGCCGCAGGTGAGGGGGTATTCAGCCTCGTACGCATCTCCTCTCTCCACTAAGTGCTCAAGCGGGATGGTAAGATCCGGGCGGCGTCGCCGGCCGCCCGGATCCCTTCGAAGAACTTTCAGTTGCAGATCGCTGCCAGTAAGAGAACTGACGGCTACTTGCGCGTCGCTGTGCCAGTCGTGTCGGCAGGCTTCCCTTCCGTCAAGCCCTTGCTAATGAGTATCTTCACCTCGACACGCCTGTTCTCGGCACGTCCTGCCGGCGTCTTGTTGTCGGCCACGGGCTGGTTCACGCCGAAACCGAACGGCGTAACGATGCGTCGCAAGGGAACGAGATTGTCCGCCAGGTACTGTACGACCGCATCCGCTCTGTGTTTGCTCAGGAGCCGGTTGAAGGTGGCGTCGCCTTCCGAGGAGGCGAAGCCTGTCACTTCGACCGCGTACCCCTTGTGATCCTTTGATTCTTGTACCACTCGATCCAGCTGTTGCTTGGCATCGCGCGACAAAAGCGCGCTGCCCGGCTGGAAATGGATCACCGCGTTCTCTTTGACCTCATAATCGTCAACGGCGGCAATGCGCTCGTTGGCCTCGCGGTCCACGACAGCAATTCGCTCATTGGCGGCATTCACTCCGGCGATCGCCGTATCCGCGGTGTCCTGCGCCGCCTTGGCGCCGCTGCGGGCTGCATTGGCGATCGCGCCCACTTCTTCCACTTCACCGGTCAGATGCTTTGCGTTCTCCTCCGTGCGAGTCAGCCTTTCCCCGGTTTCTTTCAATTGGCCCTCGACGGGCGTAACGCGCGATTCCACGGAATTTGCGACCAGGAACCCGGTCTGGGTGAATCGAATCTCACGGGCTGCCAGCGCTCCATCCGAGTCACCTGCCCCATCAACCACCACCTCGAGCCCGCGAATGAGCTGCTCGGGCTCATATCTCTTCGCCCCGCGGAATGGGTTGCTCTTTTTCTCTTTGATGGCCGTTGAGCCACTAAGCTTCACCATGGTTTCCCAGCCTGTAGAATCTCTCATCACGAAACTGTTGCTGCCACGCGTGACGATGACGCCCGAGATCGTCGCATGCTGGCCTTGGGCCATACTGATCACGTTTGCATCCGTCCTCTCCTGTGCGGTGGATGCTGTCGCCAATGCGAGCATTGCTGCCATAAAC
This sequence comes from Acidobacteriota bacterium, assembly GCA_050011535.1. Classification (GTDB taxonomy): domain Bacteria; phylum Acidobacteriota; class UBA6911; order UBA6911; family UBA6911; genus JAFNAG01. The sequence goes on from JBEKIX010000039.1 coordinate 14,696, forward strand.
ATAAGCATTGTCCATCGATTTGCGTTTCTCATTTTGTCCTCCCAGCGCATGTTGTTCGACTTCTTTCAGCTCTGATTAGGGCAATTAGCGCGCCAATCTCTAAACAAGAAATATGTCTTGTGTTTTCAATGGATATAGTTTTCCCTGGCAGGATTGTGGGTACGGATTCAGGGAATTTTTCCCGTCTTTTTGCTTTGCCTGAAGCCTGGGGCGATCTCGGGACGAAGTTATTTGAGCATCTTCGTTGCTGCATCGAGCTGGGCTGCCAAAGCCAAAAGCTGGCGGCTTACCACCTCGACGCCTTTGGCCGCCTCCGGCCAGCGCTGCTGCTCGATGGCTTCGCGCACATAGGGAATGGTCTTGACGCCATAGCCGGTATAAAAACCGGGAGCGTACAGTTGGTGCTTGAACCAGGGCCTTCCGGGCAGGCCTTCCGGCGAAGTGAGAGCGCGCTCGCTCCGGTACAATGTTTGATTCAGGTCCCGAAGCTGAGCTGGATCCTGTTTGAAGATGACGCCGGCGGCGCTTGATTGCTCATAAGCGCTTTCGTAAGCCTGCGCGCTCTTCAGCAGTTCCTTCTGCGCATTTTGAAGCGGCGCGAAATTGACTTTCCCCTGGACGCCGGCGAGTTTTCGGATTTCCGAAATATACCCAGCCGTGGTCTCGGCGAGATTGGTGAAATCGAAGGGCAAAACGGCTGCATCCGCAAGGCGCATGATTGCCGTTCCATCCAGTTGGGCCAGGATCTTCCCATAGGCGAATTGGGAATCCGAGAAACGCGAGAACCAAGCCAAATTGTCGTAAATCGAGTGATAAACGCCGCCGCCCCCATCTCCGCCAAACCCCAGGTCAAGCGAAGCAATGCCTATATGGTCAACAAAAGCGGTGTAGTCCGAACCGGAGCCCAGCGCAGAGATGCGCAAATCGGCGCGTTTGGTAATCTCCTGCCGTGCCACGTCGGTCGCGGCCCCCTCGAGTCGATGAGCCTTGAGAGCTTCATAGACGGATTTCCCATGGTTTGGATCGGGAACGTCGCGCGCCACCTCATGCAGGAATCGCTCGAGAGAATGCGATCCGGATGCGCCCAGCCAACCCTTGCCGTTTGAATCCGTGTTGAGATAGACAACCGCCTTTCGATCCAGTTCGGCGGCATGTTGCTCGACCCACTCGGTGGAACCGAACAATCCGGGTTCTTCACCATCCCAAGCGGCAATTATGATTGTCCTCTTGGGATGCCAACCCTGCTTTACAAGCTCGCCAAAAGCACGCGCTTGTTCCAGTTCGGCAACGAGGCCGCTGATCGGGTCTGAAGCGCCGTTGACCCAGGCATCATGATGGTTTCCCTGGACGATCCACTCGTCGGAATAGACGCTTCCGTCGATGCGGGCGATCACATCGTAGATTGTGCGGATCTGCCAATCGCTGGTGACTTTGAAATGCACCACAGCCGGTCCGGGTCCGATGCAGTATGTCACCGGCAGGGCGCCGCGCCACGACTCGGGAGCCACCGCCCCACGCAGGTTTTTCAGCAGCGGCAGCGCGTCGCCGTAGCTCAAAGGCATGACGGGAATCTTCGTAAGCGTCGGCGCTTCGGCGATGGGAAGGCGCTTGGCATCCGCTGTGGCGCCAATGCCGGGCGTGAGCGGATCACCCGGGTAGAGCGGCATGTCCAGCACACTTCCCCGTTGAACTCCTTGTTCCGGGCGGTAGGGACCTTCAGGGTATACCAGTCCTTGGTAATAGCCGTCATCCTTGGGATCGGAGTAAATCAGGCAGCCCACGGCGCCGTGTTCGTAGGCCACCTTCGGCTTGATTCCACGCCAACTGCCGCCGTAACGTGCCAGGACAATTTTCCCCTTTACGTCCACTCCCAGCTTCTGCAGGGTTTCATAATCGCTGGGAACACCGTAATTGACATAGACGATGGGGGCAGTAACGTCGCCGTCGGCGCTGAAGGCATTGAAGGTCGGCAGCTGGCCGGACTGGGCAGAGTCGGGATCTCCGGCGACCGCGGGCTCTTTGAGCTGCGCCACATAATGCTCCGGCGACAAAAGTTCGACCTGGCGTTCTTTCGGCGTGGGGTAGAGAACCTGGAACTCCTCGATCGAGGCCTGCAATCCGAAGGATTTGAACTTCTGCAAAAGCCACTCTGCGTTGTCCTTGTCCTTTGGGGAACCGACATTGTGCGGCGCAGAGGCAAGATTGGCCTGGTAGGCACGCATCAGTTCCGGCTGTGGGATCACGCGCATTTTTTGCTCCCACGCTGCTTCTTCTTTCGCCTGGTCCGCGGAGAAGCCGCGGATCGTAGAACCAGACTGCGCACCAGCCTGGAAGCTGACTGGTTCAAGAGCAATGCCGAGACAAACGAGCAATGAGAACGCCGCACAACGGATTTTCGTTACAGGCATCGGAGACTCCTTGTTCTTGCATTTTCAGAGCCGACCGGAGTATTGTAGCCGTCCGGTCAGGCTGCGGTGGTTATTCCCAGCCAGGGCGCGGGAGCTGAGATCCGAGCCCCAACACCTTGGTTGACGCATTGGGTGGACATTGAGTAAGATTTCGCAGTTTGCCGGATCTTTCAACAAAAATCCTTCCTAGGAGCGAGGTATGAAAAAAGTATTTTGTTTGGCAGTTGTAGTTGGGCTGGTTCTGGCGTGCGGCATCGCGGCATTTTCCGCGCCTCAAGCGAGTGCCAAAAAGGGTGAGGACGTATACGCGAAGCAGAATTGCAAGGTGTGCCATTCGATCGCAAAAGTGGGGGGAAAGAATCCACTGGACGGCGTCGGCACCAAGCTGACGGAAGACCAGGTGAAAAAGTGGATCAGAAGTCCCAAGGATATGAACCCCAAGACATTGATGATGGCTTATCCCGCCAGCAAGATCTCTGACGGCGACCTGGCTGACCTGGTTGCCTATATGATGACCCTGAAAAAGTAGTTATCCCTCCGCATGAGCATCCGGCCCTTCGGATCCGCCCGGTTCGAAGGGCCGTTCCCAGAAGCGCCACGTCCATCATCTTCAGCGCCGGCCCATCTGCGTCAACTCGCCGTGGACCACGGCTTTTTCAAGATGCGTCCCGGGGCCGCGCAGGACCTGCAAATTTCACCTATCAATGGATTGGCCTCGCACCCAGTGCACGCGAAAGCGCTCATGTCATCCGAGGATGCGGCCGATATGCTCGATATCGAGGAGAATCATGCCTAATCTAGATGCCATTTCGGCCGAGGGTGTGCGCGCGGCTTACCGCACTCTCGACCAAGCTGCTCAAGACATCGCCGCCGGCAGCGTGAATGCGCGACGCGATCCTGCGGCGCGACCCGGAACCCAGTCCGTATCCGGCGTGAAATCGCAAGAGGAAGATTCTTATTCCGGGACCCCGGATCTTGCCGCGAAGCTATACGAAGTGGACCAGGCGACGGTGGCTGCAAAAACCAATCTGCGCGTCTTGTCGGTGGAGCGGCAACTGGACCATGACACTCTCGACCTCCTCGCATAAAATTGGTGTCAGGCAACTATTTAACCATTTTCAGGAACGGTCCAGAGGTCCGGCTGAGGCCCGGAATTTGGTGAAATAGTTGCCTGACACCAATTTTGCATGGGCTATTTGACGGTTGTGGGAGTCTGAGCCGCGCGATATCCGGGGCGGGCGCGCACGACAACATCGGGCCGGTCTACCTGGATGCGGATGTGGCGGTAGGCGCCGTCGCGCGCCGTGTTGGCAGGATAGTAGGTAAGCTCGTATTGTTGGCGCAGATCCTCAGCAACTTGAGAGAACGCCTGATCCAGGTCGCCGATGGTTTTGGCCTGAAAACCGCGCGCCCCTGTGTGCTCGGCCAAGGCGCTCAGATACAGGGAAGCCTCGCGATATGCTTCCGCGCCGGCTACGGAAACATTGGAACGTCCAGGGGCAACCAACACATTACCAAGTAAAGTTGTTGAAGTCTGGCGAGGAACATCGTTCGCCGTATCATAGCGAATGGTATAAATCAGGGCCCCTGATTCTTCCGCCAACTCGAGGCTGCGTCCGGCATCGGTCAGCCGGCTTTCGGTGTCCACGCCGTCACTGAAGAGCACGATGGCCTTGCGCTCCTCGACGCGGCTCAGCCACTTGGTGAGCACCAGATCCACGGCATCGTAAAGCCGCGTCCCGGATCCTTTACGCGCCTGGAGGATACCGGTTTCGAGCAGGGCGCGGTCGGAGGTGAAGTCCGTATTCACATAGATCTCACTGTTCACTGACACAACACTCAGGAGATCCTGCTGGTGCAGCTCCTTGACAAACGCTGTGGCCGCGCGCTGGACGTCCGTGCCCTGAAGACGCATGCTGGCCGAGGCGTCCAGCAGCACGACGACATTGAAGGGGGCTTCCGTCGTACTGAAATGGTCGATCTTTTGTTCGACGTCGTCCTCGAAGACGTGAAAATCTTGCTGAGTCAGGTTCGCTACGAATCTCCCGCCGCGTTCGAGCACGATGACAGGAACCGTCACCAGCGAGGTTTCGACCTTGATGGCGGCCGTGTCCTTTGAGACGGGAGGCAGCGCGGTTGGTACGGGCGGCTGATCCGGAGTCTTCAACGCAGGAGCATTCTTGTCTGTGCCAGCTTGGGCCCGTTGGGGAGCTGCCGTTCGCACGGGCTTCTTCGACTTCAGCACATCTTCGTGAAACTTCTTGACGAGCTCGCTGGCGGCCGGCTGCTGCGCCGGATAGTTGCATCTGGCTGCCGGGGTGATGCTCTGAACGTAGCCCTGCCATAGGGCGGCATTGCTCAAAGCCACGACGTCCTTCCTGACTTGCCGAAACACAGGCGTGGACAGCACGAAACCAAAGACAGCCACAACATCGGTCGCATACGGTGAGTCTGCGCCGTAATCGCTGAGGATAATGTCCTGAACAGTTCCCCCTACCTTGTCATGAATCAGAGTGCCCTCTTCGTAACGAGTCGAACTCTTCAAGCCGCTGGAGAACGGGTAATCGCTGAATGCGAAAAACACAAAATCGGAGCTATCGGCTGTGTCGGCGATCTTGAATTTTTTCTCCGTTCTGAATGCATCCTCGATTGAGGTCTTGACCAGAGAATCGGTGCTAATCATGGGACTGCCCGTGAGGTCAGAACCTTCCAGCGTTCCTCCGTCCGATGGGCGGGCAGTCAGCAGCGACCTGGGGACGTAGACGTTTTTGACAACCGATCCGCATGACAAATCGACTGCGTTTAGAAAAAATTTGTCCCCGAGTTCGAGCTCTATCCTTGTAGAGGTCTTCGCGGCCAGGATATAGACCGATTGATCAGGCTTGAACTCAAATCGCACGCCGTCTGCAGGCGCCTGAGCGACGGCTGAGAGCGCACAGCAAAGGATCGCGGGGACCAGGATGTATTGGATTCGGAATTGATGAGGCAGCATGTCAACATCCTAGCGCGGACTGTTCACGGACCCATAGCACAAGTTTGCTTCGGGACGCGGAAAAACACCGCCGAACACAGACATTCAAGTTATTGTCAGCGTGCATGGGGTTTTGCCGGCCACACTCTGATCTAGATTGCAGGGATCTCAAAAAGGATCAAAGACTGAACCTCCATAACCAAACCAGCATCTCATAATAGGGATACAGTTTCATTTGTCCCCTCAGCAGTCACACGACTAACATGTATTAAGCGGGTCGCGGACCAAGGGAAACGCCGATGCGCAAGGTGCTTCTTGCAGCAATCATCTCCCTGTCAGGCATTTTCGCCCTGGTTTCGGTCCAACCGCTCGCCTCACAGACCGGGGAATTTATCCGCGGCCAGAAAGTGTATGTGGTCGCGGTGAGAACGCTGATTGATGCACCACTCTTCAACGCCTGCCTGCAAGGCATGCACGCCGGGCCTTACGAAGTAAAGGTCCTCTCGAACTCCCTTCTTCCTCAACCACAGATTCGCACACCGGAACTGTTTCTCTCCTCGCGGGAGGAAGTCCCAGGGGGCATCCTGGATGGGGCGATGACGGATCGGGTCGAAAAGGAGTTTCGCAGAGAAAAGAAGTACCAGATTGTAGACACCGTCGCAGAAGCGGATTACGTCTTTTTACTCGAGGCAAGATTTTCGTCTTTTGTCACTGGGATAGGGCAGCTGCCTAAGCCCAGAAGCCGCCCGTTGCCTCCGGCTCAGGGAATCCCGGGGGCAAATGGGCCACCGACAACGGATACGGATTATCCCGTTTACTTGCCTCCCATGCCTCCAGCGCCCCCTCCAGCGCCGAAGGACATCAAAGGCCCTCCTGTCGTCCATATTCTTGACGCGCGGCCGGATTTTGATAAGGAGCCGTATTTTCTGGGAACAGCCATGGCCCTCGTCGTTCCCGCAGCGGAATACCCGCGCAACGCGCATGACGGCGCCGCGCTTTTGAAGTCAAAACTCTGGGACGGTGCCGTGCAAAGCTTCAATGGAAAGCCGGTGGCGCCCGACGATCTGGTAAAGCAGTTCGGAAAGGAAACAACATTCGCGCGCACCAGCGCGGTCTGTCCTGGCATCCAACCACCGCACGCAGCTCCTGCGCCGGAACCTCAGAATCAGAAAACATCTTCGGACCACGCCGTGACAACCATTGACGATGCGCTCACCCCAGTACCCGTAATCGTCACCGATGAGAACGGGAAATATATTTCCGATTTGAAGCAATCGGATTTTCACGTATTTGAGGATGGCGTCGAGCAACAAACCGAAAAACTGATCTCCGGAGATGCGCCTTTCAATGCAGCTCTCCTCGTGGATACTTCCGTAAGCATGATCGCAAATGTTGATAATATTCGACAGCAAGCTCTGGCCTTGTTGCCGCGGCTGCGTCCCGAGGATCGGATCCTGGCCATGTCTTTTAACGGCCGGGTTTATCTGGATTCCGAGCTGACGAACGACCGCGAGGAACTCGTGCGTGCGATATCACAAATGCACTTGAGTCGCAGCGCCAGACTTTATGACGCCGTGGAGCTGGCGGTGAGGGAGCGTGTTCAGCAGTTTCCCGGACGCAAGGCCATGGTGCTCTTGGCGAGCGGGGTGGATACAGCCAGCGGGTTGGTTGACGCCGCAGGCGCGCTCGCGGCGATTGAAGAGTCCGGTGCCCCGGTCTATGTAATTCAATATAGCCCAAGCCCATACTATGCCGGCTCAGCAACCGCGAATAATTCGTCAAAAGCTGCGGCGGCAAACTCGAGCAGCGATCGGGTGTCCGCCCGCGTTACCCGGGATCTGCAGGAATTCAGCAGCGCCAGTGGAGGGCGACTCGTGCGGGTTCAGGACAACAACGGAGTCATCGCAGCATTTGCCGCCATTTCGGAAGATCTCTGCCATCAGTATACCCTCTTCTACCGACCTGCTAATCAGACAGGCGGCAGCGCCGCTCGCCGCATTCGCGTCACAGTCGATTTGCCAGGCGTCAACGTGCGCTCACGCACCGAGTACCGCCCGGCATCCAGGGGGGACTGAGGAAGCCCAGTCTTTGAGCAAATTGAGGAGTGATCTCTCATGTGCAAAGGGCGCGCAGCTAAATGTGTCCTGTGGTTTTATTTGATTCCGTTGCTGCTGGTGCCGGTGCTTGGCGCTCAGGCGTCTAAAACCAAGCATGGCCAGTCAGTCTACGTGGTTGCGATTAAAACACCATGGGATGCGTCCCTCTTTAATATAACCTATGTGCCCGGTTCCCCTCCTCGCAGCAGGGCGCCGATTCCAGAGCCGGCGCCGTTTCGCGCGCCTGAGCTGTTTCTCAGCGGTGGCGAAACGATTCCCGGAGGCGTCCCGGATTCGGACGGAAAAGCAAAGATCGAAAAGGAGTTTCGGAATGATAAAAAATACCAGATCGTTGGCTCCGACGCCGATGCGGATCTTATCTTTCTTGCCGAGACCAGAACCAGGTCTATAGCCAGGATGCTGACGAGTGGGACGGCGGGTCCGCAGCCGCCGGTGCTCACATGGGATGGCTCGTCGCACCCTACCTGGAGTGACCCTGACATTCTGTCCACCACTGCCGGACCTCCTGGCGTCTCCTTTAGCGGATTGCATGATGAAAAACCGAATCTTGCGTCGCTCGCGATGGCTATTGCCGTACCTGTGGAAGCCTATCGGCGTTCCCCGGATAATGGCGCCGCTCTTTACGGGGCGCGCGTCTGGGAAGGAGTTGTGTCCAGCAGCAATCATAAGTCTGTCTCGCTTGAAGATCTGGTGAAAAAGTTTCTCGAAGGAGGAGAGCTTCCGGCCGTGAGCGCAATCTTCACCAACCCCCAGCCGCCTCGTGCCCTGGCCGGTTCGGTGATTAATACAGTCAGCACTGTACCGGGCGGAGGAGGATTGCCTGCAGCCGGTGGAAAACCAAATGTCTCCTCTGCCAATACTGCAGTCAAAGCCGATGGCACACTCGTTACGGTGCCGGTCATTGCCACTTATGCAAACGGGGGATATGTTACTGACCTGAAGCAGTCAGAGCTTCACATATTCGAAGATTATGTCGAGCAGAAAATCGACAGCTTCATCCCTGAAGACCAGCCGCTCAACGTAGCGCTCCTCATTGATACTTCTCTGAGTATGCGTTTCAAGGAACCTGAGATTCAACAGGCCGCAGCGGGCCTTGCTCCCGCGCTCCGCCCTGACGAC
>JBEKIX010000040.1:0-23299 GCA_050011535.1 Acidobacteriota bacterium
CCACGTGTCCCGCCAGCATCGCGCCGCCCCCGACGATCACGTGGTCGCCAATCACCGTGTTGTGCCCGACGTGACACTGCGGCGTCAGCAGATTGTGCGAACCAACGACCGTGTCCTCCTCCAGGTTGTTCGAGCAATTCACGCTGACATGCTCGCGAATGACATTGTGATCGCCGATGCGCAGACGCGTCGGCGCGCCGCTGAATTTCAAATCCACCGTCTACGCCGGTGTGAACGGTTGTCCGGTAGTCTCGCGCAACCACCACAACACTGGCTCCTGGCTGAGGCGTGCCCGTGCTGTTTCTGACCATGCCGCGAAGAACGCGCGCCCGGACCAAAGCAATGCTCTTGGAGACATGATCCTGATTGGAATCTAAATCCATGGACTCCACAACGCCAATGTATCCCCGGGACGCCAGACGCATCAGGTATTTGCCGGGATCAACGTCGAACGACACACAACCGGATCCGGCGAATTCCTGGTCGAGAAGCGTGGCGCCTGACAACCTATCCTCGAGGATAACTTGGCCCGCCGCGACCGGCAGTCGTGTCATTTCGTCGATGAGGCAGACCTCGATTGTCGCGTGTGCGCTCGAGACGCTCTCGGCTTTCATGACGGCGGCGCTCCGCCACACGGGCAAGGAAGCTCTGAGAGCACCACTGTTGTCGGCCCGACCGACGAACGGCCGCCCTGCTCCGTTTTGTACCGGGAGATGACGTGCGCTTGTGCCTTCCACCAACCAAGACCGGATCGTCCGTCCTTCTTTCCAGAGCAACAAAGCACAAATCATGCACAGCAGACAGCAGATCATTTGTAGTCGGCTGACACTCAAATTGCCCATGCGATGCATGGCGTCCTCTCCAGGCTAGTGGCGCTCTCGGTTGCACTCAGCACATCCAAAGATACAGGAAGTACCTTACACACGGATAGCATTGATTGAGGGTATCGCAAAGTTGGTTGCTCGAGGCGCTAACTTTTGCCACTGCCTCCTCGTGGACTTAGACTTGGACCTAGTTCTGGACGTGGACTTGAGTGTTCGTGTGCTCGACACAATCTCAAAAGCATCGTAGCGGTCGAGAGAAGAACTTCGTAAACGTCCAACTTGCGAAAGCTTACGTTGGGCAGGATGGTCCAATTCCACATCCAGGTCCAGGTCAATGCCCACGTGCATTAGCGGTCGTATGTCAGCGCCTATGGAGCTCACGCCCTGGATTTTTGAGTATGCTCAGCCTATTTCGGACTTGCTTCCAGAGGGACAGACGCGCTAAACAATGCGCATTCCTGGATGGCCTCGCTATGATCGATAAACGGATCACGTACACTGTGGCTTGTTTTCTCCTTTTGAGCGGCCTGTCCTATTCGTGCCTGGCAGCCATCACTTCCGGCCAAGACGAGCCGGAAACCGCAAGGGTGTACGGGCCGTATCACGGCCTATTCATCCAGGGCGGGCTGGGGCTCAAAAAGCCTTTCAGCCCGCTGGATGCGCCGCTGGCTCCCGGCTCGCCTTGGTCGATTTATTGCTGGGTGCGGAGTGATGGACTTCTTCCCGCGCACACCCTGCTCGCGGGGTTTGGCGATTTGAACGCAGTTGCCGGCGGCCAACGATTCCTCGCTATCGTGGACGGCCACCCGTCCTTCTGGTCGGGGAGCACCAGCGTTACCGCACCGGGGACTTGTACTCCGGTGAACTGGTGCTTTTTAGCTGCAACCTTCGATGGCACGACCGTGAGACTCTATCAAGACGGCGCGGAGGCAGCCGCTTCAGCCGTTCAGCTGCAGCCCGCATCTGCGTTGATCCAACTTGCTCCGCAGCCGCTTCCCTGGGCCGACGGCGCGCACTTTAGCGGCAAGATCGCGCAGTTTACGCTTGCGAACCGGGTGCTGACGGTCGAAGAAGTCCGGGCACTGCTGCCCCAGCCGATTCCTCTTGATGTACTGCCCTTTGAAGCAGGCTCCAAAGCCTGGCCGGTTTCAACGAGAGCTACGTTTGGAATGCGCGCACCACAGGATCCGGCAACGCTGCCAAAGTCAAACGCCGCGATTTCAATGCCAACGGCGCAGGTCCCGTACAATGGACCTGCTCTTGTAGCTCGCGGCGCCGACCAGTGGGTGCTCGCGGGAGGCTGGCGACTTACTGAGGGGCCCAGGGTCTTAGCCGGCGCCGCATCCATTTCCGCTCCCGGCTTTCACACAGATGGATGGCTCGACGCGACCGTGCCGGGGACGGTGCTGACGACACTCATCGATCGCGGCCTCTATCCCGATCCTGATTACGGTCTGAACAACCTGGCAATTCCGGAAACGTTGAACAAGCAGGATTACTGGTATCGCACAGAATTCCTTGTGCCTCTGTCCATGAAAGGACGACGGCTCGCCATCACGTTTGAAGGTATCAACTATGCCGCCGAAGTCTGGTTCGACGGCAACCGGTTGGGCGACATCCAGGGTGCGTTTATACGCGGCACATTCGACATCACCGATGTTGTCAATCCAGGAAAGCTTAATGCGCTGGCGGTGCGCGTTTCGCCTCCGCCCCACCCCGGGATACCCCACGAGCAGTCTGTGAAAGCCGGCGCAGGGCTTAACGGAGGCATGTTATGTCTCGATGGGCCGACATTCATTTGCACCGAAGGGTGGGATTGGCTTCCCGCGATCCGCGACCGCAACACCGGCATCTGGCAGGATGTTGTGCTCACCGCGACCGGCACGGTCAGAATCGGAGACGTTCGCGTCGTCACTTCCCTGCCGTTGCCGAGTACCAACCGAGCCGATGTGCAGCTTACGATTCCACTGTTTAACGATTCTACATCGGCGGTTTCGGGCTTGCTCGAAGCTTCGTTCGAGAGGGTCAACATCACCAAAAAACTCCAGGTGCGCCCGGGTGAAACTCAGATCACGCTCGCGCCTGTCGATTTTCCACAGCTATCGCTCGCCAACCCCCGGCTCTGGTGGCCGAACGGCTACGGCAATCCCGAACTTTATCACCTTAAAGTTTCCTTCAGCGGCGCACGGGGTCAGTCCGACACGCGTTCCTTGCGCTTTGGCATACGTGAAATCAGCTATGAGCTCACGCTCCTGGACAAAGCCGGCCAATTGCGTCGCGTCGAGTACTCTCCGACAGCCGCAAACGGGCGCCGCGTAGTAGACGTGCGTTACGAGGCGGCGCTGGAGAGCTCGGCAGGTTATGTATATTCCCTCATTCCCGGCGCCGAATCCTCGCCCTCGATTCACGCGCTCGATGACTTGCGCGCATCCCCCTATCTCGTTGTCCGGGTCAATGGCGTGAGGATCGCCTGCAAGGGCGGCAACTGGGGACTGGACGACTCGCGCAAGCGCGTTTCGCGTGAGCGCCTCGAACCGTACGTCCGGCTGCATCGGGATGCTCACCTGACGATGATCCGCAACTGGTGCGGCCAGAGCACCGAAGAAGCGCTCTACGATCTGTGCGACGAGTATGGGCTCCTCGTCTGGAACGATTTCTGGATCACGACTCAGGATTCCAATCTTGATCCCAGCGATACGGCGCTGTTTCTGGCAAACGCCCGCGACACGCTGCTGCGCTTCCGCAATCATCCCTCTGTCGCATTGTGGTGCGGCCGAAACGAGGGAATGCCCACCCCTGCGATCAACGACGGGCTCGATGATCTCATTCGAACCCTCGACGGAACCCGCTGCTATTTGCCGAATTCGCGCCTGATCGATCTGGCGCCGAGCGGGCCGTGGAACCATGGGGAGCCCGTCGAGTTCTTTACTACGCGCGCGCGCGGATTTTCCACCGAACTTGGCCTGCCGTCCCCTCCCACGATCGAAGCCTTCCGCGCCATGATGCCGGAGTGTGACTTGTGGCCGCCCAATGACACCTGGGCCTATCACGACTGGCATTCGGATGGAGGCGGCCGCGTGGCGTCGTTCATGGCATCGATGGAGCAGCAATTCGGAGCTCCCACCAGCCTGGAGGATTTTGAGCGCAAGGCACAATTGATGAACTATGTCGATCACCGGGCGATGTTCGAAGGGTTCAACGCCCATCTGTGGGCGCCCAACAGCGGGCGGCTCCTGTGGATGAGCCAGCCCGCATGGCCCAGCATGAGCTGGCAGCTATTCAGCCACGATTATGATACGCACGGCACGTACTACGGCGTCAAAAAAGCCTGTGAACCGATCCACGTTCAGCTCAATCTGCCGGACCTGACCATCATGATCGTCAACAACACGACGGCTCCGCTGACGGCTCTTTCGCTGACGGCGCACGTGTTCTCGATGGATGCCCGGTTGCTATGGACGCGCGACACGCGGCTTGCCGCCGGGCCGAATATGACCACGCCGGGTTTCCCTCTTGATCTTCCGAGCGAGGCATCGTCCGGAGTTGTGTTCGTCAAACTTGAATTGAAGGACCTGGAGCGCGGGCTTCTATCTGAAAATTTCTACTGGTACGCAGACCAGCCTAGCGCCTCTCGCCGCCTGGCCGAATTGCCCGCAGTTTTGGTTAACGGCAGTGCGAATCTGAATCGTTCAGGAGACCATGTTCGTGTTTTCGTCGATTTGGCGAACGACGCACATGGCGTCGCCCTCATGAACCATGTGACGCTGAGACATGTGGCCGACGGCCAACGCGTCTTGCCTGCCTACTTTGATGACAACTATGTTTCACTTCTGCCTGGCGAGACTCGCCGGATCGATATTGATTGCCCTGCAAGCGCTGTCCATGGAGATCTGGAAGTCGGCCTGGAGGGATGGAATGTGTCTCCCATCGTGATTCCCTGCCGCCAATCGCAGGACATATCCAGGAAGCAGCCGGAATCGCGCCTCGCGAGATCATCTCCTGCCATTCCGAGGGGTCGCATTCCTCGCTAATTGCGTGCCTAAGAAGGGAGACGAAAGCTTCGGGCATTCTGTTTACTACCTGCTTTCTTCCGAGTATCCTTGACGCTAGTGCGCAGGGACGCCTCTGAAATGGGCCTCATTCTTAATGCAGATTCATACGGAAAACCAATCGCGGCCGCTGGAATTATCCAACGTCGTATGGCATTGCTTGTCCTTCTTGCCGCATGCCTGTCGAGTTGCAGCCCCGGCCTCAGTGGCAATCCCGGCACGGCGCCTGCGTGGAAAACCGGTTTCTGGCTGTGGTCTGGATCGTACGTCGAAGCCGCAGCGGCGGGCGCGCATCCCTTCGACGTGTTGTATGTACAGAGCGGGCGGATTGACAGCTACAATAAGAACTCGGTGAGTTGGCGCTGGCCTGCGCGAATACCTAGAGCGGCCGAGTACTGGGCGGTGTGGCGCTACGATTGGCAGGCACGGCCGGCCGAGGCGCAAATTGCCGTTATCGCAGGCGCTTTCCAGAAGCGCCAAGCAGAGGCTGCGGCACAGGGGAATACCGTTGTCGGAATTCAGCTGGACTACGACTGCCCTACCGATGATTTGCAGGAGTATGCTTCATTTCTTGAGATAGCGCGCAAAGCTCTGCCTGCGGGAACCCGGATCTCCGTCACTGCCCTGCTTGACTGGTTCAGGCCCGGCACTCGCGTCGGCGATGTGCTGGCGAAGACCAGCGAGTTCGTGCCGCAGTTTTATGACGTGGCGCCCTCGTCCCGGATTGAGATGCGAGGGATTGCCGAACCCATCGATCCAGCGCGCTGGGGACCGGTGTTTAACTCATTCGGCGTGCCATACCGCGTGGGAATATCCACATTCGGGCGCACCCTTTTCATCCGCGGCACGTCAACACAGTTCTTCCGCGAGCTTACGCCGCTGGACGTGTTCAGTCATCCCGGGCTGTCCGCTCCAAGTACCGGGCAAACAACCGCAGGCGAACAGCAGTCTGTATGGCGAGTCGACCAGGCAACAAGACTGAATTACTGGAGCATAAAACCTGGCGATGAGATTGAGATGATCATGCCGACACGTCGCTCGGTGCTTTCCACTTATGACGCCGTCAGGCAAATGGGAGGTTTCTGTGCCGGAGTGATATTCTTCCGCTGGCCCACCGCCCAGGAGACCCTTGTTCTAGACCCTGCCCAAGTGCTGAGTTGGATTACGCACACCGAGATCGCACCGGCGCCGCCAGCGATCGAGGTAACTGAAGGAGACTGCGTAGCCGTGCACTGCTGCGATCTTCAGCTGCGCATCGCCAATCGACTCCCAGAGCATCCAGTGACATTCCTTGTTCATTCATCGCGTCCATTGGAATACTTCGTGCCCGACCAAAGGATCAGTTCGAGAGTCCTGATGACGAGCCCTGCAACGATCAAGGTCTCGCTGCCTGCTTCCCACGGCGTGGGCACCCTGTCTCTAGGCCGGGCGGTAACTCTTCAGCCGGCTGTTTTCACGGTTACAGAGGAGAAATGAATCCCGTGGTTGAACGGAAGTGTCCATTTCGTCATATGGTTGCCCTGGCGATAGTGCTAGCCGTGGCGATGGCTGCCATCATTGCGAACGTGGATGCTCTCAGGGCATGCGGGCCTTTCTTGTCGTTCCGAGCGTACCTGACTCGCGGCTTCTGGCTCCCAATGTACTATTCAGTAGATAATCTGCTGCCCCCCAAAATACCAGGCGGCGGCATTCCCTACGCCGGCTTTTCGATGGCTGACGCACCCGCGGCGCTCTCCGCCCTGCGCGAATCGTACAGACGCCTCACAGATGTCGCGAAAGCGGATCAGACGCAATCGGCACTCGCAGAGGCAGCCAATGCCACAAAGCGCGCGCTCGCTCCCGGCGCGTTGACGAACCGCGATCTCGAAGAAGCACGGCTGATCGCCTGCAAAATCGCCTTGCGCAGGGCAGAGGGAGGTCCAGGTGCCCTTGCCGAGGCGCGCAAAAAGCTGGAGGAATTCATCGGATCCGCTGCGAATCCGGCATTCGCGAGCGAAGCCCGAGGTTGGCTGGCTCGAATCTGCTATCTCCAGAAGGACTATGCTCGTGCCGCTTTGATCTACCTGGACGAGGTGAACTCACCACAATCCCCCCTGAACCGCGACACCTTGGTAACATCCCTTCGCTGGGTGTATTCGGATGGAGAAGATCAGCTGTGGGATCACCTTGAGGAGTTTTTCGATACGCCACGCCACGCACTGTTCATGGTCAATCTCATTACAAATCTGTACCCAGGCGGGCTATTCGCCACGACAACCCAGCCTGAGACGAAGGATCGTGGCGCCAGGGTACTGAATCTCCTGCAAGACCATCCCGATCTTTTCAAATCCGGCGCCGATTCCGAGGCTCTGGTAATGGCGCTGATGCGCGCCTCGCTTTATCTCGGCGATCCGGCTGCAGCCCTGAAATACTCCAGTGCGATCGACGAATCAGGGACCCTGCCGGCGAATCCCGAGTTCAACTGGATGACAGCGATCGGCCATTTTGTCCAGCGCGACTACGCTCGAGCGGAAGCGCCGCTGTTGCGGATGCTGCGCGCTTCGTCCGCCACCGGCGCGGATCGCATCACTGCGGCACAAGCCCTGGTCGGAGTTTATCTGAAGACACATCGCCCCGTTGATGCTCTGTATGCAGCCTTCATTCAAGCTTCACAATCAGTGGAAGACCAGCCTTACGAGTATTTTGGCTTTCCGCGCATGCAATGGTGTTTCTACGGCCTGAACCTTGACCTGCCCTATCTGCTGGACGCTTATCTTACGGACGAAAATCTTCGCGAGTACTTGCGTAAGTACCCGAAGCCGGTTGGACCGCCGCTGCGGATCACGTGGAGTCCCCTGCCGACGGTTTCCGCGCCGCAGGCAGTTCGCTATTCACTTGCCGTTCGTTCCGCACGGCACGAGGAATATGAAGAAGCCGGGAAGATCTTCTCGGATTTGGGATTCGGCACTCGTGCCAGGCGAATGAAGAATCTGGGTGAATTGCTCGCCCGCACTCGGGACGCAAACTTGTCACTGCCGGAGCACCTGACTGCCTTGTATGACTACGGCACGTATCTCGCCGACAACCCCGAACGCTTGTTTTTCAACGACCTTTTCTGGCATGGAATGCAGAGAAACGTGTTTCTCGAACAGGGCGGCCCTGATTTGTGGCCCGCCAGCTCCCGGAATCAGCCAGGTTTGACGCGCACTGAACGTCAGGCCATTCTGGCGGATGACCGGACATTGCGCGACCAACAGGAAGAGCGTTGGCATGCATTCAAGGTCCTCGAGCAGGTTGCACAAGAGTCCGGAGCCTCTGCACTAGGCCAGAAGGCCGCGGCAAAAATCATCGATTGCCTTAGCCACATCAATACTGGCCGCTTCGGGCGTGAGGCCGAGATCCGGAAAGCAATTTCGACCTGGAAGCGCTGGCTGCGGGAATAATTCCTGAAAGGAGATCCTGAAATGCGTCGTCTCGCTTTTCACTGTCTGGGGATTCTGGCCGCGACTCTTTGCACTTTTTCGATAGTGCCGCGCTCAGGCAGCGGCCAGGCTTCGAACCCGTTGCCGCCCTTCCAAAATTCCAAGCTCCCCCTCGATGACCGCGTCAAGGATCTGGTCTCACGCATGACTCCCGACGAAAAAGTGTCGCAGATGATGAACTCGGCGGTTGCCATCGACCGGCTCGGCATTCCCGCTTACGACTGGTGGAGCGAGTGTCTGCACGGCGTGGCCAGAGCCGGGATCGCGACGGTTTTCCCACAGGCCATCGGGCTCGCTTCCACCTGGGATCAGGACTTGCTGCACGATGTAGCCACCGCGATCTCGAATGAGGCGCGCGCAAAACATCACGAGTTTATCCGCAGAGGAATGCGGGCCCGGTATATGGGCCTTACATTCTGGTCTCCCAACATCAACCTCTTCCGCGACCCGCGCTGGGGCCGCGGCATGGAGACCTATGGCGAGGATCCGTACCTGACGGGAAGAATGGCGGTGCAGTTCATACAGGGACTGCAGGGCGACGATCCTCGCTATCTGAAAGTAGTGGCAACCGCTAAGCATTACGCCGTGCACAGCGGCCCGGAATCGACGCGGCACACCTTCGATGCGCAAATCAGCGAACGGGACTTACGAGAGAGCTACCTTCCACACTTCGAAGTCAGCATCATCGAGGGTCACGCCTTTTCCGTCATGTGTGCATACAACAGGTTCGAAGGTGATGCCTGCTGCGGCAGCCCCCTGCTATTGGAGAAAATACTCAGAGAGGAATGGGGTTTCGCAGGGTACGTCGTCTCCGATTGCGGCGCCATCGATGATATCTACAGGACGCACAAGATTGTTCCCACCGCCGCCGAAGCGGCTGCATTGAGCGTCAGGGCCGGGACGGATCTGGAATGCGGCAGCACCTACCGCGGCCTGAAACAAGCACTTTCACAAGGATTGATCACCGAATCCGAAATAAACACAGCCGTGACGCGCCTTTTTACCGCGAGATTCAAACTGGGAATGTTCGATCCTCCCGGCATGGTCCCTTTCGCGCGCATTCCTTACCGGGTGGTCGACGGCGGAGCGCATCAGGACCTCGCCGTCAAGACCGCCCGCGAATCTATGGTCCTGTTGAAAAATGACGGGAGTGCTCTTCCTCTGCGCAAAGATTTATCTTCGATCGCAGTCATCGGTCCCAATGCCAACGACGTCGAGGTGCTTCTTGGCAATTACAACGGCACCCCGTCTCATCCCATCACGCCGCTTCAGGGCATAAGAAACAAGGTGTCATCGAAAACCCGCGTCACATACGCGCTAGGCTGCGATTGGGCCGAAAACCTGCCATCCTTTGAGCTCATCCCCACCTCTGCTTTTTTTTCTTCAACCGGGCCGGTCAGACAAAAGGGCCTGAAGGGAGAGTATTTCAACAATCGTGATTTTAAAGGAACTCCCGTTTTCACGCGCATCGATCCACAGGTCGATTTCAACTGGACGGACGGCACTCCGGACAAACGCATTCGGAATGATTTCAATTTCGCCGTACGCTGGACGGGTGAGCTCGTCGCACCGGCAACCGGCGATTATGCCTTGGCGGGGTACGGCATGTCCGGCTTTCGCATCTACCTGGCAGACAAACTGCTGACCAGGTTTGAGAGCGGGCACCAGCCATCCAAGAATTCAGCGCAGGTCACCTTGCAGGCCGGCCATGCCTATCCTATCCGCATCGAGTACTACGTCATGGGAGGCGACGCGCACATGCAGCTGCTGTGGACTGTGCCGGGTCGCGATCTCGAAAAGAAGGCGGTGCAGGTGGCCAGCCAAGCGGATGCGGTTGTGATGGTCATGGGGCTGTCACCCCGGCTCGAAGGAGAGGAAATGCGCGTTGACGTCGAGGGATTCAGCGGCGGAGATCGCCTCGATCTGGAACTGCCCGCTCTCCAGGAAAAGCTCCTTCAGACCATCCAAAAACTCGGGAAACCAGTCGTGCTTGTCTTACTAAATGGCAGCGCACTGGCCGTAAATTGGGCCGCCGAACACGTGCCGGCCATCGTGGAGGCATGGTATCCCGGCCAGGCTGCAGGCACGGCGCTGGCTGACGTTCTCTTCGGCGACGCCGATCCGGGAGGCCGGCTTCCCGTGACCTTCTACAAATCAATCGACCAGCTGCCGCCATTCGACGACTATTCCATGGCAGGCAGGACCTATCGCTTTTTCAGCAGCGAACCTCTCTTCCCATTCGGGTTCGGCCTGAGTTACACCCGATTCAAATACAGCAACCTCGAGCTTCCCAAGATCGTAACTGCAGACCAGCAATTTCGTGCATCAGTTATCGTGCAAAACACGGGCAACCGGGCCGGAGATGAAGTCGTGCAGCTCTATCTGACTCACGAAACGGCGTCGGTGCCTGTCCCCATCCGTTCGCTGCAAGGCTTTCGCAGGATCTCGCTGAAACCCGGCGAGCGGCGCAAGGTGGAGTTTACCCTGACGCCGGATCAACTCTCCGTTCTTGATAAGGACCTTAACCATTCGCTCGAGCCCGGAATCCTGCAAGTGGCCGTGGGCGGGAAACAACCTGGATTCACCGGCCGCGCCGACGCATCCACAACGGATGTGCTCACGGCCCGATTCGAATTAAGAATGAAGTAAGGGAACAGGAAGAGCTCAGCCGGGCCGATTCCTGATTATTTTTCGAACGCGCCACACAGCGTTTTGATGTCCTGATCGCTGAGTTTTGCCGTCCTGTGCAGCATCAAATAATCCCAGGGGGGCATGTCTCCCGCCTGCACCGCTTCGCAAGCATTCATCAACTTCTGCTTTGCCTTGGCGGGAGTGAGCGCGTTCCATTGTGAAAAATTCATGTGCGCCCGCGCGCCTTTTACATCATCGGCTACCAGCCACGAAATCGGCGCGATCCTGCTGTACCATGGCCACTCGGCCGTGTTGGAATGGCAGTTGTAGCAAGAGCGTTCGACGATTGCGGCTACCTCAGGACTGGGCTTCGCGACGCCTTCGAAGGTTGCGTCAGGATTGACAGGTGGATTGGTCCGGTCGGGTCGGAAGAATTGCCCGACTACCAGGAACAGCACGATGCACGTCAGCAGAATCTTGGTTATTTTTCGCATGCGCGGCTACCCTCATCGTGAGAACGGATGCGTCGAATCTCGTCTGCCCGCCTCTTGTGAAGCGTACCGCGCAATTATACTAATGTCTTTATGGAATCAGCGATTTTCATAATGCACTGAGGTACTCGTGCATGGATCTTGCTGCCTTGCGTCCGGCGCCCATTGCCAGGATCACGGTTGCCGCACCGGTCGCAACATCACCGCCGGCCCAGACCCTGGGCTTGGCGGTCCTTCCTGTGGCTTCATCGATGACTATATTGCCTTTCTTGCCGACCTCCAGACCGGGCGTCGTGGCCGCGATCAGCGGATTCGGGCTATTTCCGATGGCGCACACCACGGCATCCACTTCATAAATGGTCTCGGAACCTTCGATGGGTATCGGTTTTCTACGACCGGAAGAGTCGGGCTCGCCCAGCCTCATTTTGAGACATTCGAGTGCCTTCACCCAACCGTTCTCGTCGCCGATGTATCGCGTCGGAAGCGTGAGAAACTCGAAAACCACACCTTCTTCCTCGGCATTTTCGACCTCCTCCAACCGGGCCGGGAGTTCCGTGCGTGATCTCCTGTAGATGATCTTCGTGTCGGCGCCGAGCCTGAGGGCCGTGCGCGCACAGTCCATGGCAACATTGCCCCCACCCAGAACGGCCACGCGCCGGTGCTCCTTGATTGGGGTGGGATATCTCGGAAAGAGGAAACCTCCCATCAAATTCATGCGCGTCAAATACTCATTGGCGGAATAAACGCCGTTCAGATTCTCACCGGGGATTTCCATAAACCACGGCAGCCCTGCTCCGGAACCGACAAACACCGCATCGTACTCCTCTAGCAGGCTGTCGATGGTCCTAGTCTTGCCTACCACGTAATCGGTCACGATTTCCACGCCGAGCTTCACGAGGTAGTCGACTTCCCTCTTCACGATTGCCTTCGGCAGCCGGAACTCCGGAATTCCGTAAACAAGAACACCTCCCATCTTGTGGAGCGCCTCGAAAATCGTCACTTGATGGCCCAGCTTGATCAAGTCTCCAGCCACGGTGAGTCCCGCGGGACCCCCGCCGACGACGGCCACTCTCCTCCCGGTCGGCGGCGCCAGTGCCGGAAGCTTCATCTCACTTTGACTTGCCTCCCAGTCGGCCAGGAATCTCTCGAGCCGCCCTATGGCGATCTGTCCGCCTTTCTTGACCAGAGAACAGCTTCCTTCACACTGTTCCTCTTGAGGACACACTCGACCACAGATCGCAGGAAGACAGTTCTTCTCCTTCAGAATCCGCACACCCTCGGCGAAGTTTCCTTGCGCGATACACTCGACGAAGGGAGGGATATTGATTTCAACCGGGCAGCTCTTGACGCAGTTCGCGCTTGGACACTGGAGGCAGCGCGCTGCTTCCTCCATTGCCGTCGCGGCAGAATAGCCCAGGGCGACTTCACTGAAATTATGATTGCGAACCTCAGGTGCCTGCTTGGGCATCTCTCTGCGGTTCAGATCCACTTTCTTTTTCGGTGGCTTCGGAGACTCCATATTCTGTCCTATGCCTTCCTCATATGCTCTTCGCAACGGCTCGTACTGAGAGGGACAACCTCTTCCCTCAGGTAAGCCTTGCGCCGTTGGAGAAGCTCTTCCCAATTCACCTGATGACCATCGAAGTCCGGCCCATGGACGCAGGCAAATCTGGTGGCCGTCCCAACAGTCACGCGACAAACCCCGCACATCCCCGTACCATCGATCATGATGGGGTTGAGACTGACGGTGGTAGGAATGGCAAAAGGCCGGCTCTCATCCGATCCTCTCTTCATCAGAAACGTGCAGCCGTTGATGATGATCCGATTCACCGGTTCCTCGAGTGACTGAAGGATCTCGGGAAGCCTTCCCGCGTGTCCGCGCAGGCCCTTGGTTCCGTCGCGCGTGATGCAGATCAATCTGTCGACAAGTTCCTGGTATCTTTTCTCCCAGTAGAGAAGATACGAGCTTCTGGCCTCCATCAGCATGATCACCCGGTTGCCCTTCTTTTTCAGCGCCCTGGCGATCGGATAGATGCTTCCGATTCCGTAGCAGCCACCGATGCAGAGAACCGTTCCGTGCTCGCCGATCTCGGTCGGGTTTCCCAGCGGCCCGACGACAGTAGGGATGCTCATGCCCGCCTTGAGCGCCGCCATTTTTCCGGTCGTTACGCCGACGTTGAGGAGACCGATCGTGACCGTACCCTTTTCATCATCCCAGTCGGCAATCGAGAGCGGAATCCGTTCACCCTCCTCATCCGCGCGCACAATTACGAACTGGCCCGCTTTCACCTCGCGTGCAACCGCGGGCGCTTCAAAGGTAAGCAGGTGAATATTGGGCACGATCATCTGGCTTTCGGTTACCCTAAACATCGCTTTTCCTTATCCTGACTGGGAGTGGGTTGGGATTGAACATTTCTCCTGGATGCAGCACCGCATGGATGAACCCTTCCGGCTGACCCTCGAGGATTTGCGCCGGCAGAATTCTTTCGAAATCGTCGCCGGTTAAAACCATCGAGTCTCCGGTGGATATGCCCGCGTTCTCAGCGTCTCGCGCATTGATCAGAGCAACACCCTCAGAAAACAGTTCCTTTGCTCCGCCTACGAAAGCCGTAAGCCGGAATCCTCGGTACGAGTGATCCGCTACGCTCGCGCTGAGCATACATGGGAACGATCCATTTCTGTTTCTACGAGAAACCGGTTCGTGGGCAGCCGCCTGCATCGCCGGACCGAAGCGCATCGGGTAGCGCTCCCGAGAGCCATTCTTGAATTCGGCGAACTCGGGCACGAGCGTGGCGATTTCATCCCGAATGTCTGCAACCGAGGCAAAGTCGAAGCCAGGAACACGCATTTTGCGGGCAATCCGGCAAATGATTTGCCAGTCCGGCAACGCCTCGCCCGGGGGTGCAACTGCCCGCGCGACTCTCTGAACCCGCCCCTCGAAATTGAAGAATGTCCCCTCGACTTCGCTGAACGCGGCGGCAGGAAGCACCAGATCTGCATCCTTCAGAAACTCCGGCGGGTAGATGTTTTGAAAGATCGAGAATTCGCAAAGAGAATGCAGATTCGTTATCACTTCGCCGACCACGTAAAGAACCTTGAGCTTGTTCTTCGCGGAAATGGAACCCGCATGCCATGGGGAGGATGACTCAGCAAGATTGACGCCCCATTGCCGCCCAACCTCAAGCCTTCTGGCTTCATCCGAAGAGGACATGCCGCCGGGCAGAAACTCGGCGTAAGCTCCCATCATGATGGTGCCCAGGAGATTGCTGTGCGCAGGCACGGCCACGATTCCGGCCCCAGTGTTCAGTGCCAGCTGCTCAATGGTTGCGAGGATTTCAGCAGCAGCGTCGTACTTGAGAAACTCGGAACCGACGAGAAGTGCCGCAGCGGGCGCGGCTCGCAGCAGGCTCGCCGTCTCGGAAAGCCCGGCACGCAATTCGCCGTTTGCGGAGCCCGCGACGGCACCGGCTTCCGCGCGCGTAAGGTCCACCAGCGTTCGCAACGACTCCAATTCCATGCCCGGAATCGGTTGGATCCACCGTTCGCTGAGAACACTCACGCTGTGGTCGCGGGGATGCATCGTGACAACTTTTGCTCCATTTCTGGTGGCCTTGCGCAGTTCAACCCCAACCACGGACGCGCCAAACCTGCCGTCAAATCCCAGGCAAAGAATCACGGAAGCGTTCTTCAACTCAGCCAGAGGCTGTGACTTTTTCAAAATTCTGAGATAAGAGTCGAAAGCGGAGCCATAGAACGATCTTGCGGATGTGTCGATCCGATGCGACCGCATTGCCGTGCGGACGAATTTCTGGGCGACATAGAGATCTTCCGTGCAGCAATCGGGAGAAATGAGCATGCCGAACTCATCCGGCGCACAGGCCTCCAGCCGCTTGGCAGCCAGTTCCACCGCTTCCTCCCAGGAAAGCATCGCCTGTGTGCTGTTCTCAGTCCTGAAGGGCCTGACAAGACGCTGATAGCCGTTGACCAGTTCCGGGATGCAGAACCGCCCCTTGACGCAGAGTTGGCCGTGGTTGATAAGAGGATCTTCCGCGGGCAGGCTGCCGATGACGCGCTGCCCCTTCACCTGCAGACGAGTCTGGCACCCGATTCCGCAAAGCGCGCAGGTCGTTGTCTCTTCGCGGTCCGGCTTCCCTTCCCATTTGCCGGCCCGCTCCGAAAGAGCTCCGGTGGGGCACACCGACACGCAGGCGCCGCAGAATTCGCATCCGGCATCAATGTGCGAGCGGTGGAATGCCGGGCCGATTATCGTCTGGCGCCCGCGCTGTGCAAACGCGAGCGTCCCGGCCGTGCGGACGTCCTGGCACATACGGACGCACCGGCCGCACAAAATACAAAGATTGTAATCACGATCGAAGAACGGATCATCCTTCTCCACCGGCAGGTTGCGATAGTAAATCGGATATCCGATCTCCTTAAGGCCCATTTTATCCGCGACCAATTGCAGCTCACACTGGCTGTCATTGGGACAGTATCGGCAGCCGGTGGTGACGCCGGCCTTGCGAATCGTGGTGGAGAAGCGCTTGCACTCCTCCTTCTCGTCGCAGATTAGGCAGCTGGAAGTATGCTCGCTCAGAATGAGCTGCAGAATCTCCAGGCGGACCGCATGAACCTGTGCAGTCTCGGTTCTGATGACCATCCCTTCCTCTACCGGCGTTGTGCACGCGGTGGGTAATCCTCGCATCTTTTCCACTTCGACAATGCACATCCGGCATCCGCCGAATGGCGTAAGATCCTTGTGGGCGCAAAGCGTGGGGATATAGATCTCGTTGCGCCGGGCCACCTCTAGGATCGTGAGCCCCTTCGGGACCGCGAGGGTTCGGTTGTCGATATTGATGGTCACCTCATGCGGGCTGTTCATCGGAAGCTCTCCGTTTTGATCTGATGACGATCGCGTCTCCGGCGATGGCATCAAAGCGACAGATCTCGTAGCAGGCCCGGCACTTTATGCATTTTGACGCATCGAGGTTATGCACATCCGCTCTGGGACCCGTGATGGCGCCTGTCGGGCACACACTGACGCAGCGCTGGCACCCGGTACATTTTTCAGGAACGACACGGTATTCGAGGAGTGGGCGGCATACGGTCGCCGGACAGAATTTATCCGCAACATGCGACAGGAATTCCGGCCTGAAATAACGCAGCGTGGTCAGGACCGGATTGGGTGCCGTTTGGCCCAGCCCGCATAGAGCGCCTCGCTTCACCGTCTCCCCCAGATTCTGGAGCTTCGCCAGGTCTTCCGTCTCGCCGAATCCGGCGATGATCTTCTCGAGCAATTCCACAAGGTGCCTGGAGCCCACGCGGCATGGGGAACACTTGCCGCACGATTCCTTCTGGGTGAAGTCGAGAAAATAACGTGCCAGGTCGACGACACATGTGTCCTCGTCCATCACAATGAGGCCACCCGATCCCATGATGGACCCGGCCGCGCCGAGGGACTCGTAATCGACAGCCATGTCGAGGAACTCTTCCGACAGGCAGCCGCCGGAGGGCCCGCCGGTCTGAACCGCTTTGAACTTCTTTGTGGTACCTCCTCCGATATCGAAAATGATTTTTCTGAGCGTCGTGCCCAGGGGAACCTCGATCAGACCCGGCCTGCGAACCTTGCCGACCAGGGAAAATGTCTTCGTGCCGTAATTCCCCTGGACGCCAAACTGCCGGTACCACGCGGAGCCATTCCTGAGAATGTTGGGGAGCGTTCCCAGCGTTTCGACGTTGTTGATAATTGTGGGCTTGCCATGCAGTCCAGCAATGGCCGGAAACGGCGGCCGCGATCGCGGCATGCCCCGCTTCCCTTCAATAGAGGAAATCAGAGCCGTCTCCTCGCCGCACACAAACGCGCCTGCTCCTTCTTTTATCGTGATTTCAAAATCGAAGCCCGAGTTCTGGATATTTTCCCCCAGCAGCCCGCATGCGCGCATCTGCGCCAGGGCCTTCCTCAGATGCACAATGGCGAGCGGGTACTCGGCCCTGATGTAGATATATCCATGCGAGGCGCCGATCGCATAGGCGGCAATTAGCATTCCCTCCAAGACAGCGTGCGGGTCGCCTTCGAGTAGCGAACGGTTCATGAAGGCGCCAGGATCGCCCTCGTCAGCGTTGCAAATCAGATACTTCGTCGTCGCAGCAGTATTTCTGCACACTTCCCATTTCTTATAGGTCGGAAAACCCGCCCCCCCTCTGCCCCGAAGACCTGCTTCCTTGACCTCTTCGATTACCTTCTCGGGGCCCATGACAAACGCGTTCATGAGACCCAGGTACCCGTCGTTTGCGAGATAGTGATTGATCTCCTCCGGGTCAATGTGTCCACAGTTTCTAAGCACCACTCTAACCTGGGACTTGAGCATGGGAAGGTCAAAAAATCGCGGTACTTTCTCGGTAAAAGCATCGCCGTCTTCGCCGTAATGGCCCACTGCCATTCTCACCGGGGGCTTCTCATCGGTCAGGTAAGATTGAACGAGGAATCTTGCCCTTTCCGGAGTGACGTTGGCGTGACTCATCCTTGGGCGGCCAGGCAAACGAATGTCGACGAGTGGCTCCAGATAGCAGGGCCCGATGCATCCCACCTGGACGACATTTGCATTCAGTTGCTTTTCAAGAAGGACCTTTTCGATTGCATCCAGTACCGCCGTGGCCCCGGCGGCCCTGCCGCACGACGCGGTTCCCACATAAATCATCGGGATTACGCCGTTTTGAAGCGAGTCCCACTGTTCCAGCGCAGCGAGTCGGAGCCTCTGAAAACTATTCATATTCATTCAATGTCTCTTTCAGCCGGATTACATTCATGCGGCTGTATATGTCATTGTTGACGGCCACAACCGGTGCTAAGGCGCAGCAGCCCAGGCAAGCCACGCGCTGGAGATCGAACCGCATATCCTCGGTTGTTTGGCCCGGAACAATCCCAAGTTCTCTTTCCAGCGCATAGATCAGGATTTGTCCACCTCTGACGTGACACGCGGTGCCGAGACAAACTCTGACCGAGTTCCGTCCCGGTGGTGTAAACCGGAACTGCGCATAGAATGAAGCCACGCCGAAGATCTCGTTTTCCGAAATCTTGAGAAAACGCGATACTTGTCGGATGGCGTCTTCGGAAATGAATCCTGACCTGCCTTGAATACCCTGCAGGATGGGAATCAGATCTCCCGCCTCTCCCCGGAAACTCGCAAGCACAACGCCATATTCTCCGCTGGACATCGGTCAACCTCCGTGGACGCGGTCGCCCCCGCCTAACAGGATGCAATCGCTGAGATCCGCCTCGCCGCGCACCAGATCTTCCGCGAACGCAGTACAGGTCGGGGCTCCACAGCAGCCACAGTCGGTCTGGGGCAGCTTTTGGAGCACTCTCTCGCTTTCTTTCATTCTCTTGATGGATGTCTCCAAATCCGTGTCGAAATATTTGGTGGGACGCGGCAGTATGGGATTCTCCAGAAAGTAGTACCCATCCCCAATCTTCCTGGTGATCGCGGCCGTATCGACATCCGTGTGCCTCTGGTACCGCTCTCGCTGCTTGATCGAATTCATGCGTGAAACATAGGGGTTCTCGATGTTCAACGGCCCGCCGACGCATCCCAACATGCAGGCGAAGGCCTCGACGAAATCCACGTTGCGCAGCCGTGAGTTCTCGATATCGTCGAGTATCTTCATCACGTGATCCATGCCGGAAACCGCAAGCCAGTTTTCTTTGCGGACCTCGCCTGCCAACCCTCCCAAAACCGCCCAACCCACGTTGAAGCAGAAGCCCTCGGGTACCCGGCTCGCGTCGAATCGCGACTTGATGGTAACCACGTGCGGCAGCAACAGGGAGTAGACGTCCCGGATGGAGATGGCGCCGTCGAACCACGATTGCGCCTTCTCCGCGGGTTGCTTTATCGAAACGATCTTCGCCGGGCACGGCGACACATAGATAATGGCGATATCTTCCGGTTTCAAGCCGAGCTTCGCGGGAAATTCGGTGCGGATTGCGCGCGCCGTCACCTCACGCGGTATGTCAAGCGGCGAAATCAGCTCCACCAAAGCTGGATATTTTACCTGGATCAACCTCGTGATCGCGGGGCAGTCGATGGCAATGAGCGGCCGGCGCTTGGAGCTCTGCTCCATGTACTTGACGTATGCCATGGCCAGGGCCGAACAGGACGGGCTCGTGTCCACGACCTCGTCAAAGCCCAGCTCCTTGAAGGCAAGATGAATGATATATGGATGGATTCCGGGATCAAACTGCGAGTACAACACTGAGGAAGGCACGGCGACCTTGTATACCCGGCCGTGGATTTCGTTGAGAGGGTCGGAAATCGGCACGATCGCTTCGGATTTGCAAACCGCCATGCAATCCCCGCAATCGACGCAGAGATCCTCGATCACCATCGCCTTGCCGCCCCGGATCCGAATCGCTTCCGTCGGGCAGCGCCGCATGCACCTCCGGTGCCCCTGGCATTTGGTCAAATCAATTTTGTGAGCATGGTAGAACCGTTCCACATCGTCCTCCCGCTCTAAACATAAAACCTCATTAGCAGGCGAGTTCCCTGGTCAACCTCGCTCTTGATCATCAGTTCGTCAGCATTCTTCTTGATGTTCGGCAATCCCATCCCCGAGCCAAAGCCCATGGCCCTCATCTCCTCCGTCGCGGTCGAGAAGCCTTCCTGCATGGCGAGATCGACATCCGGAATCCCCTTGCCTTCGTCGTCAATGGCAACCTCGATACACTTCGGAGTCACGGTAAGTTTCACTTTGGCGCGCCGTGCGTGCATGACCACGTTCATCTCCCCCTCATAAGTGGAGATTGCTACTCTGCGCACGAGAGCCGGGTTCAATCCGATCTTTTTCAGGATCGATTTGACCTCCGTGGAAACCATGCCGGCATTAGCAAAGTCGTTTCCGGAAATGAGGCGCTCATGAGCCAGCGTCATCTCCGTGACACTCGGCGTGACGACCGTATGTTCCGTCGCGCGGACCGTCCCGCGAAGCGCCGAATCGATACGCACGCAGGCATCAAACATATCCAGATGGGTGGAGAGCAGCGCCAGATGATTCTCTCTGGCAAACTTGGGCGAGCCGTCCTTGGATTTTTTCCCGCGCACGAAAACTACGCCTTTGAACTCAGCCATGTGCGCCGATATGATCGCCTGCTGGGTGGCAAGTCCCGTGAACAGGATTGAATTCGGCTTGCCGAATGCGAGCACGTCGCTCATCAGATCGGATGCATAGACATGCTCCACCGCCTCGTCGAGCCGGTCTTCTCCTTCGATTACGGAAGCTTCCAAAACTTCCTTGATCGTTCGGATCTGCACGCTTCACTCCCCAATGCCGGCGTTTGTGCGCGTCGCTATTTGGCGCCTATGCCAAATTCGTAGAGCTTCCCCACTAGCTGAAACGTAGGAAGGTCGCTCGACAGGATGGCAATGTTGTACTTGCTCGCCAGCTCAACGGTTTCCACGGGTACCTGCTTGCCTCCGGTTATGATAATGGCCGCGACATCCACAAGATTGGCGGCAGGCACGATGCTCTTGTGCGTCTGAACCGTCAGCCAGAGGTTCCCCGATTTGGCTCCCGCCATGACATCGCTTACCATGTCGGATATGTAGACTCCCTCCACGTTTCGGTTTTCGAATTTGCTTAATGGCCGTAGCCCGGTCTTTTCGATCAGCTCCTGAGTCGTCATGTCAAATCTCCTTCATCAGTTTTAGAGGTGGTCCTGGATCACGTCAGAACGGGGATTTCCGGTCTGTCACCGGCTCGGGAGAGAGCATACCCACATCATGCAGAAATTCTCCCTGGCATTGCGCAAAGCCAGTCTCCAGATCAAAGGCGGCAACTTCAATTCTCGAGCGTGTAGTGTCCCTGCGCTGGTTAAAGTAACGGCTGAGTTCTTCCAGCTTGCGCCTGGATATCCGACCCGGAATCGGTGCGATCTCCCGCAGAAAACCGCATGCGAGTACGAGATAGGTCCGCTTTGCCTCCAGTTGCTTCCGGAGTTTTTCAACGCGGCACTCGGGCTGGCAGCTTGTGCAATAAAACAGCCCCATCATGTCGTCAAACGGCTCCAGCGCGCCGCAACCCGAACAGCGCAGATCAAAGCGGAATGACTGGGCGTTTTCTACTCGCTGCCAGAAGTGATCGTCTTCACGATATTCGTCTCCAATGATTCCGACCCCTTCCCGGGTAAAGTAAGTTCTCACGCAATTGCAGTGGAAACACTTCTCAAAAACCACGAAGCCAAATTGAATGTTGGCCATGTCCCATTGGTGTTGGCAGTCAGACATTTTCATCCGCTCCGCTTGAATTAACCCGCACTTCTCACCAGCTTTCTACTGCGGCGCCGGATCCGGGCATGTATACTGCGTTGCGCTCGGTCGGGCTCCTCGACGTACTGTTGAGTACGCCTGCGGAGCCCTCGGTCGCGCGCCTTGTATCCATGCCCGTCTGCGTCGCCTCGCTACGCAATCTGCTGAGAAGTGCGGGTTGCCGTTTAAGGACAAATAACCTCCAGACAGTTTGACGGATTAGGAAGAGTTTTTGCCGATCTGGCGCGGCCGGAATGAGCAGCGTGAGCAGTGGATCCTGGATAGGAACGATTCAGCCGCGCTTGACGCAGACAAAATGCCGAATTCCAAATCCTCAAAATACCAACCTAATGCCGCGGCCGCAGCCGGCAGCCAATGCTCGAACTTAAGATTCGCAGCATCTACGCCAGAAACGCGTTGATGCCAGTCTCGCTGCGGTGTTCGTCTTGAACAGGAATATCCAATTCATCTTGAGTGCGATCACGTTCCGATCCCGCATCCGAAATCATAAGCCCGGTGCCGAAGTGCCAAAACCAGTTTGACTGCATCCACTGCAGGTCACTCGAAGGCGTTCCTCCGGAAGACCTCTTGTGCCATCTCTTGGATTTGAGAGCTATCCTCGCAGAAATTCCAAAATATCACAAGCGTTTTTATCAAACGCTCCGCGACGAAATTGGTGACTGTCACCAATTTCGCAGCAGATATACAGTTACGCGGATTGCGATTTCAAATGCGATGGTGATAGTACTGGGGGGGGGGGGGGCGGCACGAGAACCTGACCCGGCGCGTGCCGAGTATACACGGTCGCCATGGGCCCTCTGAACTCAACAAAAATGCTACTTGGTCACCTTACGACCCTTTTCATCATACGTGAACGTCTCCTCAATGATTAAGATTCCTGGCGGTGCCCAGATGCCGCCGGGTCTGCAACAATATCTCCAGTCGTCGCCGTGAGGCGGGACTTTCACCTGCAACTACTTCGTGGCGGCGGTCTGGATTACCGACGCCGGCAGAGCAGGAAGTTGCGCGCGATTTGTAAAGTAGTCCGTGCGCACGCGCGCCACGATCGAATTCACCGGTTCGTCGAGGTACTTGGTGAAAAAGCTCGGATATATCCCGATCCAGAAAGCGAGAATGATCAGCGGTACGAAGGTGGCAAGCTCTCTGAGATTGAGGTCGGGCAGCGCCTTGTTCAGAGGGTTTTCCAGCTTGCCGAACATCACGCGCTGATACAACCACAGCATGTAGGCCGCGCCCAGCACGATGCCGATCACCGCGAGTGCCGCGTACATCCAGAGACCCGGTGCCGCGAACGTTCCCTGCAGGATGAAGAACTCGCCGATGAACCCGTTGAGTCCCGGCATGCCGATCGAGCTGAGCGTCATCAGAAGAAACACCGAGGCATATACGGGCATGATGTGACTCAGTCCGCCGTAATCCGAAATCATGCGGGTGTGGCGCCGCTCATATACGATCCCGACGATCAAGAAGAGTGCGCCCGTGGAGATGCCGTGGTTGACCATCTGCAGGACTCCGCCCTGCAACGCA
>JBEKIX010000041.1:0-23098 GCA_050011535.1 Acidobacteriota bacterium
GAGCATACTCTTTAGTCTGTAAGGAGCGAGCAACAAAGCCAGCGGGCCTGCGGGCCGCAGCCCGGAGGGGCGCGGCGGCGGGCGGGCATCTGCTGCGTTGCCGCTCCTCGACGATGCACCACGGCATCGCCTGCGTCGCGGCGCCTTGCATCTGCCCGCCCGGCGCTCGCGCCAAAGTGCAAACGTTATTCATTGACTGGCCCTCACGGTGGAGCCTACTCTCGCGCCCATTACGACATCCCTGATATTACCATGACGGAGCAGGTTGAAAACCACAATGGGCAGGTTGTTTTCCATGCACAGCGTGATGGCCGTCGTATCCATGACTCGCAATCCCTTTTCCAGAACCTCAAGGTAGGTCAGGTTCTCGAGCATTTTGGCAGAGGGATTCGTCATCGGATCGGCGTCGAAGATCCCGTCCACCTTGGTGGCTTTGAGAATCGCCTCGGCGCTGATTTCAATGGCGCGAAGCGCAGCGGCTGTATCTGTGGAAAAATACGGGTTCCCCGTGCCAGCGGCAAAGATCACGACCCGGCCCTTCTCCAAGTGACGGATAGCGCGGCGGCGAATGTAAGGCTCGGCCACTTCCTTCATCTCGATCGCGGATTGCACGCGCGTGAAAACGCCGCGCTTTTCCAGGGCGTTTTGCAGAGCCAGGGCATTGATGACCGTGGCCAGCATTCCCATGTAATCGCCACTCACGCGATCCATGCCCGCGGCGCCGACAGAAATGCCCCGGACGATGTTGCCGCCCCCTACTGTAGCAGCCACCTGCACGCCGATGCTGTGGATTTCTTCGATCTCGCCGGCGATACGATCCGCCATGCGCGGGTCCACACCAAACCCCTGCCCCCCCATGAGCGCCTCGCCGCTGAGCTTCAGCAAGACCCTCTGGTATCGGGGCGCGCGCTGCCCTTCATCCATGAGACCTCCCGCACGGCCTCGGAGGCCGTGACTTTACTCGCCGAGCCGGTAACGGACGAAGCGGCGAATCTGGATGTTTTCACCAATCTTCTGGATGTGACTTGCGATGTGATCCTTGATGGAGATGCTCGGATCTTTGACAAACGGCTGCTCCAGCAGACACGTCTCGGCGAAAAACTTCGTCATGCGCCCTTCCACGATCTTGTCGAGAACATTATCCGGCTTTCCCGTGGCGCGAGCCTGTTCCTTGTAAATTTCCCGCTCCGAGGCCAATACATCTTCGGTCACTTCCTCTCGCCGCACAAATCGAGGGTCACTCGCCGCGATGTGCATGGCAAGATCCTTTACGAGGGTTTGAAAATCGGAGTTGCGCGCGACAAAATCGCTCTCGCAATTCACCTCCACGATGACGCCGATCTTGCCGTTATTATGTACGTAGCTGCCGATCCAACCCTCTTTGGTCTCCCGCCCTGCCTTTCTTGCAACCGCGGAAAGGCCTTTCTTGCGCAGAACCGTGACAGCCGCTTCCAGATCCCCATGGGCTTCCTGCAGCGCGCTCTTGCATTCCATTAGACCAACGCCGGTTTTCTCCCGGAGAGTTCTGACAAGCTCTGCCGTGATGTTCATTCCTGACCTCCAAATCTCACTATGCGGGGCTGTCTCTGTGAAGACGCACGACACCTGCACGCGGACCTGTCACGATCCGGCCCCAGGCTTCGGACCGCCTCAGAAACTGTGTGGTGTGATATAGACGCGAGTCCGATTTCCGCTATTCGCCCGAAGCACCGGGCGTACTGCTCTCCGGATCAGTTTCCTTCGCGTCTGGCTCGGTGTTCGGATCGGGTGCCGCGGCAGACGAAGCCTCCTCCGGTTCCGCATGTTCGGTAGGCTCGGCCTGCACGGCGGATTCCGGTGAGGAAACGGAGTCCATATGTGTTCTCGGCTCCGACTTCCTATTAGGCCGCGCCTTGCGCTGCAGCGTCTTCTTCAGGGTTGTCTTCGGCCTGCCGCCGGCTTCACCTTGCGGCCCGGCCCCCTCTCCAGAAGCTGGTGGCGCCTCCGCGCTTTCTTTGCCTTCCGCAGCGCGGCGCGCTGCGTCAGCCGCCGCCGCCCGAGCAGCCACCTCGCGGGCAGCCGCAGCCTGCTGGGCCTGCAGCTGCCGTTGTTTCTCGAGCTGTTCAGCCAACTCCTTCTGTTGAGCCTCGAAAACGGCACGACCGTCCATAAACGCCTGGGCGATAGTGCCCGTAATAAGCCGAATCGCGCGCAGAGCGTCGTCGTTGCCGGGTATGATGTAATCGATTTCATCAGGATCGCAATTGGTATCCGCCACACCCACGATGGGAATTCCCAACTTGCGCGCTTCCTGCACCGCGATCGCTTCCTTCCTGGTATCAATGACAAACAATGCATCCGGCAGCTGCGACATATCCTTGATGCCGGAGAGGTTTTTTTCCAGTTTCTTGCGCTCGCGCTCGAGCCGGGCGACCTCTTTCTTGGACAGAAGGTCGTACTGCCCGTTGGTCTGCATCGTCTCCAGTTCGCGGAAGCGTTTCAGACTCTTCTGAATGGTCGTGAAGTTCGTGAGCAGTCCGCCGAGCCAGCGTTGGTTGACATAATACATTCCACAACGGCCGGCTTCCTCCTGGATGACCTCCTGCGCCTGGCGCTTCGTGCCTAGGAAAAGAACCACTTTCCCCTGGGAGCTGAGGTCAAATACGAACTGGACTGCATTCTTGAACAGCTTCAAGCTTTTCTGCAGATCAATAATATAGATGCCGTTTCGTTCCCCGAAAATGTAGTCTTTCATCTTCGGGTTCCAGCGCTTCGTCTGGTGGCCGAAATGGACGCCTGCCTCCAGTAGCTGCTTCATGCTAATCGAAACCAAATAGAACCTCCCTCGGGTTACCGCTTGGAGAATTGGAATCTCTTGCGAGCTCCCTTTTGACCGTATTTCTTCCGTTCCTTGATTCGGGAATCGCGCGTCAGCATTCCGGCCCGCTTCAGCTTGGGCCGCAATTCGTTGTTGAACTCAAGCAGCGCCTTGGCAATGCCAAGCCGGATGGCTCCCGCCTGTCCGGAAATTCCTCCCCCGTCGACCGTGATTCTGATGTCAAACTTCCCTGCGTTTTCGGTGACCGCGAGAGGTGAACGAATGACCGTGCGCTGGGTTTCGTTGCGGAAGTAATCCGCCAGCCCTCGCTTGTTCACCTTGATCTCGCCGGTTCCCGGCATCAGATAGACTCGAGCGGTGGAACTTTTCCTTTTTCCGGTCCCGTAATATTGAACTGTCGCCAAACTCGAACTCCTTACTTTAAAGGGAAACTAGTCTTGCCGGTTTCTCGAAAACTCCACTACAACGCAAAAGCACTGGGTTGCTGGGCCTGGTGGGGATGATGCGGTCCGCGATAGACCCTCAGTTTCTTTCGCATCGCCCTCCCAAGTTTGGATTTCGGCAACATGCCGAACACCGCTTCCTGCACCACTCTCTCCGGGTGCTGCGCCATGAGTACACCTGCCGCCACTTCGCGCAACCCGCCGGGGTGCCCCGTATGATGACGATAAAACTTGTCCGTAAGTTTCTTGCCGGTAAGGCGGACTTTGTCGGCGTTGATAACAATGACATGATCGCCGGTGTCGAGGAAAGGCGTGTAGACTGCTTTGTCTTTCCCCGTCAGCAGCACGGCTACGCGCGTCGCCAGCCTTCCGAGAATCTGGCCCTCGGCATCCACCACATGCCACTGCTTCTGCATTTCACCCTCGCCGGGTATATAACTCTTCATCATTCACTCCATGGAATATCCACGCTGCAAGATAATCTTTTAGGCTATCCAACAGATGTGTCCCTGTCAAGAAAATTAGCTCGCCGACAGCTGAAACCTATATTCTACCGGTAAGAACTGCGCCGGGAGACCATTTTTGTGCTCCAACCTCAACTCGCTTCGGAGACCAATATTACCACGCGCCCTATCCGGCACAAAATGCTCATATTGTGCTCTGAGACACTGATGTGCCGATTGGATTCGAGTACTTTCCCTACGATACCTCATCCCATTTTGAAAAGAAATGCGATGTGCCGAAACTACCTATCCGTGACAACGGCAGATTCAGGAAAAAAAGTGAAAGGTTCTCCGTCGGTCCGAACGATAAGAGCTCTGAGGCGCAACGGCAGCGTCGATTGAATCGCAAGCAACGGAAGGCAAACACCATGAGCGCACAGGGTCTTCAGGAATCCGCGAACGCAGCCGGAGAAAACCAGTCAGCGCGCATCCACGATGAATCTGGGAACCGGAGTTGAACCCCCATGGCACTGAGTCTTTGGAATAGATCGAAACAAGTTGTCGGCCTGGACATCGGTTCCAGCAGCATCAAGGCAGCCGAACTGCGGCCGCTGCGCAACGGCGCTTATGAACTCCTCAGTCTGGGTGTGGAGCAGCTCTCCCCTGATTGCATCGTGGACGGCGTCGTGATTTCAAAGATCCCTGTCGCCGATGCCATCAATAGGATCTTCGCCCAGCAGACCATTAAGAACCGGCGAGTCGCCACATCGATTTCCGGCCATTCGGTCATCGTGAAGAAGATCTCGCTTCCGGTTCAGAAAGAGGAAGACTTGGCCGAGTCGATTCGTTGGGAGGCGGAGCAATACATACCCTTCGACATCACCGATGTGAATCTGGATTATCAGGTGCTCGGGGAAAACTCAGCTTCCGGGAACCTCGATGTCCTCCTCGTTGCCGTAAAGAAAGAGAAGATCACGGATCACACGAGCGTGATCTCCATGGCAGGCAAGAATCCCGTGGTGGTTGACGTAGATGCGTTTGCACTGCAAAACGCCTATGAGGTCAATTACGAGCCGGTAACCCGCACAACGGTCGCGTTACTCGACATCGGCGCCAGCGTCATGACCATCAACATCGTCGCGGGCAGTGACTTTCTGTTCACGCGCGACGTCGCCGTCGGAGGCCGCCAGTACACCGACTTCATCCAGAAGGAGTTCGGCCTGAACTTCAATCAGGCCGAGGCCTTAAAGCATGGGGAAGTCGTTGAAAAAATCAATCCTTCCGATGCGCAACACGTCATTGAGTCGGTGACCGAAATCATCTGCCTGGAGATCCAGAAGACCTTCGATTTTTTCAAGTCGACCACCACCATCGATCACATCGACCGCATGCTGGTAAGCGGCGGCGCGGCGCACACCCTCGGACTGCTGGAGACGCTGGCACGGAAGTTTGCGATCCCGACTGAGAAGTTCGATTCCTTCAAAAAGATATCTTACGACCCGAAGCGGTTCCCTTTCATCGCCGATCATTCTCCGGACCTTGCCGTCACCGTCGGCCTTGCCATGCGGAACTCGGAGGAATAGGGCTGCCATGATCAAGGTTAACCTTCTCAAGGATCATACAGTTCAGTCGCGCATTGCGCCTGCGAAGTCGAAGGCCTCGCCGATGGGCGTGTTGATGCTGCTCGTATTGGCGCTTGTCGGCACGGCATTGGGCGCCTACTGGTTTTACCTGCACACGCAGGTCGTCAATCTCACGGCAGTTCGCGATCGCCTGCGCACGGAAAACGCCCGGCTCGAGGGATTGAAAAAAGAGATCGATCGATATGATCAAATGAAGCAGGAACGCCAGAGCCGCATCGATGTCATCGAGCAGCTCAAGGCTAACCAGACCGGGCCCGTGCTGCTCTTGAATCATATCGTTCACAGCATTCCTACCGGTTCTGCGCTCTGGTTGACCTCTCTCGATCAAAAGGGGGATCAGATACGCATCAGCGGGCTGACAGTTCAAGGAGAAACCATTCCGGATTTCATGAGCAATCTGTCGGCCACGGGTTTCTTTAAAACCGTCGACCTGGAGCTCTACGAAGATCAACAAAAGGATACCGCGAAGTTCACCCTGGTCTGCGTATGTGCGCGCAAGTTGGTTACGGAGTAGATCGCCATGGCATTCGGAAACATCAAACTGGAAAACGTTCCACGCAGGGTGCAGAACGCGCTGATCGCGGCATTGGGCCTGTCCCTGGCGTTCTTGGGTTACTGGTTCTACTTAAAGGATCTCCAGGCAACGCGCAGCGTGCTCCAGAGCGAGGTGGCTCAACTGCAGTCATCCGTTTCCCAGGCGGTCGCGGTCGAGCAGCGGCTGTCGCAGTTCAAGCGGGAACTGGCCGAGCTCGATGTCCGGCTGGACGAACTACGGCGCATCCTGCCGAGCCAGAAAGAAACTCCTGATGTTCTGCGCGCGGTGCAGCGAATGGCCGACGAGAGCAATCTCAAGATAGTCAAGTTTGTGCCTCAGCCTGTCGCCACCCGGGCTTTCTACCTGGATTGGCCCATTGCCATGGAGATCCAGGGATCCTACAACGCCCTCGGAACCTTTTTCGAAAAGATCGGAATGTTTACGCGCGTCGTGAACGTCGACAATATCAATGTGAAGAATATCGAAGGGTCTACCGATCCCACAAAAACCCTCAATTCCAACTGTACCGCCACAACATTTGTATATCGGGAAGAACAAGCTGCCGCTCCCGACAAACAGGGCGCACATGAAAACCAGGCTGCCGCTCCCGGCAAATCGGGCAAACATGAAGTCCAGGCTGCCGCTCCCGGCAAACAGAGCAGACATGAATAGGAAACGCATATATCCGACTATTGCAGTTTTTGTTTGGGGACTGTTCCTGCTGCCTTGGGTCGCGGGCCAGCAGGCGGCGACAAAGAAAACGGCCGCTCCAGCACCTCCACCCGTAGCCACGGCACCGATAACTCCATACCGCGGCGCCCGCTATGAGCCTACTAACCGGATCGATCCGTTTCTCAATCCACTCACGCGCCGGAAGAGCGAGAATCCCGACGAAGAAGCCCCAAAACCGACCCCTCCGCCCGGAATCGCTGGCATGAACGTTCAGGAGGTGGAACTGGTCGGCGTCTCAAAGAGCCGGGAGGGCTATACGGCCGTTTTCAGAGGCTCCGACAAGCGAGTCTATTTCCTGCACATTGGAGATCACCTGTTCGATGGATATTTAAAGGACATCGGCGCTGATTCCGTCCAGATGATCCACGAGACCAAGCTGAAAAGCGGCAAGGTCTTGACCCAAGAAATCACCAAGCGTTTAAGAACTTGATAGGGATTGCCGCTATGAGAACACGACTTGTCCCAACCAACGGACTAAACTCGGCCGCGAGAGCCAGCCGCTTCAGAGGCTGGGCTTTGCTGTTCCCCCTACTCGTGATTGCTGTCCCCGATCTGGGGATGTCCCAAGCCGCCGCCGGGAACCCGAAGCTGCCCAAGAAAGCCGAAAACCTCGAGGTATCCTACTCGGGGGCCAAAGGCGCCGTGGCAAAACCGCACGACGATCCTGCCGCCTTCATAACAAGCATCACCACGAGTCAGGCGGGAAGGGATCTTGTTGTCTCCGTAGGCAGCAGCCGCCAATTGGCCTATCAAGAATTCAATATTGATGGCCCGGCGCGTCTGGTCCTGGATTTCATGAACGCGGAGAACAAGGTTACGACGCTGAATTACCCGGTAAGCGCCGCGGGAGTCAAACAACTCCGGATCCGGCAGTTCCAAACCTCAGAACCTAAAATCGCCCGGTTGGTATTCGACTTGGACAAGAACTACGGGAGTCACGAAGTCGCTGCCGACGCTCAAGGAATGCACATCACGTTCCATGCTACGGAGACTTCAGCCCAGCCCAGACCTGAGGCTTCGAGTGTGCCGCCGGCCGCGCATCCTTCGCAGGCAGGCACCCACCCTCCAGGGATGCAACAAAAGGTTGCGGCGACATCACGTGATGAGGCCGGGGAAGAAACTCCCGGATCGGTCGTGCCCGTAATCAGCGATCTTGCGGCATCGGAAATACCGCAGAGCGCACTGGCCTCCGCGACGGCAGAACCATCTGTTCAGGTCGGTCCGCCTCAGGCAAAGGCAAAGGCGCCCGCATCCGTGCAACCTCCGCCGCTGCCGACTCCGGCACCGCCGGTCCACCCCGCCGCACGGCTGGATGGCGAATTCAGCGGGGAGCCCTTGTCATTGGACCTCGTCAATATCTCGCTGGTCGATTTCTTCCGCTTAATGGCCGAAGAGGGCGGCATTAACATCGTCATGGATCCTGACATCAAAGGGACTACCTCAATTAAGGTAGAGAAACTGCCCTGGGACCAGATTTTTGAGGCGGTGGTGTCAAACAACGGCCTGGATAAACAGATCGATGGCAATCTGGTGCGGATCGTCACCAAAAAGACCATGCAGGCGGAGGCGAAACAACAAGAGGATCTCAAGAAAGCAACACTGCTGGCCGCCGATCTGGACACGCGTATCCGGCGTTTGAACTATGCCAAGGCGAAGGACCTTCTTATGGTTCTTAAAGACCAACTCTCCCCCCGCGGGCTGGCGGTCGTCGATGAGCGAACCGGCTCCCTGGTCATCACGGACATCCCGACCTCCATCGACAAGGTGATGAAGCTGATCGATGGGTTGGATAAGCCGGAGCCCCAGGTGGAAATAGAGGCTCGCATAGTCTCCGCCACCCGTGATTTTGCTCGCGACATAGGAATCCAGTTTGGGTTTGTACAGGGCAACCTGCAGCGCGTCACCGTGGGTGGATCCAATACCTCCGGTACGATTGGCGGAACCCGGCCATCCGACACACCGGGTTCGACATTTGCAGCCGGCAATGAAACGACCGGCCGGGGCGCATCCGACAGCACGTCGTCCAAGTCAGGCGGCGTGAGTGCGGGTTCCAATTCTGCCAATAATTCCGGCAACTGGAATGTGAATCTGCCTTCGGCGCTTCCATTTGGAGGCTTAGGCCTCTCTGTCGGCAACATCTTCGACACCTTTCTTCTCGACGCCGCCATCACGGCTGGAGAAAGCAAAGGGCAGGCGAAGGTGATATCTCAGCCGAAGCTCACGACACAGAACAACAGCCCAGGGACAATCACACAAGGCTTGCGTTTCCCCGTGCAGGTTGTCGCCAACAACACGGTTACAATCCAGTTCCAAAATGCCGCCCTGACCCTTACAGTCACGCCACAGATTACCTCCGAGGGAAACATCGTTCTGGACCTCAAGATCGAGAACAACACACCCGACTTCGCCGATGCGGTGCAGGGAGTTCCCTCGATTCGTACCAGCGAATCCCAGAGCCGTGTCCTGGTGAGCGACGGCGGCACCACGGTGATCGGCGGCATTCTGATTGATAATGAGCAAAATTCAAGAGACGGCATACCAGGCTTGGCCTCCTTGCCGATTTTGGGAAACCTCTTCCGACGATCCGCGGTTTCCCACAATACTCAGGAGGTTCTGTTCTTCATAACCCCCAAGATCGTGAAGTAGGTTGTCTTATGTTTCAATCCAATCTGGCCCGTCTGGCCGCCCGGGCCAGGGCACGTTGGGTTATGATTGCAGGGTCCGATGGAGTCCTGCTGGAAACGGACTCAAGAGCCTTCCGCACCGAGGCTGAAGCCATCGCAGCTCAATTCGCCAGTCTGTTCCGAATCTCGCGCAAGGTCGCGGGAGACACTGAATCAGGCGGCCTTCAAAGCGCCCTTTTGGTCACCGAGCAGGGGAAGATCCTGTTGCAGGCCTTGAACGAGGATTACATTCTCATCCTCTTCCTGGAACCCGATTCTCACGCCGGGAAGGCATTCTTCGAAATCAGCCGTGCCGCCGGCCCTATCGAGAAAGAACTCCGGTACTGAATCGCGCCCCGATGGCGGATTCCGAGCCTCGCAGAGATCTGAGCGTTCTGAATCGACTCGCGGGGAAACCCTATCAAAACCATTGAAGAGATTGAAGAAATCGAGAATCCGGAGGTTTGACAACCCACTCCTTTGATGCTATCATCCCCGCCGTCAACCTGGTCATACGGGAGGGGGAGGCGGGCCGCACATAAACTCGGTCACCAACGCGCACATGGGTTCGGGCGGATCCTCAGACGCCTTTGCGGCTTCCAATCGCCCTCGATTCGCTCACAGGTAAAGCTTTGATTAACGAGAGCATGTGAGATAGTCTCGTGATCAAGTCAGGATGCCCGATTCTCAAGCTTGGCACAGCCATCAACTGAAAGGGCTTAAAGAAAGCACGCATGAACATTAAGGAAGTAAAGGACCTTATCCGGGAGATTCTGCTGAGTGACATTTCAGAGTTCGAGTTGGAGCATACTGGAACGCGGATGAGACTGCGGCGGGGCCCAGTTTCGAGTGACGGCACGCTGGTTTCCGTCCCGCACGCGGTTGTTTCTCAGGTCGCTCCCGGTCATGAATCTCCCGCGGCCACGGCGGGATCCTATGTGCCGTCCGTCTCTGCCGGTGAAACCGTCGTTTCGGAAGAAGGACTCCATATTATCACCTCACCCATTGTAGGCACGTTCTATCGATCTCCTGCGCCGGAGGCAGAGCCTTACGTCAAGATCAGCTCCAGGGTCGAGGCCGGATCAATTCTGTGCATCGTGGAAGCGATGAAGCTCATGAACGAGATCCCATCGGATGTGAGCGGCGAGGTTGTAGAGATCTACGTCGATAACGGCCAACCTGTCGAGTATGGGCAGAAACTCTTCGGCATTCGCCCCCGCAAATAGGCAATTCTCGTATGTTCCGAAAGATCTTGATCGCAAATCGGGGAGAGATCGCGCTACGGATCATCTGCGCATGCCGGGAACTGAATATCCCCACGGTTGCTGTCTACTCTCAGGCTGACCAGAATTCCCTGCACGTGCGCTTTGCTGATGAAGCGGTCTGTATCGGCCCTCCCGCGAGCGCGGAGAGTTACCTCAACATTCCGGCCGTCATCAGCGCCGCTGAGATCACCAATGCGGATGCGATCCACCCCGGGTACGGTTTCCTCGCCGAAAGCGCGTATTTTGCCGAGGTGTGCGAGGCTTGCGGATTGACCTTTATCGGCCCTTCCCCCGATGTCATCCGCCTCATGGGCAACAAGGAAACGGCTCGAAAGGCCATGAAGGAACTGGGATTACCTGTGGTGCCGGGAACTGAAAAGATCAAGGCCTTGACTCCAGCCGTCGTCGAGCAAGCCAGAGAGATCGGATTCCCGCTGATCCTCAAGGCTTCCAACGGAGGGGGCGGCAAAGGTATGCGCATCGTCAGAACGCCTGACGAGCTAACCGACGCCGTAGAAGTGGCTCGCAATGAATCACAGGCCGCTTTCGGCTCTGCCGACATATATATGGAGAAGTACTTGCCCGAGGCGCGTCACATAGAGTTCCAGGTGCTGGCCGACCTCCATGGAAATGTGGTTCATCTGGGTGAAAGGGAATGCTCCATCCAGAGGCGTTACCAGAAGCTGATCGAAGAAGCTCCTTCGACGTACATCACTCCCGAACTGCGGGCCGAGGTGGGGGAACTCGTTGTTCGCGCCATGCGCCAGGTCAACTATACTAACGCAGGAACGCTCGAGTTCATTTTCGATGACAAGGGCAATTATTACTTCATAGAAATGAACACCCGGATCCAGGTCGAACACCCAGTAACAGAAATGGTTACGGGAATTGACCTCGTGAAGCAGCAGATCCGGGTCGCCGCGAGAGAGAGACTTGGCTTCCGTCAGGAAGATGTCACTATCCGCGGTTGGGCCATGGAATGCCGCATCAATGCGGAATGTCCGGATACCTACCTGCCCTTTCCCGGCAAGCTCACCACATTTCATCCGCCAAGCGGATGCGGCGTGCGCGTGGACACGGCTGCCTATGGCGAATATGTGGTCACGCCTTACTATGATTCCTTGATCGCCAAACTGATCAGTTACGGGGGAAGCCGCATCGAAACCATCGGCCGCATGAAACGAGCGCTGGATATGACGATCATAGAAGGCGTCAAGACGACGATTCCCCTCCACCAGCGAATCCTGAGCGATAGGGATTTTATCGAGGGCAGAATCACCACGCGCTTCCTTGACCGTTACATCCAGCGCGAGCGGCAATGAGATTCACGATTCCGCCTGTTTATCCCATCACCGACAAACGCTTGTCTAAGAAATCGAGCCATTTGCAGATCGTGCGCGAGCTGATACGTGGCGGAGCTACGCTGATTCAGATACGCGACAAGGACACACCTGTTCGGGAATTCCTTGTCGACCTGCGCCGCTGCGTGGAGTATGCCTCGCGATTCGAAGTGCGGATCATCGTGAACGATCGCTGCGATCTCGCGCTCCTGAGTGAAGCGGACGGAGTGCACCTGGGACAGGATGATCTTCCGCCGACTGCCGCCCGCAAGGTACTGGGAAACAGCGCGTTGCTCGGGTTTTCGACACATTCCCTGCTCCATGTTCGTCAATCGAACCAACTGCCCATTCAATACGTCGGTTTTGGCCCCGTCTTCGCCACTTCCACCAAACCCGACCATTTCCCAGTAGTTGGACTGCCATCGCTCCAGCAGGCATGCAGACTGTCGGCGAACCCGGTCGTAGCCATTGGAGGCATCGGGATCGAGCAAATCCGACCCGTGCTGGAGGCAGGAGCCGCCAGCGTT
Source organism: Acidobacteriota bacterium (assembly GCA_050011535.1). Taxonomy (GTDB): domain Bacteria; phylum Acidobacteriota; class UBA6911; order UBA6911; family UBA6911; genus JAFNAG01. The sequence continues at coordinate 12,410 of JBEKIX010000041.1, forward strand.
GCCGTCATTTCCGCTCTCATGCAAGCCCGGAGCATCGCGCACAGAATGGAGCAGTTGCTGAAAATCGCCGCGAAATCGCAGGCCTCGCCCGCATCGGCGTCACCCGCTCGAGAAGAATAAGAAGGGCAAAAATCATGCAACAACTTTCCAGACGCCAGTTTTTTCAAGCCTCGACGACGCTGGCCGCCGGCGCTGCCATTCCACGAAATCTGAAGAACCTCGGACTGCAGACCGTGACCGCTCCAAAAATCAAGCGCTACAAGCCGCTGGGCAAAACAGGATGGAAAGTGAGCGACATCTCCGGCGGCTCGGGCCAGACCGAGCCGAGCATCGTCAACTATCTCTTCGAATGCGGCATCAACCTGATCGATACGGGAGCCCAGTACCGCGGGCATGAGGAAATCATCGGCAAGGTTCTGCCCAAGTGGCGCGACAAAGTCTTCGTCGTGGACAAATGGGATCCTCCTCTGGTGACCGCAAACGTGACCAAAAGAGCTCTGCTGGAGGCGGTTGATGCTGCACTCAAGCGGCTGAACACGACGTACATCGACTGTATGATGATCCACTCCATTGGCCACCCTCAGTATGGAGGCATCGAGCGCATCCAGAATCCCGCGATCTACGAGGCCTGGGATGAAGCCAAGAAACTCGGCAAAGTGCGGTTTACGGGCGCATCCGGCCACAGTGTCAATGTGCTCAAGGAGATGGAATGGGGCATCGACAACAACCGGTTTGACGTGATTCTCCTGGGCTCAAACTTCCTGACACACGGCGTCGAGCCTCTCCTCAAGAAGGCCAGGGCCAAGGGTGTGGCAACGATCGCGATGAAAACGATGACGATCTACCAGTCGGCCCTCAACATTCGAAGTCTGCAGAATGAAAACACCAGCGCCCGCCAGGCCGTGATCAAGTGGATATTGGCCTCGGATCTTTTCGACACCATGGTGGTGCGCATGCCCAACTTCGATCAGGCTAACGAATACATGGCAGTCTCCGGAACGACCCGATTGACGAAGCAGGACAGCGGGCTTCTGGAAATCGTGGAGGCCGCGCTTACCACCAATTATTGCCGCCCGGGGTGCGACGGTTGCTATGGCTCCTGTCCTCGGGAAGTGCCGATCTGGGATATCCTGCGCTACAAAATGTATTTCGAGCATTATGGCGACCAGAAGTACGCGATGGCAGAGTACCGCCGGATCCCCGCATTCAACAATGCGACTGCCTGTGCGGGCTGCAGTGCGCCCTGTGAAGCCGCATGCAAATATCGCATCCGAGTGCGCGAGCGCCTCCTGGAAGCGCACTCCCAGCTCACCTTCGTTGAACCTGCATCGGAGTCATTATGAAGAACCGTGCCTTCATCATGGTGCTGCCCGGAATGTTGCTCGCCGTCCTTTTCCTGAGCGGATTTCAGTCCATGTCGCCCAAGGACATCCTCGACCGGTCCGTCAAAGCCCATGGAGGCGACAAGCTCTCCAATTGGAAGAGCATGACCATCAAGGGGACCGTCGACATGTTTGACGGCATTACCTTCAAGGCCGCATACACATTGTATGCGAAGGCGCCCGACAAACTCCGCGTCGAAGAGGACATGACCGCCGCACGGGGAGGGCGCTATTTCTATGATTATTTCATGAACGGCGAATTGGCGTGGAGCCGGCGGAACCTTGTCCTGGACCGCGGCAATCTCGAAGAGATGAAGCGCTGGATGGCGCGCTGCTACGGTATCGCCTATTATGCAAACAAGGCAGAATCGCTGGCCAGGAGGGAAGACGCTACTGTTGAGTGGCGGGAGAAAAAAGACATCCAGTCCAGCGAATACACAGTAGCCGCAACCAGTCCCGCTTATGTGCTCACCGCGACCATCGGCAAAGAAACGTTCGACCTCTATATCGACAAGGCGAACTTCCACTTTCTGCAGGAAGTGTCGGGCAGAACCAAGCGCGTTTTCTGGAACTTCAAGAAATTCGGAGACATAACAGTGCCGACCCAAATCCTGGAGATCACCGCCGGATCGCGGGGAGAGCAAATCACTCCCTACACCTACGAAACGGTCAGGGTTGACGCGCCCATCGAGGACTGGCTCTTCACCGAAGACATGCCAAAAATCAAAATCGGCAACTGAACTCTTCCTCGACGGAAAACTGCGGCATAAACTCGAGCGTCTCGCCAACCGCCTGCTCAAGGTGACCCCGCCGCGCTCGAAACATTGTTTCCAGCGGGAAGATGAGCAGAGATTGGCCCGTCAAGGCAAAGGACAAGCCCTGTAGTTTCAATAACAAGAGGCCATTCATTCGAACAGTTTGACAGTGTCGGAATTCTTTACAGTGAGTCCAATGCTCATATGTACCTGATATTGCTATACTTAGAGACATTTTGGCGGTTTTTGATTTTTCAAATGTCAAGTAGTTTTACATAATCTTTGAGCATCGCTTCACGGATGAGGTCCCATCATATCCTAGTTAAAGCACCGTAAATATAGGTTAGACAATATGATGCTCAGATTCCTGGATACGCATCCGCCATTTGGCATAATTCTTGCTAGATAGAAGTCAGATGGGCTTAGTGCCATAACTAGGGAGGAATGCGAAGATGAGGAACAAGTCGTTAGTTTTGGTTTTGGCTGTTTGCGTATCTTTTGTCGCGGCACAGGCGGCACATGCGAGCCTTGTACCCTTCCAGATCTACGTCGGTAATGTTGGCGTTTCTACGGACGGGTGGGGAAACGCTAGTGCCAGCAGTGGAACCATCAGTGCGAGCGTGCCTGTTGGTGCGACAGTAGTGGCTGCTTATCTCTACTCAGCTTATTATGATGACAATGGTGGTAATGCGGTGGCGGCCACGCTAAATGGCAACGCAGTGGCATTTGGGCCCAAGGTCCCTAACGCGACTGACTGTTGCTCTCTCGGTTCTGCGCGAGCGGATGTCACATCCATCGTGGCTCCTGTTATTAATGGAGGACCCGGGGGCGTCTATGACTTCACGGTGGGTGAGGGAAATACCTCCACCCAGGATGGCGAAGGACTGGTAGTCGTGTACTCTCTGTCTTCGCTGCCAATCTCAACCGTCGGTATTCTGGATGGATTCTCGGCCGTCGGTGGAGACACAGCCACGATGACTTTCGCGAACCCGTTGGACCCAACCCAATCGGGGTTCTTCGCGGAGATGTTTCTTGGGGACGGATTCAGTTGCTGTAGTCAAAGTTCCACAGTGAAAGTAGATGGGATCACGATTACAACCAACGCAGGAAATAGAGATGATTCGACAGATTCATTTGATGTAAACGGCGGCCTGATTACCGTTGGCGGCTTCGACGATCCCATATCGGGATTTCTTCCGTCATACGCAGATGATCACGAGCACTACAGTCTGACCCCGGAGATTACAAAAGGCGATACCAGTATTGTCGTCAACACGAATAACCCGACGTCAGATGACAATATCTTCCTGGCAGTATTTCATGTTACCGGTGAGGCAGGAATTACAACAAATCCAATACCCGAACCAACCACTCTGCTGTTCCTCGGCACCGGGTTGGCAGGGCTGGCGTTAGGCGCCTGGAGGCGCCGTAAGTAGAAGGATGCATCCGCATTCCTCTAAGAAGAATGAAGCCCCTTCTTCCAGTGCCAGAGCGCAGGAAGAAGGGGCTTCCTCTTTTCACTGAAGCATCCGCCCAGCGACTCTCCTGCCTGCGTATCTCCTTCTCAAATTCGGTAATAGAAATCGTTGACAGGCTACTCTTTCACCAATCCTGAATAAAGTGAAAGAGTAGCCTGTCAACGATTTCTTTGAGGAGAAGGTTCATGCGAAAAACGATTGCGGCATTCATCGTCGTGGCCCTGATGGTCACTGTGCTGCCGGCGCGCGGCGGTGAGGCGCGCGCGATCACGACGGCTCCGCGCCGCGTGCAGCAATTCGCGTGGTCACCGGACGGCACCACGATCGCCTGGTCACTTGACGGCACTTCGATCGCATTTGCCCGCCAGGCGAGCCCTCACGGGGGCGGGGGTGGGGACGTCATCCAGCTCATCAGCGTGTCCGACGGCGCCATCAAGCCTATGAACAATCTCCGCGGCACCTTTCCTTTATTTGCGCCGGCCGGCGGCCTGGTGGCATTCATGGGCGGCAACAGCGTGTCCGTTGCTCCAGTGACTGGAGGCGCGGCTCGCAATCTCACGCAGGCCATCGATCGCGGCATGGCGCGCGCCCTCTGGATGCCCGACGGCAAGGCGCTCCTCGTCGGGGCGAATGACACTATCCGTGTTTCGCTGTGGCTGAAGCGCTCGAGGGCGCCGCGCGCCAGCTCGATCTCGGCGATCTGAGTCCGAATTCGTCTTACTTCGTCGATATGAATGTCGGCAAGGATGGCGCCATCGCATTCGTAGCCACCACGCCGACGCGGCCGGCCGAGCTGTATTACATGCCCTCGGTGGATGGAGCGGTGAAGCGGTTGACTGACGTGAACGCCGAGACGGCGGCGCTCCCACTGGGCAAGACCGACGTCATCGAGTGGACTTGTGATAAATTCTCCGAGAACGGGCTGCTGACCTATCCCCCGGACTTCAATCCTACGCAGAAGTATTCTCTCGTGCTCCTGATTCACGGCGGCCCACGAGCGGCTTCGCTGCTCCTCTTCAGCGCGCAGGCCCAGCTTATGGCAGCCCACGGCTGGCTGGTATTCCAGCCGAACTATCGCGGAAGCGACAATCTCGGCAACGCCTAAGCGGGCGCCATCCGCAACGACGCGCGCGACGGCCCCGGCCGCGACGTGATGGCGGGCATCGATGTCATCAAGCAGCGCGGCATCGTGGATGACAGCCGAATCGCCGTGTCCGGTTGGTCATACGGCGGGTATATGACCGTCTGGATGCTCGGTCACTACCCCGTTTGGAAGGCGGGTGTTGCGGGTGCTGCGGTCACGGATCTGCTCGTCCAGTACAATTTGAGCGACAGCGGCGGCGACAGCGGCGGCAACGGATAGCCTTGGGTCAACCCCGACGCAATGGAACGCATGCGCGCGCAGTCGCCGATCGCGTACGCGTCGAGAATCAAGGCCCCGACGCTCATCATGTCTGATACCGGCGACTACCGCGTGACGATTACGCGGTCCTTTAAGCTGTATCACGCGCTCAAGGACAATGGCGTGATCACGACATTTATTGCGTATCCGATCCCGGGCCACAACCCGAGCGACCCAGTGCGCCAGCGTGATGTCCAAAGGCGGTGGCTCGGCTGGCTGGAAACCTATCTCAGCTCTACCCCAGCTACAAGCAGCGCCATGCGCTAAAACGAGCCGGTCATTGACGTGCAGTTTCCAGGTTTTTTATAGAGACTTGTAAAGTCAGGGCTGGCGGGTGTCGTCTTTCTTTACACAGACATCCAGAAAAAAACGAGGCTAAACGACTGCCTACATGAAACTTACTTCCAAGACACGAAAAGCGGCTTCTGGGACTGTAAAATAATCTTACAATCACTGAACAAAAATCGCAGAGCAGACATTCTCCCCATGAGAAATCTCAGTCTATAAATAGCATTGAATCAATCGCTTGCATGACATTTCCCCGTCGAATGCGCCGTTTTGGAATCATTGGCTAATCAATTGCTTCCATCATCACAGGTAGGTAAGTGTAACCCTTAGTGCCCCAGTCATTTCTTGGGTTGCCAAAAGGGTTTTCGAAAAGGAGGAGATTATGAAGCGCTATCTATTTTTGATGGCGGTATGCGCAGTGCTGCTGGTTGGTGTAGCGACTCCGCTCCACGCGGGTCTGATCGGCGTCGGTCAGTTCGTAAATACCTCGTATGATCAGACCAGCAGCAGCCCGCCGGTTACGCCCTTTGGCTATTTTTATAGCAACGGCGGCAACTTTGGCACCGCTAACGAATTCGATACCTTTTCATTAACCTATCCGGCTCCTGGTTTGCCGCTGACTCTCTCGCAAACCGACCCGACGGATTTCAGCGGTCAGACCGGCTACTACTTTTCGCTCGCTGCCTTACAGAGCGATTTTCCGTTCGGTACCTACACTGACACCGTTTCCGGGACGTCCCCTACGCAATTCGGAACGTACCAATACAGCGAGAACGCCTTCACTTCCGACATTCCCGCACTCGATCCGGGGACCTACACCGGGTTGCAGGGAATGAACCCTTCATTGGGTATGACCCTCAATTTTAATTCGTTCACCCCGCCTGCGGATTCCAACGCGGCGTTTATGTTCGTCAACATCTACGACGGCGGCAACATCATTTACGCCCAGGGGTTCCTGTCACCATCCACGACCAGCGTTTTCCTTCCCGGTTTCACGCTCGTGGGGAACCACTCCTATGAGTATGAGGTGAATTTCGACAACCGTCTCTATGGCTACGACACCGCGGACAGCGTGTTCACCCAGCAGGGTTTCGATGTGCGCACCGATGGTTCCTTTACAACCGGCCCCCTCGTCACGCCGGAGCCGGGTACTTTCGCGCTGCTGGCGCTGGGTTTGGGTGGCGTCGCCCTTCTGAAGAAGAAGCGCTCCTCCTGATCCACCGCAGCCAAAGCATTGGCTGAAAACGCATGGAGTCTTTATTTATGACTTCTTTGCTTTGATCCGCCAGGAGGTTGCGTAAGAGGTATTCTGGGAACGGAGATTCCCGTTCCTTCCTAATTGGAAATTAGCGTACCGAATCGTTCTGTTGATACAACCCAACGGCCCCCGCAGGACAGCTACTTTTTGGGCATTGAGCGATCAAACCGCCGACGATGTCGTGTGCATCAACTGATGCAGCGACGACTTAGGCAATATACCCTGTCCCATATTAACGGATGGTCAGTCTTTCGACCTCCCGCTTTCCCGTTCGGGCACCCAAAAATCCCGTTTCGTTGAGTTTTGGCACTATGAATTCTCGTTTTATCAGAAAGTGATCTTGAGCAACATTCTGTTCGGGTCTGGCACCCGTTCCCGCCGTTCCCTGGCCGCCCCGCCAGATTTTCCGCTTGACATCCTACGTGTACTAGGATTAGTAATACAGCTATGCTACCTTTCAAGGTGCAGTTCAGACCGGGCATCTCCCCATACCGGCAGATCATCTACGCGGTCGAAAAGAGCATCGTCTGCGGCCAACTTCGTCCCGGCGACCCCTTCCCATCCGTGCGGGTGTTGAGCCAGACGTGCAAGATCAATCCCAACACCGCCCACAAGGCAGTCGCCGATCTGACGCGCCGGGGGTTGCTCGAGGTGCGCCCGGGAATCGGCACCGTCGTCGCAGAAGCGCCGCGGGCCCTGCCCCGCGAGCGCAGTGTGCTCCTGAAAGAAGATCTGGAGCATCTGGTGGTGGAAGCGAAACGGGTCTCGCTGGATCTAGACGACCTGCTGGCGGCTGTGGAAGCACACTGGAACCGGCTGACCTCCAGCAGGATGGCGGATTCTGCAGCGGAGACCCTGAAGGAGAAGCCATGAATCCGGCGTTGTCTTTCGAAAATCTCTCGCAGCGATACGGCAGGCTCGAAGCGCTGCACGAGCTGAATCTCACGGTTCCGCGCGGCAGCCTGTATGCACTTCTGGGGCCTAACGGCGCCGGCAAAACTACGGCGATTCACGTGCTCATGAACCTCCTTGCCCCCTCCGAGGGGAGCGCTGCCGCACTCGGCGTGGATTCGACGCGCCTCGGCCCAGCTGAGCTGGCGCAAATCGGATACGTCTCTGAAAACCAGAAACTCCCCGGCTGGATGACCGTCGAGCAGTTGCTGGCATTCTGCAAGCCACTGTACCGGACCTGGGACGACGACCTGTGCCGCAAGCTCATGCGCGGGTTTGATCTGGCGCCGGAGCGCAAGGTAAAGTCCCTGTCGCGCGGCATGAAGTTAAAAGCCGCCATGGTCACGGCGCTTGCGTTTCATCCCCGCTTGCTGATTCTTGATGAGCCCTTCAGCGGCCTGGACGTGGTGGTCCGCGACGAGCTGGTGCGCGGAATGCTCGAGCTTGCGGATCAGGACGAATGGACCCTGTTCATTTCCTCCCATGATCTGGAGGAAATCGAAAACCTGGTCGACCGAGTGGGCTTTCTGAACGAAGGAAAGCTGCTGCTTTCAGAAGAGCTGGATCAGCTCCGGGCGCGCCTCTGCGAGGTCGAAGTCACCCTGCCTACAGACGCGCACATCCCTGATGAGTGGCCGGCCGCCTGGCTCTTCCCGCAGGCTTCCCGCAACGTGATCCGTTTCACCGACAGCGACTATAACGAGGGTGCCAGCGCCGCCCTCGTCGCACGGATCTTTCCGGAAGCGACCGACTCCTCGGTCACTCCGCTCTCATTGAGGTCTATCTTCATCACACTCGCGCGCCAGTCCGCGGGCGCGGCTGCCAAGGAGGTTTAGCATGGGGATTGCGATTCACATCTTCAAAAAAGATTTGCGCCGTCTCTGGCCGTTGCTGGTCATCTTGTTCGCCTATATCGGTATCCTGACGGCGGTGCTTACGACGGGCCTCCGATCTCCCGACCCGAATTCGATCGAGTGGACCTCGTTTGTGCAATCGAGCGGCCTGTTAGGGACGGGCAGCCTATGGATATTGACGGCGGTGGTCATCGTGTTTTTAATTCACGAAGAACCCCCATCCGGCACATCCGCATTCTGGTTAACCCGGCCTATCCCGCGCGGGTCCCTTTTGGCTGCGAAGGCCGGATTCATTTTTCTCTTTCTGGTGGCCGTTCCGGCGGCAGCAAATCTCTATGTGCTTTCCCGATATGGCCTCGAGGCCAATCGCATCGGACCTTCCCTGGCAAAAATGCTCAGCGCCTACCTGATCTTCATCGGCATCAACGTTGCTCTGGCAGTGCTGACCTCGAGCCTTCAGGCCTTCGTGATTGCATGTCTAGGCACTATGCTCTTGGTGCCGTTGGGCGCGAAGTTCCTACGCATCGACGTGCCCATGAACCTGCCATTTTGGATTGCGAAAATCCTTATCCCCGGAACCCTGACCGGGGTCGTTTGCCTCATCGTCATCCTGCATCAGTACCTGACCCGCCGCACGCGGCGATCCGTGACGATTCTCGTCGCGGGTCTGATTCTGACCGTCCCCAGCGCGAACTGGGCAGAGAATACCGCATCCATGCCGCTGTCTCCTTCCTCGGGAGGCGCAACCATCGGGCTTGCGGTCATGACAGCGCCTGAAGGGAGCGTGCGCTATGTCGGTCCCGAGCGCAAAGCCAAACAGAGGATCGTCGGCGCGCTCGACCTGGTAAAAGTTCCCGACGATGCGGAGGTTTGGCTCACCAGCATGTCGAGCCAATTGGACTTCCCGGGCGGAAACGCCTTGGGCTACAAGAACCACACGGTCAGTGTTTATGGAGATCCGCTGGCAGGACTGCTGCCGGGATTTACAGGAGCGTCTACGCCCAAAGCCACCACATTAGTTGATTTGCTCGCCGCATCCGACGAGGTTTATCGTGAGTGGGGTTCGCGACCTGGGACCTATTCCGGAGTGGCTCAACTCCAGACTTATCGTTACGTGACGAAAGGCTCACTTCCACTCAAATCCGGAGAGCATCTGGAGACCGGTTCAGATCTGGTGGAAGTATCAAAGGTCACGCTCGAACAGGATGACCTTTATGTAACCATGAGCGCGCGCAGCCTCGACGGCGTGAATCTCTCGTTCTATATTTTTAACCGCAAGCTCCGGCAGGTGCTGGGATCGGACTCGGCTGTACCTGGATCCAGCAGAGAGCGCCAATTGATCTTACCGGGTGTGTCGGTTTCTTATTGGAGTCAGTATCTCAAGCTTAATATGAAACACAATCCATACGCATTTACAGTCGACGAGCAGTGGCTCGCAGATGCCGAGGTGCTGGTTGCCGAACGATTCGACGCCGGGCGTTTCTCCCGGACTTTTCAGATACGAGACTTCCGCATGTCCGAAAACACCCTCGAACAATGGCAACAACGGTCCCGCAAGAAGAACTGATGCGAAGCGCAGGCGGGGCCGTAACCTGCACGTTACATGGATCTCAAACTCAAACTATGGGGTCAGATCATCCCATCAAAGAGCGCAGCAGCCTCAGGCTGGGCCGCCAGCCGCGAACGATGTCCCGGGCGCAGAAAATGGGGCTGAAACCTCGCTGCAAGCCCGGATTCCAGCACAGCACCCAAACTCAACTTGCCAAAAACCGACGCATTAATCTAGTCCGACTCCATGTTATCGCCCTGCGAATTAGAACTGCATTGGATTTGGCCTTGACAAGGCTGAGCAGGGCGCAATAGAGTGGCGACGCTTAGGACACTCTAATTTCGGGCATGACGAAAGCAGATGGTTCTTCTGGTTTTTTTGGGGGGGTCATTTTCACTTTCAGCTGCTCAGAAAACTATGCAGACGAGTCCCAATGGCTGCCACCTGAACGGCTTCCCCAGACAGTCCCGGGAGCAGCACTAACTCGACTCCAACCTGGGATTCGGGCTCCGGCCCGTGAGCTACCGACCCGATAAAAACCGGAATTTCTGGACAAAAAACTTCTTGGCTGGAATGGATTCTCGCCGGAGTGCAAGTCGAATCCATCACGGGATCTCCGGTCCAAGGAGTAAAACGTAGCCATCGCCCTTGCACGGGCAAGAGCAGAGCGTTGGCTGTTGCTTCTGAGAAATGAGGGGATAGTCATATGATCCGGAAAGACAGGTTATTGCATATCAATGTATCTCTACTTCTCTTCGGGTTGGCGGTCGTT
>JBEKIX010000042.1:0-23624 GCA_050011535.1 Acidobacteriota bacterium
GTCGTCCGAGCGGGGCGGGTCCTGCGCGCGCAGGAATTGGGACTTTTGGCTGCCCTTGGAATTGACCGGGTTCCCGTTTATCGTAAGCCGCGCGTGGCTGTCATCTCGACCGGAGACGAGATAGTCTCCGTTGGAAAGAGACCGCGGCCGGGACAAATCCGCGACGCGAATAGTCACTCGATCTCGGCCCTGGTGACCTCTTCGGGTGCAGCCCCGATTGTCTTCGACATTGTTCCGGACAACGCGAAAATGCTCCGCGAATCGCTCGAGAGGGGATTGGAGCTGGGCGACCTCGTTGTACTTTCCGGCGGAAGCTCGGTCGGTGTCCGCGATCTCATGGTGGACGTCGTGTCGAGCCTGGCAGGAGTCGAGCTCCTTGCGCACGGCGTGGCAATCCGGCCCGGGAAACCTACAATGCTGGCGGAATGGAAGGGAAAAGCGATATTCGGCTTGCCCGGGCATCCGGTTTCGGCCTTAATTGTCGCCCAAGTTTTCCTGGTCCCCTTTCTCAGATACCTTCAGGGATGCAATCTCGAGAAAGGTCCGTTGGGCCAGCGTACGAAAGCGGAACTTGCTTCCTCAATACACTCCATCATCGGACTGGAGGAGTTCATTCGCGTCGGCTTGACGAAGACCGCCAAAGGCGCATGTTTTGCGCACCCTGTCTTCGGGAAGTCTGGGATGCTCTCCACGATGGTCAAAGCAGACGGACTGGTCGTGGTGCCCATGAACGTGGAGGGGTTTGCCCGCGGGGATACGGTGGAGGTAGTGGGCTGGTGAGGAGAGGATCATCCTCGTGAAAACTCGACGGCAGGTGTATCGCAATCTCAAGTCGCTCGGTAAAGCCAAAGACATCTTTTTTTCGCGCTTTCAGAGCTATTTCATGGCACCGACGGCCGTGCCGGTCCGGCAGTCGCTGGGGCGCGTTCTGGTCGGACCGGTCAAAGCAGCACGATCCATTCCTGCATATCACTCGGCAGCCATGGATGGCGTGGCCGTTCGCGCCGCCGCCACATTCCGAGCCTCTCCGGAGAGTCCCGTTTTCCTGGGCGCGGAGTCCGGCGCAATCCAGGTCGATACCGGCGATCCACTTCCGGAAGGCACCGATGCCGTGGTGATGATTGAGAAGGTCGAGCCAGTGGGTGCAGGATTCGAGATCGGGGAAGCGGTCTATCCATGGGAAAATGTCCGCAAGACCGGAGAGGACGTTGTCAGAGGCGAAATTCTGCTTCCCGCACGCCATCGGATTCGCCCGCATGATCAAGGCGCGCTGTTGGCTGCGGGGATTCTCGAAGTGGAGGTCTTCCAGAAGCCGCGAGTTCTCATCATACCGACCGGCGATGAGATTGTGTCACCCGAAGAGGCGCACGACCCCCTTCCCGTGGGCGCCATCCTGGAAGTCAACGGCCAGGTGCTCTCGTCCATGGTTGCGGAATGCGGGGCCGAGGCCGTCCTTGCGGAGACGATCCCCGACGATCCAGAGAAGATCAGAGAGGCGATCGCCGCAGGATTGTCGGCCGGAAATCACGTCATTCTGATCATTGCCGGGTCTTCAGCCGGCTCGGAAGACCACACGCCGTCAATTCTGGCGGAAATGGGAGAGCTGCTTGTACATGGAGTCACGGTGATGCCCGGGAAGCCCACGTTGCTGGCCTCGCTGAACGGCAAGCCGGTTGTCGGCATACCCGGATATCCAGTATCCGCTGTGGTCTCTTTCCGGGAATTCGTGCGTCCCTTGCTGTTTCACATGCAAGGCATCGTCGCGACGGAACCTCAGATAGTCGAAGCGATCGTCGGCCGCAAGCTCCCCTCGAAAGCAGGTCTGGAAGAGCACGTGCGCGTCATCCTGGGCAGGGTGGCCGGCCGCGTCGTGGCCATCCCACTGGCCGGCGGAGCGGGAATGATGACGTCGCTGACGCGCGCGGATGGAATTCTGCGAATCCCTCCGGAAGTCAGCGGTCACTCCGAGGGCGAGTCCGTGCGAGTGGAACTGCTGACTCCGGCAGATGCGCTCGATAACCGGCTTCTCGCCATTGGTTCTCATGACCTCACCATCGATCTGCTGGCGAGCCTGGTCAAGGCGCGGTCGGACGGCAGAGTCACGATTTCGTCGAGCAACGTGGGCAGCCTCGGCGGGCTGCTGGCGATCGGCAAAAACATTGCGCATTTCGCGGGCGCGCACCTGCTGGACACAGAGACGGGCGATTACAACCTTTCCTACATCCGGCGCTATCTTCCTCAGACTCCCGTCACTCTGGTGACCCTTGTGCACCGCTGGCAGGGATTGATTCTTGCCAAGGGAAACCCGAAGGGAATTCGCGGCATCGCGGATCTTGCCCGCCCCGATGTGTCCTTCATCAACCGGCAGGCCGGTTCCGGCACCCGCATTCTGCTGGACTTTGAACTGCAAAAGGCCGGCCTGGACCCGGCCGTAATGTCCGGGTATCGAAACGAGGAATACACGCACATGAGTGTCGCCATGGCGGTGGCGTCACGCCGCGCGGACGCCGGGTTGGGCGTGCTGGCCGCGGCGAAAGCTCTCGACCTGGATTTTATTCCCGTTAGCCGGGAGCGCTATGACCTGGTCTTTCCCGTTGAGCTGCTCGACCACAAGAACGTCCGGCTTCTGCTCGGCATTATCCGTTCGTCGCAGTTCCGCGAACAGGTTCTTTCCATGGGTGGCTATGAGGTGGAAGAAACCGGCGCCATCGTGCCGGTCTAGGAGCCCGTCCGAGAATTAGGAGGGGCCGCGTTCCGAGCGCCGCCGGAACCCGAAGGGCGCATGGGGGTTGCGGGGCGATCTCCGCGTTGCTCGTCGTCAACGATGTGCAACGACATCGCCTCCTCCTCGCGCCTTGAGCTCGCCCCGCAAGCCCCATGCGCGCGACCCCTCCTAATTCTCGGTCGGGCTCCTAGGCGCCGAATTCGGATGGACGGATGGACCGCAAGTAGTCTGCCAGCAGGCGATGTTTTCTCAGCCCCGCCCTGCGTTCCTTTTGATAGATGTAAAAGCAATCCTGGGCAATTTCAACTTTGGGAAACAAGCGGACCAGGGTTCCCTCCGCGATTTCGGCGAGAACACTGTAATGAGGCACCATGGCCGCCCCAAGGCCGCTGGTTGCTGCGGTGATCATGGCTCGAATATGATTCACGGCAATGATGTGGCGCAGTTCGGGCCGTTCCTCGGGGCTCAGTGAACGGATGAATCGATCCCACCAGCCGCCTTCCTTGTCGAGAGACAGCACGGTGCAGCGGCCCAGATGGGCCGGGACGCGGACCTTGGACTCCTTCTGAAATCCGGGGGAGCAAACCACGGCATAGGTTTCCCGAAACAGCGGAGTTTTCCTCAATTCCGGCAAATGATGCTCGCCGCAGTCGATGGCGATATCGAGGTCGTCTTTCAGAAGCGGCGTGAGCAGATCGTGGCTCATCTGAAAGTCGATCTCAATCTCCGGATGCGCTTTCATGAACGGCCGGATATGTTTCATCAAAATACTGCAGCCGAATTCCACCGTCGAACCGAGACGGACGCGCCCCAACAGGAGCTTCCGGTTGCCGTTGAGATCCTCAAACGCTTCGTCGAACGCGGCAAATGCATCCTCACACGCTTGCTGCAGGCGCCGACCCTCATCCGTCAGCGCGAACCTGCGGCCCGTACGCGCCACTAGCTCCACGCCGGATGTTTCCTCAAGCTTTCGAATGGCATGGCTCACGGCGGATTGAGTGCGGCACAGCCGGCGGGCGGCTTCGGAGAAGCTCCCTGTCTGTGCAAGGGCCAGGAACGTCCGGAGCTGGGCGAGATCGGGGTTGGGACGCATCATGGCTCATGAATTTAATTCATTGGATCGGTGAAAACAATAAATTTGATAAATAACTCAAACGCGCGTACAAAGGGCTTTCCTGAAGCGAGCCAACGAGTGTGCGCGGGAAAGCCTGGCCGGCCGAGCAGGCGGACCCAGCAGCCCAGGAGATTCGCTTCCGGCATTCCAATCAAAAGCGGATGGAACAAGGGGAGACGACCATGTCCTGTGCATGCCACGCACGCCATTTTCCCGAAACGCGTGTCATAGCCATATTCATTCTCATCGGATTTTCTCCCGCAGCGCAAGCGCAGGCGCAGAAGCCGCTTTCCTGGTTGGAAGATCTCGTCTACCTGCAGAATGCTGCCGGGACCGGCCTCGAGCAGCAGCGGGAGAAACTTCTTGAGATTCGTGCCGAGATCGACAACTGGCTGACGTTGCACCCAAACTCCAGCATTCAGCTGTCCCCCGCTCCCGCGCCGCCGTGGAGCGTCGAAGAGACAGCCAGCCAGGTCTCCTTGCTTCGAGGGCTGGTGGACGCCATATTGAAGGAAGATCCGAATCATCCCTTCTACTTGGGAGTGACTACTGTCACGGTCTCGGCCGCGATGTCGCCGCTGTCGCCCGTCGCCGACAGCATGGACCAAACCGAGATCGCAAGACGCGGCGCCGTAACCGCCGCCAGGGCTCTCGACTACCTGCCCGGCGTCTCAATCGATCACATTGCGACCAACCGGAACGAGGCGGGAATTCGCATCCGGGGATTCAGCACTCGAGGCCAGGTGCCCTTGTATCTGGACGGCATTCCTGTCTACGTGCCCTATGACGGCTACGTCGACTTTAACCGGTTCCTCACGAGCGATACAGCCGAAGTGCAGGTCGCCAGGGGTTTCTCCTCGCCGTTGCTGGGACCGAATGCTCTAGGAGGATCCATTAACCTGGTCACGAAGGAACCGGCCAAAAAGCTGGAGGGAGATGCCTTGATCGGGACCGGATCCGGACGCGGGCTCTTGTCTTCCATCCATCTCGGGTCCCGCTGGCAGCATTTCTTTGTCCAGGGCTCGCTCGATTGGCTGCAGGACGACTTCATGCCGCTTTCCGGCGACTTTCCGGTGAACCTGTTCCAGCCGACCTTTCATCGCAATCAATCCTATGCGCGCGACGAAAAATACAGCGGGCGTTTTGCATGGATGCCCAATGCACGGGATGAATACGTATTCAGCTATATCAACCAGAAAGGCGAGAAAGGAGTCCCGCTGTATGCCGGGCCGAATCCGGCCGCGACCTTCAAAAACTTCTGGAAATGGCCGTACTGGAACAAGGATAGTTACTATTTCATCTCCAATACCGGCGTGGGCGAGAGGAGTTCCATCAAATTCCGCGCATACTATGATCAATTCAGGAACAGCATCGACATGTTCGATGATGCGACCTACACGACGATGAACAAGAGTTCGTCGGAGCACAGCCAGTACAACGATCACAGTGACGGCGCATCTTCTGAGTTCGAAACGCGCATCGTTCCCAGAAACGTCGTCAGCGCTTCCGTTTTCTTCAAGGACGATACTCACAGGGAATACGGAATCTATCCGGGAAGAGCCCCCTATCCCCTGTTCACGCCTGATCTGGTGGATCGGGCACAGCAAGTTTCGATCGGCGTCCAGGACGCAATCATGATTTCATCCCGCTTGAGTGCGCTGGCGGGGTTCAGCGCGGATCATCTTAACGGAATGCAGGCCCAGATGTACAACACTGCGCTGACAGGTTTGCTGCCCATCAAATGCATCGCAGCGCCCGGCAACACGACGTTTGCCGGCTGCACGGCGCACATCTGGAACTATAATCCGCAAGCCTCAATTTCCTATACGCTCACCCGCACGGATACTCTGTTTGCCACCTTCGCTGATCGCGGCAGATTTCCTTTGCTCAAAGAAAGCTATTCCTACAGCCTCGGCAAAGGCCTGCCCAATCCCGAGCTCGAGCCGGAGCACAGCAGAAACTGGAACCTCGGGTATGCGCGCGCCTTCGCCGCCAATACTCTCGTGCAGGTGGAGTATTTTCGAAGCGATCTTCGAAAGGCGATAGAATCGGTGTATATCAAGGATTCAGACTCGTTATGCACCAACACCGGCGCCCTGGCAGGCTACTGCAGCCAGAATGCAAACGTCGGCAAGGAGGTTCATGAAGGGACGGAAATCAACGTGCGCAGCACTCCCATTTCCCGACTGACGCTGGACGTGAACTACAGTTATCTCAACCGCACCCTCCTTTATGACTTTGCCAGCTTTCCCATCGTGAGCCAGGTGAACACGAGCATTCAGGTATTGCCAACGCTGCCCAAAAACAAGATCACCGGCAACGCCGCCGTTCAGCTGCCGCACCAGGTGTTGGCCATTGTTGGCCTGCGGTATGAGGGCGGCATCACGCTTCAAGATACGACGTACAATCCAGCGACCAACCTGTTTGCCGTTTCGTATGCCACGGTGGACCTCGGCGCCGTGATCCCTGTACGCGCCGGCCTGACCGTACATGCGGGGGTGAGAAACCTCCTGGATCGGAATTACTATTACACAGCCGGCTTTCCCGAAGAGGGCCGGAACTGGTTTTTGAATCTTCGCTGCCGATTCTAGGCAATAGTCTGGCCACGGCAACAAGGATTTGGTGTTCTCAGAAAAAGGACGAGACTAACCTCCAAGGCTCAAAGAGCTCGAAGAACCTCCAACGAAGCCTATGGGATCGGAAGCCGCCGCCTCTTGGAGGCTTTTTGAGTACTTTGAGTTTTCGAGGTTCGCTTTGCCATTCGATCATGAAAATGTAGTGACACGGAGGACGCGAAATGAGCAAAATCTACGGCATTCTTGTTTTGTTCGCATGCACGGCTCTGGCTCAGGACAGCGGGCAGAAGACAAACAGCTTCTTTGACGACTCGGAAGCGAAGACATTTGCCGCCAAGAGCATTCTGATCGAAGGTGAGGTGGAAAATCCTGGACCGGTGGATCTTACCTCTCTTCCAATCCGCAACTGCGTGGTCAAGGAAGTCGTCCTCGAAAACGGGAAACCCGAATTCAAAGGCGCTTTCTATTACATCGGCCATTCACTTTTCGACATCTTGAACAGCAAGAAAGTGAAGAAGGTGGCCGAAAACGCCTTCTCACCGTCGGTGGATTTATACGTGATCGTCGAGAATGCCAAGGGAGAAAAAGCCGTTTTCAGCTGGGGTGAGATTTTCTTCAGCAGGGACAATTTCAAGATTCTTCTTTCAAGCAGCGTTCAGGCGATCAATCCCTCCAAACTGACTTCTGTTCGATGGCAATTACCGGACGAGCCTCGCGTGATATGCGGGAACGACCTTTTGAATGTCCGCTTCCTGAGCAATCCGACAAAGATCACGGTTGTGTCCTATCGCGGCACTTTTGCCACGGAGAAGCCGCAGAACATATACTCGCCGGGATTCAAGATCGTTTCGGAGACGAAATCGGTTGTGGTGCGCGATCTTGGCTCATCCATGGAAAAACGGAAATACAGCAACGTCGGATATGGACACGGGATGGGATTCAAGGGCATCGAAGAGCTTGATGGCGTCATGCTCAAGGATGTTGTCCAAGCAAATGTGAAAGTGGTCCCTGAGGATCTGCGACAGGGAATCACCGTAATTTCCGCCAAGGATGGATATCGTAGCGTCTTCAGCATGAGCGAAATCGCCAACCGGAGCGATAACCTGGACTTTCTGCTGATCGACAAGAAGGGTTCTCAGGAGGAAGGCAGATACACCATGTTTGCGGCTGCGGACTTCTTTGTCGATCGCAACGTCAAGGCGATCGAAAAGATGCAGATCGTGAAGCTGCGATAATCCGCATTCGTCTCCCTGCGCCCCTGAAAGCTTGCCACGCGCCGGCGCTCGCCGTATCCTGGTATTCTAGTGACAGGTCCAAGGGTGGGAAGAGGCTGAACGACAATGGCAAGAGGATGGGAAAGCAAGGCGGTCGAGCAACAAAGGGAAGCGGCTGGCAATGAGAGTCGTGTCGCCGATAAAGAACCCCTGAGCCCCGAGCAGGCCGACCTTCTGAGAAAAAGGGAGGGATTGCTCCTATCGCGATCCCGGGTGCTGCACGACCTGGAAGTTGCTCGAAACCCCCGCTACCGGGCTATCCTTATGGATGCGCTGAGGCATTTGGAAAGCGAGCTGGTGGGTCTTGAAGATCATCGATACAAGCAGAGATAGGCCGCATCGGCCGCGATCTTGAGCTGGAACTTCCGGTTTGTTTCAATCACAAAGCTCTCCTTGAATCCTGATTGAACTCTTATAGCACAACGCGGAACCATGCGATATCGCCCGAACTTGCACAACAGCATGAGCACCGCCTTGACGGCGCTTGCAAGCGGGCCGGATAATGGTTTGCTTATGGCATCTCGACAACTCAAATACGCCAGCCTGATCGAGTCACGGTTTCCGGGACTGCACGACAAAATCCAACAGGCGATTCACCAATCCGAGAACCGATATCAGGGAACGCCGGATTCCTCGAGCAGTTTCCTCTGGGAACATTCCACTCATGTGGCGTCCCTCGCCCACCGCCTGGCTCAGACTGAACATGTCGACCCGATGATTCCGGTAATTGCCGCGCTCCTCCACGACGCCGGCAAGTTTGCCGGTGGGAGCTACCATGAAGACGGGAGTGTAGAGGAAGAGGAATCTGCAAGAATCGCCGGAGGTCTCCTGAGGGAAGCCGGAATGAGGCCCGTGGATATCGAGCAGGTGATTGACGGCCTGAAGGCTCTTTACAACGAAAAAGCGGGGAAAAACGTCGTCGCTGATTTTGTGCACGACGCCGACCTGCTTTCCAAGTTCGGCGCCCTGGGAGTGGCGGCCTTCTTTGTCAAATCCGCGCTCCGCGGCCGGACGCTCGGCACCGCCGTGTTCCAGCACCTGAGCAAGGAGCTGACCTATGCCGCCTGTCTTCCCGAGAATATGCGCACTGCCGCGGGCCGGACGCTGGCAACGAAAAAGGCCGGCGATTCGTTGAAGTTTTTCGGCGCGCTCCTCGATGAACTGCGCGACGCGCAGATCGCGGACCTGAAGATCCGGCGCATTCGTGTCGCCTGTGCTGATCATAGTGACCCATCGAGGGAGGTACTCCTCGTTCATCCTCCGGTTTGCCCGGCGTGCGGCGGCCGCTGGATCCACACCGGCACTGTGGAGCGGGGAATCAAATGCAGGAAACTCTCCGTTGAAATCCGTTGCCGCCGCTGCGGCGACCGGAGCGAAACATCTTTCTGTCTTCCTGAGATCATGTCCTTCGGCACCAGCCGGACGGATCGGGAGTGAAGATGAAGCCGTCATTAAGCAATCTGGCATGGGTAATGAGCTGTTCGATCTTGTTGTTCATGATGCCGGCGCCGGCTCAAGTCAGGCAGGAGGAAGGCGGGCCGCTGATCATCTTTCACGCGGGAAGCCTCTCGATTCCGTTTGAGAAGATCATTGAAGAATTCAAGAAGGAGAACCCGGGCACGGCAGTTGAGAAGGAAATCGCGGGAAGCCGCGAATGCGCCCGGAAGGTGTCCGAGCTTCACAAACCGTGTGACATTCTCGCCTCTGCGGACTACATCGTCATCGACAATCTTCTCATTCCCAAGTTTGCGGATTGGAATCTGAAGTTCGCCACCAACGAGATGACGATCGTCTATCGGGAAAAATCCCGACGGTCGAAAGAAATCACAGAACAGAACTGGTGTGACATTCTGCTCGACAAGAATGTTTCCTTT
Organism: Acidobacteriota bacterium; assembly: GCA_050011535.1. Taxonomy (GTDB): domain Bacteria; phylum Acidobacteriota; class UBA6911; order UBA6911; family UBA6911; genus JAFNAG01. Next base: position 9,564 of record JBEKIX010000042.1, read on the forward strand.
GGAAGGTCCGATCCCGACGCCGATCCGTGCGGTTACCGGACCATATTTACGATGAAACTTGCAGAGCTTTATTACGGCAAGCCCGGCCTGGCGCAAAAACTCCTGCGGAAAGACACCGAGTACATCCGCCCCAAAGAGATGGATCTGCTGGCATTGCTCGAGACCGGCGAATTAGACTACGCCTTTCTGTACAGGTCCGTCGCCGAACAACATGGGCTCAAGTTTCTCACTCTTCCAGACAAGATCAACCTCAAGAGGGCGGAATTTGAGGACTATTATAGACAGGCGTCCGTCGAGCTGAGCGGAACGACGCCCACGGAGAAAGCCACCCAATATGGGAACTCGATGGTTTATGGCGTCACGATTCCCAAAAACGCTCCTCACCCGGAACTGGCGGCAAGGTTCATTCAGTTTTTGATGAACAAGGACAAGGGTTTGAAGATCATGGAACAGATGGGGCAGCCGACGGTGGTTCCCTCCGTCTGTGATACCTACGACAAGCTTCCGGTGGAATTCAGGAAGTACGCGACCAGGAAAAAGTGACGCAGCCAATGATATCTTTTCCCCGCGAGCAATCGGCGCTTGGCCTGGTATTCGCCTTCCTCGGCGGTCTGCTGTTGCTGTTTATCGTCGCTCCCATTGCCGGAATTTATTGGGATTCCATGGGAGGATCGATGGCCGAGGCACTCCGCAGTGAAGAGGTGCGCGACAGCATCTGGCTCAGCCTGTGGATTTCGATGGCCGGCACCCTGTTATTTTCCTTTCTTGCTGTTCCGCTCGCATATCTGCTGGCAAGGCGGTCGTTTCCTCTGAAGGGAATCGTCAACGGGATTATCGATATCCCCATTATCATTCCTCATTCGGCCGCCGGCATTGCCGTGTTGGGCGTTCTCACCAGGGAAAGCCTGGCGGGAAGGATCGCGAATGCCGTCGGACTGAGATTCGTGGGCAGTCCCGCCGGCATCATGGTGGCCATGGCATTCGTCAGCATTCCCTTCTTGATCAACGCAGCGCGTGACGGATTCGCGGCCGTGCCCGAACGCCTCGAAAAAATTGCGCTCACGCTCGGGGCCTCGCCCGCGAGGATGTTCTTTACGATTTCGCTTCCTTTGGCGTGGCGCTCCGTCCTGTCGGGCCTCATTCTCATGTGGGCCCGGGGCATGAGCGAATTCGGCGCCGTGGTCATTGTGGCGTACAACCCCAAGACCGCACCCGTCCTCATTTACGAGAGGTTCACGTCGTTTGGATTAAAGTATTCCACTCCGGTAGCGGCCCTGTTTGTAACAGTCTGCCTGATGATTTTCGTAGGCTTGCGTATCGTCAAGAGGAAGGTCTGAAATGCTGGCAATCGAAGACCTCTCTTTCCGCATCGGCGGCTTCCAACTCAAGAACATCCGCTTTTCGGTCGAGAGGGGCGATTATTTTGTCATTCTCGGAGCTTCGGGCGTAGGCAAGACGCTTCTGCTCGAGACCATCGCCGGATTGAGGCCTCCGGAATCGGGAAAAATTCACTTGCGGGGGCGCGACATAACCCTGGAGCGCATTCAGAAGCGGAACCTTAGCATTGTGTACCAGGACGGCGGCTTGTTCCCGCATCTTTCCGTCCACGACAACATTGCCTACCCGCTGAAGAGCCGGGGAAGCAAGGAGCTTGACGGGAAGGTGAACCGCGCGGCTTCGCAGACCGGCATCGCGGACAAACTGAACCGCAGGCCGGAGAGCCTGTCAGGCGGAGAGTATCAGCGGGCGACCCTCGCCCGGTGCCTGGCAGCCGATTCCGACATGTTTCTTCTCGATGAACCCCTTTCCTCGCTCGACGCCAAATCCAAAATCGAACTGCGCGCACTGTTGAGGAAGCTCAACAGGGAAGGCATCACCATGGTTCACGTGACGCACGACTACGAGGAAGCGGTATCGCTGGCGACCAAAATCGGCATCATGGAAAACGGGGCGCTGGTTCATGTTGCTTCTCCCGAGGAGATTTTCCGGCATCCCAAGTCTGAATTCATCGCGAGCTTTGTCGGAATCAAGAACTACTTCAGGGGGACCGTGCGTGCCGTGACGGGGAGCGATCTGAAGGAGTTCTGCTCAAACGGGATAAAAATATACTGTCTCACCGAAATCCCCGAGGGAGAGGTATTCCTGATGATCGGGCCGGGCGAGATCACCGTTTCGAATGAGGCCGAGGCGGGCAGCGCGCGGAATAGATTCAAGGGCGTCATCAGGGATATGATTCCTGCGAGGCTCGGCATGGATCTGATTGTTGACGTCGGTGTTGAAGTGGTCGCAACGATCTCTTCAGACGCCCGGAATTCGCTGGATTTGGAGATCGGCAAGGAGATCTGGATCAGTTTCAAAGCCTCGTCGTGCAGGATCTATGCCTAGGCAGGATTCAAAATGATCGCGTTCGAAAAGGCGGTAGAGATCGTCAGGGCCAACGCGGCCGTACTCCACGCAGAAAGCATACCGATCGAGGAGTGTTTGAATCGCGTCCTGCGCCAGGACGTTCTCTCCGATGTCGACATGCCCCCATTCGACAAGGCCGCGATGGATGGATATGCGTGCCGGAGGCAAGATGTGGGAGATGCCCTCGAGGTGATCGAAGTCATTCCGGCAGGGAAATCACCGCAGCGCGCGCTCGGCAGCCGCCAGTGCGCCAAAATCATGACCGGTGCCATGCTGCCGGACGGAGCGGATTGTGTCATCATAGTTGAGGAGGTAGAGGAAACCGCGGCGAATACCATCCGGTTCATGGGCGGGCTAACCGCGCCCAACATCAGCCGCAAGGCCTCCGATGTCGTCGCGGGGCAAACGCTCGTGCGCTCCGGCGTCAGGATCGGCCCGGCGGAGGTGGCCTCACTGGCCCTTGCCGGCTGCGTTTGGCCGCGCGTCAGCAGAAAGCCAAGGATTGGAATCATCGCCACGGGAGATGAGCTCGTCGAACCGGATGCCGTCCCCGGTTCGTCGCAGATCAGGAACTCGAACGCCTGCCAACTTATGGCACAGTGTTTGCAGTTCGGATGCGCGCCTGTATATTACGGCATTGCGAAGGATGCCAAAGACATCATTGCCGGCATGCTCGAGAAAGCCCGGCAGGAGAACGATGTCATTCTGATTACCGGCGGCGTTTCCATGGGCGATTTTGATCTGGTGCCCTCGCTGCTGGAGGAGAGTGGCATCCGGATTTATTTTGAGAAAGTGGCCATTCAGCCTGGCAAACCAACGGTCTTCGGACGGATCGGTGAGCAGGCCGTTTTCGGGCTGCCGGGAAATCCGGTTTCCTCTTTCACGGTGTTTGAGACGCTCGTCAAGGAATTTCTCGCCGTCGCGATGGGGTTAAGGAACCACGTGCGCACGACCAGGTGCCGCCTGGCCCGCGCGCTGAAGAGGGAGAATTGCGCGCGCATGGCATGGGTGCCGGTCAGAATCACGCCGGAAGGCTTTGCCGTGCCCGTGGAGTATCACGGGTCGGCGCACATCACGTCCATGACTGGCGCCGATGGAATCACGTCGATTCCAGTCGATACATATGAGGTTCCGGAAGGCAGTGCCGTCGATGTTCGACAGATTTGATCGCCCAATTGACTACCTGCGAATCAGCGTAACGGACCGCTGCAATCTGCGGTGTGTGTACTGCATGCCTGCCGAGGGTATCCGGCTGATCGATCACAGCTCCGTTCTCTCCTTTGAAGAGATCGCCGAGTTTACCCGGTGCGCCGTGGAACTGGGCATTCGCAAGGTCCGCCTGACCGGCGGCGAGCCGCTCGTGCGAAAAGGCACCACCCATTTAGTCCGCATGCTTTCCGCCATCAGGGGAATCGAAGACCTTTCGATGACCACCAACGCCATCCTGCTTCCGCGCTATGCCGTGGCACTCAAGGAGGCGGGTCTGCGCAGGGTGAACATCAGTCTCGACACTATAGATGAGGCCAAGTTCCGGGAGATCACGCGTGGAGGTGACATCCGGGATGTCCTTCGAGGAATTGAGGCGGCTCGTGTGGCGGGGCTGTCTCCGATCAAAATCAACTGCGTGATCGTTGACAGCCCGGATGATCCAGATGCGCTTGCGGTCAAGCGATTCTGCGAAGAACAGGGACTGATCCCGCGATTCATCAAGCAGATGGATATCGAAAAGGGTAGTTTCGGAGTCGTGCACGGCGGCAGCGGCGGACACTGCGCGAGCTGCAACCGGCTCCGCCTCACGAGCAACGGCCTCCTGAAGCCGTGCCTGTTCAACGACGTTGCCTTCGACATCCGAAAGATGAACTACAGGGAAGCATTGCGCATGGCTGTCGATCAGAAGCCTCGAGCCGGCGTCCACAGCAACACCCACAGGTTCTACAACATCGGCGGCTAAGCGATGCTTGTAATTCAGAGGTCCGAATTGCTATGTTTGTATAACCCATATTCAGGAGGCCATTTTGATGACTACCGAACGACCGAATGCAACCACAATGCGTGGGAACCCGCTCACGCTGATGGGGCCAGAACTGCGCCCCGGTGACAAAGCCCCTGCCTTCACGGCACGTACTCTGGATCTGAAGCCCTTCACTCTCGACGACACCAAGGGCAAGATCAGGCTGTTCAGTGCGGTTCCTTCACTGGACACTCCCGTCTGCGATGCGGAGACCCGGCGGTTCAACCTGGAAGCATCCAAGTTGGGGGACAAAGTCGAAATCGTCACCATCAGCATGGATCTTCCCTTCGCGCAGAAACGCTGGTGCGCCGCCGCCGGCATCGACAAAATCCAATTGGTGTCGGACTACTTCGACCGATCCTTCAGTGAGGCCTACGGCACCTTAATCAAGGAGCTGCGCTTGTCCAGCCGTGCCATTTTCGTCGTGGACAGTCAGAACACGATCCGCTACGTGGAGTACGTTCAGGAAGTGGCAGATCATCCTGACTACGAAAAGGCTCTCGCCGCAGTCAAGTCGCTGCTTTGATCCGAATCCTTGACTTAGTTGCAGGGACTGTGGAGAATTACGGTTGCTTTCTCGGGCACCCAGACGCCTCCACACGGCTTTCGAGCGATCATGCCAGCTACGCGCGGATACGATCCGGGATTGGCCATAATTTCAGTATTCAGGAGACCATAATTCAATGATTCGACGCTGCATGGTTCCGGGCGCCGCTCTCGTGGCCCTGTTGTTTCTGATGGGCTCGGCGCAGTCGGCTCAACAGGATGTAAAAAGCGTTCCTGCTCCTCCGGCCGTCGTCTCCAATGACGTGGTGGTCAAGGTGCTTGGCGAGTCCGTTACGGAGAAGCAGGTAATCGATACGGTCAACCAAATCTTGACTCAGCTTTCGCGCGCTCAGCAAGTGACCCCCGACCAGGTTAAGCAAAAGGACACCCTCTATTTCAAGGAGGCTCTGGACACTATTGTCGGTACGATCCTTCTGAAGAACGAAGCCAAAGAAAAAAGCATGGTAGTGGAAACGTCCAAGATTGATGCGAATTTGAAGACGATGAAGGGACAGTTTCCCGACGAAGCCAAGTTTCAAGAGGTGCTGAAGACACAGGGGCTCACCGAGGAAGCCCTCCGCACTTCGATCGAGACGAATTTATTGTGCCAGCAGATGATCGATCTGATCACAAAGGACATTCCACAGGCGTCCGATGCAGACATCCTGAAGTTTTATAACGAAAACCCCAAATACTTCCCATCTCCGGAACAGGTTCACGCCGCGGAAATCTTTCTGAGGGTGGACAAGGCGGCTACCCCAGAACAAAAGGCCGAGATCCGGAAGAAATTGGAAGCCATCAAAACAGACATAGAAAGCAAGAAACTGACTTTTGCGGACGCTGCCACAAAAAACTCGGAAGACACGCCCAGTGCTCAGAAAGGCGGAGATTTGGGCACCTTCAAGCGCGGGGATATGATCAAGGTGCTCGAAGACGCCGTGTTCAGCGCCCAGCCGGGCACGCTTACGCCGATCATCGAGTCTGAGTTCGGCTTTCACCTGTTCAACGTCATCGAACATAAGCCCGTGGGCGTCGCTCCGCTGGATGATGCTTATAAGGGGCGCATCAAGAACTATATCGAGAACTTGGCAAAACAGGACGTCACTCGTAAGCACCTCGACGCTCTCAAAGCCAAGACCAAGGTCGAGATTGTGATGTCGGAAGAGGACTGGAACAAACGACACGCCGCAAAATAAGCACTGGCCAGGCAGCACTCAGTATTTGATCGTCGTATGCGCCCAATCCCAGCTGGACAAGCCCTCGCTGTTGACGGCCTTCACCGCTGTCCCATGCCTGATATGCGCGCTCCCAACGGTCGTCGAGAAGCTACGGATCGGCGCTCAGGGAAACGCATGTTACTATAAGAGTAAGAATTGGTAGAAGTTTTTTCACGATCAACCTCGCACTTACGTGCTGAGACTGGTAAAATCTCGCTTTAATAATTAGGCAGTGAGCCCATATCCTTAGGCGGAAGCCGGGGGTAGCATTTAGTCCGGGCAACATAGAGCATTTCGCGGCTGGGCCTCGGACTTTCCTACAGGTTTTCTGTTTACTAAGCGGGGGGAATTGCCTATAAATGCGAGCAATATGGAGGTCTGTCGAATCATGGCATCGGTGCAGAAGGATATAGCGGGTCATCTGTCGAACACAAATTACAGCGGCGTTCCCATCAACAACATTACCAGGGGCCTTCCCAAACAAGTCGAATCGATCTGTCCGGACCCGGACTGCGGCAAAGTTATCAATGCTCGTCTGTTTGCCGAAGACGGCAAGGTTTTCATGGACAAGACCTGTGCGCAGCACGGGTACTTTAAAGATCTATACTGGTCGGATGTCGACCTCTATCTCAAGGCTGAAAAATGGGACTTTGGCGATGGCAAAGGGTTAACCAATCCAAATACTTACAGCGAAATCTGCCCTCGTGACTGCGGCATTTGCCAGAATCACACCAGTCACACTTCCCTCGGCAACATCGATCTTACCAACCGGTGTAACCTGACTTGCCCGATCTGCTTCGCCAATGCCAATGTGACAGGCAAGGTGTATGAGCCTACCAAAGAACAAGTGATGGAAATGCTGCGTCTCTACCGAGGAGAGCAGCCGGTGCCGGGCAGGCTCGTCCAGTTTTCGGGCGGCGAACCGACGATCCATCCTGATTTCATTGAAATTCTTCGAGGGGCGCACGAGATCGGTTTCAGCCACATTCAGGTTGCCTCCAACGGAATCAAGTTTGCGGATCCCGATTTCACGATGCGCGCGGCGGAAGCAGGACTCCACACCATATACCTGCAGTTTGATGGAGTAGACGACGGTGTTTACCGGCAGATGCGCGGCCGCGACCTGCTGCAGTACAAGCTCAAGACCGTCGAGGCAGTCCGAAAGGCCGGCATCAAGATCGTCTTTGTCCCTACGATCGCAGGTGGGATCAACGAGGACCAGGTCGGCAAGATCCTCCAGTTCGCGTTGGACAATATCGACGTAACCAGCGGCATCAGCTATCAGCCGGTGGCAATCACCGGCCGGATCAACTATGAGGAGCGGCGGAAGTTGCGCTTTACCCTTCCCGACCTTGTGCGCTGCATTGAAGAGCAGACGGGAATCGCGAACAGGGATGACTGGTACCCCTTGAGCTTCGTGCAGCCGGTGTCAAAAATCATCAGCTCGGTGCGCGGCGAGGATACGGTACATATCACGTGCCATCCGCATTGCTCGCTTGGCACCTACCTGTTTATCGAGCAGAGCACGGGTAAGGCGATTCCGATCACGCGGTTTACCGACATCGAAGGAATGTTCAAGGAGATTGAGATCCAGGCCGGCAAAACCAAGGCCAGCCATTTCAAGCGCTTTGCTCAGATGAACGCGTTCTTCGCGCTGCAAAAGTACTACAAAAAGGACAAGGCCCCTGCCGGCCTCGATTTCACGAAATTCCTGCAAACGCTGGATGGTTTCTTCGACAAGGAAGCCGGAAGAGGCGAAAAAGACGGCACCTATACGAACAAGACCCTTCTCGTCGCCGGCATGCATTTCATGGACGCATACAACTACGAGTTGGAGCGCGTACGTCGGTGCGTCATTCACTATGCGACGCCCGCCGGCCGGATAATACCGTTCTGTGCTTACAATGGCGGCCTCGTGCACCGCACCGCCATCGAGAACCAGTATTCCATCCCGATGGAGGAGTACCGGCGGCGCCTGAAGGGAGAAGCCCAGGGAACGGATTAGGCAGAATCGAAGTTCACGAATTTCCAAAGCGGAGATGCCGCCACATCTCCGCTTTGATGTGTTTCGGGCTAGCTTCGATGCCGTCAACTTGATTCGAAATTCGAGATTCAATATTCTCAATCTCGAATCTCGAATTTCGAATCTCGAATCAGGCTCGGCCGATCACAGCGAGTGGAAGTGTTCGCATATGTCAATATTCATCGGGATCGACCTCGGCTCCGTGAGCGTTAAGGCAGCGCTGTTCTCACGCGATCCGGCCGATACTCCTTTTTTTATAAAGCACTCAACCGATCCACGGTTCCAATCGGTCCGCAATCTGGTTGCTCCTTCAGGGGAAGAAAGCTGGTTCGCAGTTACGCGCTATGCGCGCATCGCCGGCAATCCTCTCAAGCAGACGCGGGAGTTGCTCGAGGACCTGGTAGCCCTGATGGACCGCAGTCGTCTCGGAGCGGTCGCGGGTACCGGCAGAGGCGTGAATCTTCTCAATTCCGAGTTTGGTATCAGCAAACAGAACGAGTTCCGCGCGCTCTGCAAGGCGGTGGAACTCTTGCTTCCCAACGTACTGACGCTGTTTGAAATGGGCGGTGAGAACTCGAAGTACATCCGCTTCGACCGTCATGGCGATGGGGGCCGACTCGGCATCGCCGACTACCAGACCAATGGAGATTGCGCGGCAGGGACGGGCGGTTTTCTCGACCAGCAGGCCGGACGTCTGCGTTTTAGAGTGGAAGAAATCGGCGACATTGTGCTCGGCACCAAGCGCGCAGCGCAGATTGCAGGACGCTGCTCCGTGTTTGCCAAGAGCGACATGATCCACTCGCAGCAGAAGGGATTTACGCCGGAGGAGATTCTGAAAGGCCTCTGCGATGCGGTCGCCCGCAATTTCAAAAGCGCAATCACGAAAGGGAAGGAAATACTGCCCGAAGTGTGTTTCGTAGGAGGGGTGGCGTCGAACCGGGGCGTGGTGCAGGCAATCGAATCATCCTTCGGCTGGGAAGCGGGAACGCTGCGGGTGCCTGAGGATCACACGGCCTTCGGAGCCATCGGAAGCGCCATTCTCGCGGAGGATCTTGCGCGCTCGGAAAGCCGCGACAATCCGGCGTTCAGCCTCGAGCGAAAATCAGAGCCACAACAGATCCCCAGCGCTCCGCGGCTCTCGATGGAGAATGTCGTGCTCCTGCGCAACCGCATGGTTGCGATCCCGTCCTCGGAGATTACCGACACGCGCGATGCATTTCTGGGCATCGACATCGGTTCGGTGAGCACCAACCTGGTTGTGATCGATACCGACCGCAACGTGCTTAAGGAAATCTACCTGCGGACAGACGGCCGGCCGATCGAAGTGGTCAGCCGCGGCCTGCGCGAGATTGAACAGGAACTTGGCGGGAAAATCCGCATTTGCGGCGTGGGCACCACCGGCTCCGGGCGCGAGCTCATTGGCGAACTGGTCGGCGCCGACACGGTCAACGACGAAATCACCGCCCATAAGACAGGCGCAGCCTTCATCGATAAGACCATTCTCGGTCTGGGCGTGGACACCATCTTTGAAATCGGCGGCCAGGACGCGAAGTTCATCAGCCTCGAAGAGGGAATCGTCGTTGATTTCGCCATGAACGAGGCGTGTGCTGCCGGCACCGGCAGCTTCCTGGAGGAGCGCGCGAAGGAACTCGGCGTGCGCATCGAAAACGACTTCGCGAGCATCGCATTGTCGAGTGAAGAGCCGCTCCGGCTCGGCGAGCGCTGCACGGTCTTCATGGAGCGCGACGTCAACAGCTACCTCCAACGAGGCGCGTCTCTGGACAAGATCGTCGCGGGCCTGGCCTATTCGGTGGCCACCAATTACATCAACCGCGTCGTGCGGGGCCGCAAAATCGGCGAGGTGATCTTCTTCCAGGGAGGAACCGCATACAACGATGCCGTGGCCGCGGCTTTCTCCTCGATTCTGCGCAAGCGCATCATCGTGCCGCCGTTCAACGGTGTGATGGGAGCGCTGGGCGTGGCATTGCTTGCTCTGGAAAAGATGACCAACAAGCGTCAACCCAGCGAGTTCCGAGGATTCGACCTGGACAAGGTCAATTACAGCATCCTGGAGTTCACCTGCAAGGGGTGCACAAATTTCTGCCAGATGCAGCGTTTTACCGTGGAAGGCGAACAGACCTATTGGGGTGACAAGTGCTCCGAGCGCTATCGCAAGGCCGTTAAGTGTGAGCACGAACCGGTGATTGAGAATCTCGTCGAATACCGCCGCAGCCTGCTGCTGGCAGATTATGATCCGGAATTCGGCGATGGGCCCGTTATCGGCATCCCCCTCAGCATGTCCACCTACGAGTGGTCGCCGTTCTGGCTAAACGTCCTGCGCGCTTTGAAAATCCGCGTGCTGCTGTCGGAACAGACCAACAACGACATCATTAAACTCGGGCTCGAGTCGGTGGTTTCCGAACCGTGTTTCCCGATCCAGGTGGCGCACGGCCACATCCGCTGGCTGATCGAGAAGAAGGCCGATTTTATCCTGGTGCCCAACTACATTGCAGCGCCCGGCGCCATTGACGATAAGCCTTCCTTTTTCTGTCCCTGGAATCAGACTCTGCCCTTCGTTGCACGCGTAGCCCCGTATATCAGCGATTACAAATCGCGCATTGTTTCCCCGACGCTCTGGTTCAACCACGGAGTAAGGGAGGTTGCCCGCGCGATACGTGACGCATTCCGGCAGGCCGGCATCCGCCGCAGCCTGCACGAGTTCGAGTCGGCCGTCGAACGCGGATTGGCCGCCGGAGAAGCATTCCAGCAGAACCTGCTGCGCGCCGGCGCCAAAGCCCTGGCCGCCATTTCCGACTGCGGCGATCACGGGATTGTCCTCCTGGGCAGGCCCTACAACATTTACGACAAAGGAATCAACCTCGACATCGCGACCAAAATGCGCAAGTACTATGGGGCAAACGTTCTGGGCCTCGACTTTCTCGACCTCAAGGACATCGACACCACCCGATTTCACGAAAACATGTTTTGGAGTTACGGCAGTAAGATCCTGTCGGCGGCCGCATTCGTCAAAGACAAACCTCACCTGCATCTCGTTTATATCACCAATTTCAAATGCGGGCCGGACTCGTACATCAAGCACTTCATCACAGAAATATCGGGACGGCCTTTCCTTACCTTGCAGTTCGACGGGCACAACAGCGATGCCGGGATGCTCACGCGTTGCGAGGCGTATCTGGACAGCAAAGGAGTCTTACGCAGATGGGGTTCGACCCAGCAGGAGATGCCTGCGAGCGCAAGCAATCCATAAAAGGAAGAAAACTGTGGGTGCCGCAGATGAGCTACAGCGGCGCTGTCGCGTTTGCCGCGGCATTCCGCAGCGTGGGCATTGATGCCGAGGTCTGCCCAGACTCCGATGCGCGCACGCTCGAATTGGGAGGGCGCCATACTTCCGGAGAAGAGTGTCTTCCCGCGCGCGTCACCCTGGGCAATTTTCTGAAGGTAGTCGAGCTGCCTGATTTTGTTCCGGAAAAGACGGCTTTCTTCATGCCGACCGCCGATGGACCGTGCCGTTTCGGACAATATGCTCCCTACCTCCGCAAAGTTCTGCGCGATGTCGGCCTTCAGGACGTCATGGTGTTTTCCCCCACCAGTCGCGACGGCTACAAGGAAATGGGCGACCAGGTGAACGAACTGCAGCGCAATGCGCTGCGCGGACTTATCGCGGCGGATGCCCTGCGCAAGATGCTCCACAAGACGCGCCCCTATGAAATCCGTCCGGGAGATACGGCCGCGGCTCACCGGCGCGCCGTCGGCAGCGTGGAGAAGGTGATCGAACGGCCGGGCGTTCCGACCGAACAGCGCATGAAGCGTCTCGTCGAGGCGCTGGCGGAAGCGCGGGAGGAGTTCCACCGAATCCCGGTCCGAAATTCGCAGAGACGCCCTCTGATCGGCGTGGTGGGTGAAATTTTCTGCCGTCTTACGCCCTTCACCAACGATTTCCTGATCCGCAAGATCGAGGAGTTCGGCGGTGAATGCACCCTGGCGCACATCGTGGAATGGGTGTGGTACACGAATCTCGAGCATCGCAAGCGCCTCGTGCAGACAGGCCAGATGTTTTCCAAGGCCATGCTTACCGTGAACATCAAGAACCACATCCAGCATAAAGACGAGCATCGGCTCTACAAAGTTTTCGAGGATGACTTTCGCGGCTATGAGGAACCCAGCGTCCGGGAAATCTTCGAGTATTCCCATCCCTACCTCCCGCACACGGGCGCGCTCGGAGAGATGACTCTCAGCGTGGGTAAGGCAGTGTTTCATTACCACCAGGGATGCGACGGTGTGGTGGACATCTCGCCTTTTACCTGCATGAACGGCATTGTCACCGAGGCGGTCTATCCCACGATCAGCGCCGACCTGGACCATATTCCGATCCGAAACTTCTTTTTCGACGGCACCCAAACAGACCTCGACCGGGACGTCGGAATCTTCATGGAACTGGCCTGTACTTACCAGGCGCGCAAGAAACGGCCGCGCCAAGGATAGAAATGCTCCTATGCCGGAGAACATCGAGATAAAGGCCAGAGCAAAGGATTTCTCAAGGCAGTGCCAACTTGCCCAACAGGCAAGCGGCTCCTCCGGCGAGATTATCCTGCAGGAGGATACGTTCTTCGATGTCGCGAGAGGCAGACTCAAACTCCGCATCCTGTCTGCCAGCCAGGGCGAACTAATTTATTACGAGCGCATCGATGTCGCGGTGCCGAGGAAATCGGAGTATTACGTGGCGCAATCGAGCACGCCGAAGTCGCTCGCGACGGTCCTCTGCGCGACCCTTCACGTTCGCGGCACCGTGAAGAAAAGGCGCACTCTATACAAGGCCGGACAAACCCGGATTCACATGGATGAGGTCGAAGGGCTGGGATGCTTCATCGAGCTGGAAGTGGTTCTGGAGCGCGGCCAGGACGAGGCGGAAGGGATGAGGATTGCTCGAGAGTTCATGGATCGTCTGGAAATCGCGGAAGAGGACCTGCTTGCCCAGGCTTACGTGGATCTGCTGATGTCCGCGACTGATTCGAAAATTCGAGATTCGAAATTCGAGATTCGAGATTGAGAGAGACAAGCACGCACGTGTGTGAGGCTCCGGAAAGAACCTTGTACATTTTCCAGACACCACTCGCATTGTCTAATGCAGGCGGAGAAAGACCGCTCGATCGGCCGTCGGTCACTTTGAGGATCAGGAATGCGCTTCTGGGTCGGAGTGACGGACAACGAATGGTTTGAGTTTCTGCGAAAGCTGAGTCCGGATGAGGTGAATTTCTGGCGACCGAGCGGCAGGGAATTTTCCGTGCTCGAACCCGGAGGCCCGTTTCTGTTCAAGCTTCACAGCCCGACGAACTACATAGTCGGCGGGGGATTTTTTGTCCGGAGTGAAAGGCTGCCGCTTTCACTCACCTGGGAGGTGTTCGGCGAAAAGAACGGCGCCCCGAGCCGTCCTGAGTTCGAATGGCTGATTCGCAAACACCGGGGGCACGATAAATTGGATCCCGACGTCGGATGCATCATCCTGAATCAACCTCTCTTCGAAACCTGGGACGCTGACCGGTTTTTGAAAACTCCTGAAGATCCGGCCGCGTTTCCACACCTGCGCCTCAAGAATACCGGTTAGCGTCCCTAGTTTTTCTACCAGAAAAACATCGGCTACGTTGGATTTTTGGGCAGCTCCTCTTACTTATCTCACTCAGAGGTCAGAGAAAACCTTCTGCTTAAACGCCTTGTTTGTAGCCAACACTCCGGTGAAATTAGCATAGATCTTGTTTCTAACGTCGAAACCCATCTTTTCGAACTTCGCACTTACGTAACCCATTGTGTCCCACACATATATTTAAACGCGCAATCCGGGC
>JBEKIX010000043.1:0-22701 GCA_050011535.1 Acidobacteriota bacterium
GAATGCTGTGTGAAAAGATGCAGCATCTGGGATCAGTGGGTCCCTGTCAAGCGTCCGAAAAGCGACTCCCGGCGGCTATGCCAAGAGTTGTCTGTTCAGCCACTTGCAGTTCGGCTGAGTTTCTTTGCCCTACGCGATTGCCAACGAGAGTCGTGGAGACTGTTTTCGCCTGTTCTCGGTCGACGGGTGTAAAATAAGGAATCATCAAGCTTTCATCTGGCGTACCAAAGTTTGGTGATGACGGTCCAATGTAAAAGGGCTGGGCCTCTCTACTTCCAGGAGGTCCCATAAGAGGTGTTCGGAACCTCCAACAGGGTGCGCGACTTTAGAAACTCGGAGGAAAATAACATGAACCAAACGGCAATCGTATACCTCCTGCTGGGCATCGTGCTCCTACTCCTCGGCCGCAGACTATTCTGGTTCTTTGTGGGTGTGGCTGGATTCTTGGTTGGGATGAACATTGCCGAGCAGTTCGTTGTTGGCCCCCAAGGGACGAACCTCTTGATCGCGATCGTAGCCGGCATCCTTGGCGCTGTGATCGCCATATTCCTGCAGAAGGTGGCCATCGCAATCGCTGGTTTTGTCATCGGCGGTTACATCACTGTCGAACTATTGCGCGAGTCTGCCTTGTTTCCAACGGCGTTGGTAGGGACACACGGTACGGCATTCTCCGTGCCTTATATCATCGGGGGCATAATCGGTGCAGTGTTGTTGTTCGTTCTTTTCGATTGGGGGCTGATCGTGCTGTCATCCTTGAGTGGTGCCTCGTTGATTGTCCACAGTATCACTTTTCAGCGTCACGCGCTTCAGTTGCTGTTTGTTGTTTTGGTTGTTGTAGGCATCGTGGTCCAGGCGGGGATGAAACGCATGTCCCGTGCGCCGGCTGGCTAATTTCGGGGACAGTCACGAATGGCGCTTTAAAAAGGCGGCGGCGTCATCAGGCTCTAAAGACATCGGCGTGGGTCGCTGGGTATTGATCGGGTAGATGAACCTCCAGAAGGTCCTATAAGAGGTGTTCTGGGAACCCAACAAAAATGAAGAGGGAAGGCCTATGAAGAAATCAGCGCTTTTTTCGCTCGTGTTGTTAGTGTTTTCTGCGCAGGGTTTTGCGCAGGGCAAGTCGTTGATTACCAAGCTCGATTCACCGGCCTGCAACAAGGACGGAAAACTGCAACTCGATTTCTTTGTCATGTCATACTGTCCATACAGTGTCAGGTTCATGGACACCACGTTGGCTGCGATGATCAACGATCTGGGCGATTCTCTCGAATGGACTCCTTATTTCATCACCGAGCGCGACGGCGGGAAGCTTGTTTCCATGCACGGCAAGAAAGAAGTTGACGAGGACCTGCGGATGGTCTGCATCCGCGAAAAGTTCGGCCGCAAACAATGGCTTGGTTATGCCAACTGCTTCTCACAACAGATTCTTGCGAAGCAGCAGACCGGCGGCGCGAAGAAATGGAAAGATTGCGCGCTTCAGGTTGATATCAATCCGGACGATATTGACAAGTGTGTGAAGAACGAAGCGGACAAGCTCATCGAGAAAGATATAAAGCTCTCCAACGATTTCCACGCCTACGGCTCGCCCACGGCTGTCTATAACTGCAGCAATCAGATAGTCGGCGCGATACCGTACAAAAAGATAAAGGCGCAGGTGTGCAAGCTGATACCCGGCGATAAGCCTGCTGCCTGCAAGGCGCTCAAAAAGTAATTTCTTTACAGCGGCGCCCGTAAGGTAAAAATATTCAGCCGAGCCGCAAGCAGCTGTGGCGATAAAATTTAACGCGGACTCCGGTACTACCGTATTCGACGCTTGACAGGGGACTAACGATCCCGGATGCTGCCGATCTTAAGCGCGCATCCGGAGGAATATGAATTCGCAGTTTCAGCCATGGCAGTTCTTACTCCTGATCCTCGCGGGTTGGATCAATCGCAAACAGCAGGACGCTGTCGAGTACCTCGTAACGGAGAATCGGATCCTCAGAGAGAAGCTCGGGAAAAAGCGAGTCCTCCTTAGCGACGACCAGCGCCGGCGACTGGCCGTCAAAGGCAAGATTCTCGGGCGCAGGGTGCTGGAGCAGTTGGCGACCATCGTGACTCCAGATACGATCCTCCGCTGGCATCGGGAACTCGTTGTCAGCCACCGGGACTATAGCCACCGCCGGAAGAGCCCGGGACGGCCGCCGGTATCGCGGGAGATTTTTGAACTGGTGCTGCGAATGGCCAAGGAGAATTCGACCTGGGGTTATGATCGAATTAAGGGTGCGCTCAGTAATCTCGGTCACGATATCTCGACTACCACAGTTGGAAACATCCTCAGCTCACACGGCATTGATCGGGCTCCGGATCGCAGGCGCCAGTCAACATGGACGAGTTTCCTCAAAGCCCACTGGGATGTGCTAGCCTCAGTAGACTTCACCACGATCGAGATTTGGACAAAGAGGGGGCTGGTCACGTGTCACCTGCTCTTTGTTATGGAATTGGCAACGCGGCGGGTGCACTTTGGGGGCTGTACCGCGAATCCCGACGAATTCTGGATGTGCCAGGTTGGGAGGAATCTGAGCGACGCCTAAGACGGATTCCTGCGCGGCAAGAGGTACCTGCTCATGGATCGCGACACGAAGTTCTCCGAGGCGTTATTGACCATCCTGGAGCAGGCCGGTGTGGAGGCGGTACGGCTGCCGGCACGTTCTCCGAACTTGAATCCGACTTCGGAATCTCACGCCGGCAGCTGTGTCGCGCATATTCATGAGGTGCGTGCAGGCGACCATTCGCGTGCCTATCAGCAAGCGGCGAAGCGGACATTGTGCCGGCCCACTTCCTGAAACTGGGTTGCTGCTCCATCTTTGTCGACCGAGATTGCGGCTCATTGCCGACTCCAATTGGCCAACTGCGGCGAACTTGCGGGTCGGCCGAGAATCTTTACCCTACGGTATTGAAGAAGTCATAACAGCGCCGCGGAGCCCTTGGCAAAATCCTTTCGCGGAGCGTTTACTTGGGACGATAAGGCGCGATTTTCTCGACCACGTGATTGTGCTGGGAGAAACCCATCTTCGTCGGACGTTAATTCGCTATTTTCGTTATTATCATAATTTCCGGACGCATTTGTCGCTGGAGAAGGACGCGCCGACGCCGCGAGCCATCCAGAATGCCGACCTCGGGCCGGTGGTTGAGGTTTCTGAGGTCGGAGGACTGCACCACCACTACGAACGCAGGGCTGCATAATCTGCCAGTTTTTGATCGCGCAAATCCCCTATTGCGCTTCCATCCTTTGCTCATCTGATGTGTCCGCCGCATCGGACAGAATCATTGATCTATTCCCAGGACTGGATATTCACAATGCGGTCGGCGGCTCAACCGGCGGGAAACCGTCCCAATACTGCAGTATCGAATTTTGGCAAACGACAAGTCGCGATTCTGGACACTTCGATCACTCATGGCGCAAAGCGGCCATGGGATCGATCCTCACAACGCGCCGCGCCGGTATGTAGCTCGCGACGATCGCCACGCCCGCCAGCACGGTTGCGGCGCTCCAAATGGACACCGGGTCTGTGGCGCTCACTTCGTAGAACCGGCTGGAGGCCATGCGGGCGAACACCAAGGCTGCGGCGGCACCGATCCCGACGCCGGCTAATGTCAGAGCCAGGCCCTGTCCCAGAATCAGCTTCAAAACGTCGCGCGCTTCCGCACCCAATGCCATTCGGATGCCGATCTCACGTGTGCGCTGCCCGACCGCATAGGAGATGACGCCGTAAAGCCCCACTGAAGCCAGGATCGTGGCCAGCAGCGCGAAAACGCTTACCATGGTGGCCATCACGCGCTGGTCGAGCAGTTCCTCGTCGAGGTGATCGGCGAACGTGCCGACGGCGTAAACCGGTACGTCTGCGTCAAGTGCTCTCACTTCACGCCGCAGGGCACCAATCAGATTCCTGGGATGAGCAGCGCGGACGTGCAGCACCATCTCAGGCTCGTAGCGCTGATAGAGGGGCGTATACAACATGGCAAGCGGCTTCTGATCCAGGCTGCTGAACAGGCTGTCACCGGCCATGCCGACGATCTGAAGCCAGGGCCCGACTCCCATGCCTGTCAGGCGCAGACGTCGGCCCAGTGGGATTTCGCCGGGCCAGAAGCGGCGCGCCATGGTCTCGTTGATGATCGCTACGCCCGGGGCGTTCACGTCGTCCCGTGAGCCGAACTCGCGGCCCTGCCGAAGAGGAATCTGCATCGTCGCGAAGTAGTTTGGGCCGACGATGTTTGAATCCACTTCAATCCCTGCCTTATCAGAAGGCGCTTCGCGGCCCTCGAGCTGGATGTGCGTCTGGTTGTGTGCCCCCACGGGGATCGTTTGCGCCAGGCTTGTGGACTCGACACCGGGAAGCGCCGCAGCCCGGCTGAGCAATCGTTGGTAGAACAGCCGTCCCTGGGCGGGCGAGTAGCCGTGAGTGCCCAGGTCAACCGACAACAAAAGCAGGCGGTCACTCTGGAATCCAAGTTCGGTCGCTCGATAGTTATGCAGTGTTCTGACTAAGAGCCCGGCACCCACCAGGAGCACCATGGAGAGTGCCACCTGAAAGACCACCAGAACCCTCGAGGCAAAAGATCGCCGCCGCGGGGCTGTTGATGCCTCACCCTTCAGAGTGAGACTCAGGTCGAACCGGGATGCCTGCATGGCCGGGGCCAGTCCGAAGATCACTGCGGTCAAGATCGAAAGCACGAGCGTGAACAGGAGCACATGAGAATCTTGAACCACGTCAAGGTTCCATCCGGCCGGCAAGAGCAGGAGCGCAAGCTTGCTCAACCAGGAAGCGAGCACAAGTCCTGCTGCAGCAGCCAGCACCGAGAGCAGCATGCTTTCGACAAAAAACTGGCGGATAAGCCGTTTTTGATCCGCTCCTACAGCCAGGCGCACGGCAGTTTCCCTCTGCCGAGTTGAGGCGCGCGCCAGCAACAGGTTGGCCACATTCGCGCAGGCGATCAGCAGGAGCAGGCCTGCCGCGACCATCAGCAGCCCGAAAAGGCCGATCTCATCCGGGCCCAGCGTTTTCAGACCGTTGGCTGGCTTGACCTCCGCACGCCAGTCCTGGTTCTTGTGATAGACCTGATCGAGGTGGGCCGAAATCGTGCTGATCTCCGCCCGGGCCTGCTCTAGCGCGAGGCCGGATTTGAGCCGGCCGAAAACCGCGAACCAGCTCGACTCGCGTTCGCGAAGCAGATTCGGGCGATCCGGCATGATTAGAGGCTGCATCGTGATGGGGATCCAGACCTCGACCGGCACAACCCAATCGTTGGGCTTGAAACCCTCCGGTGCGACACCCACCACTGTGAAAGCATGACCGTTCAGCACCAAGGGTTTTCCAAGCACATCTGGGGCGCCGCCCAAACGCTGCGTCCAGAAGCCGTGGCTCACGACGGCCACAGGGTCCTTCTCCCCGGGCAGGAAAGTCCGGCCCAAAACAGGCTCCACGCCCAGAACGGAAAAGTAGTTTTCCGACACGATCACTCCCGTGAGCCGCTCGACCCCGTCAACGCTGCGCCAGTTGAGCGGCGTGCCGCGGAAGATGGCCAGACCTGCAAAGACCGTGTTCTCCCTCTGGTAGTCGAGGTAATCGGGATACGAAACGGAACCAAAGAGGCGGTGGGTGCGCAGCCAGGCCAGCCCCTGCGGATCCCTGGCACCGGGCCAATTTCGCCAGGCTACCGCGTTGAGCACGCTGAAAACGCAGGTGTTGGCGCCGATGCCCACGGCCAGAGTCAACAGGACCGTCACATTGAATCCTGGACTCTTGGCAAGCATCCGGAAGGCGTGACGCAGGTCTTGCCAGAAACCGTACACTGGACCTCGCCGCTCAGTTCATGTTCACGAAACCGCGTGACAGGATGTCAGCCTAACAAAAGGTGGCGTCCGTTTAAATGCCATCCCCCAGCCCCTGATATGGCGCTTTCTATCAACTTGTGCTGTTTTGTCCGGCCATGAAGGTGATCATAACTCAAAACGGTCACCCGACATACTCCCGCAGATTCCCGGTCTGTGAACATACGTCACCTTGCTCGTGGTCACTTGGTTGAGTAGTCGGTATCTCGTCCAAGTGGCTGGTCACCAGTCAACTTCCCACATTGGGACTTATGGGGAGTGTCGAGAATTTCACATCTACGGGTAGGGCGTCTCTCGGTCTGCTGGATTACGTGGGATACATGTCCGTTAAGAAATTCGTCTGAATCTCTTCCCAATTCTGGTATACGGCCCTGGCCTTCCAGGTTCTCCTGTATTTTGCCACCCTCACCGGCCTAAAATTCCCCAAAAGATCTGAAACCTGCTCTTCCCGGATCCAGTAATTGCAAGTAGAGAGCGAGACAAAGGCGATGATGGCAGCCCAGACTGAAGCTCGAACGCAGTTCTCAACAGCGGAAATCGAAACGCTCAAACGGTTCGCCGCCGGCGACCTTTCCGCTTTCGAGATGCTCTTCCGCCAGCATCAAGCCCAAGTCTATGGGTGGATCGTCCGCGTTGTGCGGGATACAGGCGCTGCCGAGGATCTCACAATTGAGACCTTCTGGCGCATTTATCGCGCGCGAGAACGTTTCGATCCGGAGCGCAGTTTTGGAGCATGGGCGCGCAGGATTGCGACCAACGTCGCCATCGATCACCTGAAGACCGTGCCCCAGGAAGTAAGTTATTCAGCCGAAGCAGTTCGCGCCGTTGAAGTTGACTCGGACTTACAGCAGCATATTTGTTGGCAAACCGAGCGCGCATTCCGTCAGTTGCCTGCCAAATTACAGGCCGTAGCGAAGCTGGCGCTGGTCGACGAGCGCCCATACGAAGAAATCTCGGAATCTCTCGGCATCTCGGTTGGCGCAGTCAAATCGCGGGTCTTCCGCGCAGTACGCCTGCTGCGCAAGAAACTTAAACAGTCAGGAATCGAGCCATGAAGGAAACGAACGATGCACGGGTCAAAAGCCTTTTGAAACAGGCGCTTCGTCCTGTAAGCCCAGAGCTTCAGCGCGACCTCTGGCCCCAGATGCTGCGGCATATTGACGAACGCTCGCCGGGTAAAACGGTTCCATGGTTCGACTGGGCTCTGCTCGCTATACTGGTGATTTCTATTCTCGCATTTCCCCACTCCATTCTTGTATTGCTGTATCACCTGTGAAGGAGGCATCATGAATACACATCGTTATCTACGCGCTTACATGGCTGGCATTGTCGTTCCGACCATCGCCGTGCCACTCGGACTCGTTGCATTCTTCATTGCTCGTTACGGATTCCAGATCTCGATCCCAATCGAGCGTGTTGTGATTTTCCCGATGGCGTTAGTGCCCACATTCTTCGGACTGTGGAACATGCTCTACGCGCGACTGAGCACCGGACGCTATCTTCCCCTTGGATTGCATGGCGCTTTGCTTCCAGTGGTTTTTATCCCTCTTGGTATGACTAGCGCCGTCGCAGGGCAATTTCTCTCTTTAGGTTCAAAAGGAATCGTCTGGTTCGATGCCATCACCATACCCTACACACTGTTTGTCCCGTGGATTGCCGTTGTCATAATCTTCTACTATCTCATTTGGAAATACTTGGTCGGCTTTTGCAACAAGGTCTTGGAAATCATGTAAACGGGATTCGAGGAGAATGAGACTCCGCGGCAGATGGTTTCCTCGAATGGGACTTCTAAGGAGTTAGTGAGTCCGATGGGCGGGTTGATCGGGAGTTGAGGGAATAGCAGCACGCTACCCGTCATCTACGAAGTCCGCGCCGAAAAATCAGGATTCAAGACTGATTCGTTGATTCTTAGGATGGTGTATCAGCCGGAGGCCGCAATATGGCCAGCATGCGCAGATCCATCACGCCATGGAAGATAATCGGAAGCAGAAGATTTCCGGTTAGCAGAAACAATAGGCCAAAAAGAAAGCCGACGATCGCACTCCCCGCGACTCCGCCAGCACCCTGATAGAGATGGTTAGATCCGAAGACCACTGAGGAAATCAGCAGCGCCAGCGTAAGATTCAGCGTCCAGGGAAAAACGTGTAAGTAGTGCAGCATGAAGCCGCGGAAGAGAGGTTCTTCGCAAACTCCCGCTGTGATGCAGACGAACACCCACCAGCGGCGCTCGGTCCAGGTTGCGGGGAAGAAGTAGCTGAACGATTTCAGGGCGGCAGAGGAATACTTGAGTGGCCGCTTCGTCAGCTTCTTCCAGATCACGGTGCCGACCGGAAGTACCACAGAAATAATAACAACGATCGCGATTAACGCTTCTACCAGGTAGCGAACCCAAGGGTGCAGTAATAGCCAGGAGATTTCACCGGGCGAACGGCTGATGGTGAACAGCGGGCGGAAGCCAATGGCAACAACTGCGAGCGCACTGGCAATCCAGAGCCAGGTGCAAATCGTCTTATAGTAGCGAATTTTCTGTTCGGAACTGGGATTATGCTTCAACTTCCGGATGTCGTACAAATCCCAAATAGGAGCCACGACCAGGAGAAACAAGAAGAGCAGGTGCTGCATCAGCGTCGCGACCGAAACGTTGAACATGCGATTCCACTAAACCCCAGTTTCCCTTTTTTGATGTCCCAATCGACCGATAACGTATAACGACCGCTATCAGAATGCAATCATCCGGCCAAGTGTTTGGGAGCAGGTCCGTTCCGACGACTGCGGCAAAATCTCAAAGCCCAAACCTGGCGCTTCTCAAACCCATTTTCAAACACTTCCCCTCCTCCAATCTTGCTGGTCACCGAAATTTATTCCGGTCGCATTACCGGACATCAGCCCCTCACAGTCCCGAAACGGCAATATGGGAGATAACCCTCGCGACCCGGAGGTCGCCTGCCGGCCGCAAGATGATCTCCCCGAATGGGACTTCGGGACCGCGTCACAGATAGGCGGGCAAATGTCGGACCCGCTATGCCGGAATTATTTCGTTCCTTTCGAATGCGCCGTGATCCAGACACAAACCGCCCTGGCCGATAGGTGGAAATAACCTGCCGACTTGATCGGAAATGCAGGCTAGTGATGAATCACAATTTGACTGCGACCCAGAGGCCATCGCCGAGAGGAACAATAATGCTCTGCAGCGCGGTCTCGTTAGCTATGATTTCGTTGAAGGTGCGCATCGCCTCCGCATCCGCACTTGCCGGTTTGTTGGCAAGCAACGCCCCATGGACGAACGCATTATCTGCCAGGATAAGTCCGCCGGTGCGCACTAGACGCAGCGCGTGGCGTAGATAGAGAGGATAGCACGCCCTGTTTGCATCCAGAAACATGACATCCGCCGAACCGTCCTTGAATTTGGGGAGAATGTCCTCGGCCGCGCCCCGAAATATCCTGATTTTGGCTGCGACATCGGAGTCCCGCACCCATTTGTCGGCGAAGTCCGCCCGCTTTCCGGATATCTCTATCGTGCGCACATGGCCATCGGCCGGCAATGCCCGTGCCATCCAGATCGCCGAATAGCCCGCAGCCGTTCCGATTTCGATCACTTCTCGCGCTCCGGCTAAGCGCAACAGGATCTGCAGGAAACTGCCCTGTTCGGGTGCGATCCAGATCGCCGGAAATTCCTCGTCAAGCTCAAGCGCCGCGTGCTTCAGGGACTTCAAAAAGACATCTTCCGGCGTAGTACGCTCCGCCAGATAACGAAGAAGGGATTTGGTAAGAAGAGTTGTGTGCTCCGACATATGGAATCCTCAATTTCAACAAAGCTGGACAACGAACGTTCGCCCCGAGATTGATGGTATCTTGAATGGCGTTAGTGGTGTTATAGTCCATATCTATGACTTCTTCGCTTTTCTGCAAGAAGTTTGCGGCCTCGATCTCCTTTCACTTGTTTGGCTGCGGCCAGCGGCCGCGAATGGGACTTCGCGCACTGCAATCAGAATGACCCGAGTTGGCTGTCATTATAGTCTGCTGGCACAGGTCTGGATAGTTGAATATGAAGCACTTGTGCGAGTGAGTCGCCCGCCGGAGACGGCACGCTGTCCAAACGGCAATAAGGGAGATAACCCTCACGACCCGGAGGTCGCCTGCCGGCCGCAAGATTATCTCCCAGAATGGGACTTCAGGGGCGCTATCGAATATCTAGTGGATAGCCGATTGTGGCTCGATGTTCATTTTATGGAGCAGGGCCTGGTAGGTTGTGTCAGATCGCAGGCGATCATAGCTCGGCGACATTCTGAGAGATGTCATGAGAATCGGATCATGCTCTTCGATACCTCTTGCCACCCATTCCAGCGCCTTGTCCCGTTCTCCCAGACCACTGTGCGCAAACACGAAAGTGCATGCGGGTACATACGCGAGCCGCCGGCGCTCCGTCAACTCGTCCAATAATTGCCGAGCCTCTGCGGTCCTTCCAGCCAAGCCGTACACTTTTGCCAAGTTCCCCAATGTTATTGCATCCCCCCCGGAGAGTTCGTTGGCCTTCTCGGCAGCCGCAATAGCTCTTTCGAGCCTGCCTTCATGTGCGTGGAGGAGAGAGAGGAACCAATGGCAGAAGAAGAAGGTCGGATCCAGGTTAATCGTGTGCTGCAGTTGTGCGGTTGCGGGCTCGAATTGTCGCGCCGTATAGAGGAGATACCCCAAAAGCGAATTGAAGAACGGGTCAAGTGGATCCAGTTCCACGGCGCGCTGCATTTCGCGCAACGCCTCTTCCAGCCGCCCCAGCGGCAAAAGGAAATACATGCCGTAACACCAAAGTTGGTCGTACCGTGCAACGGTAGAATATGGATTCAATTCCTTTGCCCTGCTGAATTCGCGCTCGGCGCCCTGCCAATCAAACTCGCCGGCGCCAAGAACCGTTCCCAAGGCGCTGTGTGCGTCGGCAAGCGACTCATCCAGCCTGAGGGCCTCAACTGCCGCCGACTTGGCCCTGGGGAAAGACTCCCGGGGATTCGCAGATCCCCAATAGGCGCTCCAAAAGTAGGAGTCGGCCAGTACAACACGCGCGAGGGCGTAGTTCGGGTCGAGAGCGATAGCTTGCTCACAATAACGACGGCCTGCCTCACGCCCTTCCTGAGTCATTTTGAGAATATGATGCCGGGCCTTCAGACAGAGGTCGTAGGCGGCGAGATTCTCCGTGTAGCGCTTGACGATCGGGCGATCTCCACTGAGCTGTACCCGCAGGTTCTCCACAATGGCTTGCGAGATTTCGTCCTGGATGGAAAAGACGTCGGTCATCTCGCGGTCAAAACGCTGACTCCAGAGGTGATATCCGTCGCTTGTTTTAACCAATTGCGCTGTGACACGGATGCGGTTGCCCGACCGTCGCACGCTCCCTTCCAGAATATTCTCTACGTTGAGCCGCGTGCCGATTTCACGCACGTCCTGCTCTTTGCCGCGGAATGCGAACGCCGAGGTTCGGGCCATTACCCGCAATCCCGGTACTTGCGCCATGGCGTCTATGATGTCTTCGGCCAGTCCGTCGCTGAAGTATTCGTTTTCCTTATCAGCGCTCAGGTTGGCAAACGGCAGCACTGCGAGCGATGGGATGCGCACCTGTTCCCTTGCAGCTGCGGCGGCTGTACGTCCAGACTCCCGATCACGCTTAATACGCTGCAAATCCGTGCGTGTATCGGATGCGCTTTGATACCGGAGCTTCCGGTCTTTCTCCAGCGCCTTGTTGATGACCCGCTGCAGCTCATCCGGAACTTCGGGATTAATGTGCACCGGTGAAGTGGGGGCTTTGTGCAGGATCGCGTCGAAAATTATTGCGGATGTGCTGCCGGGGAACGCTTGCCTGGCCGTGGCCATCTCATAAAGTACAACACCAAAAGAGAACAAGTCGGAGCGCAGGTCCAGTTCCTCGCCTCGCGCCTGCTCGGGAGACATATAGGCGATCGTGCCCATCGCGCTATCCGGTCGCGTGATCAACTCCTCGGCAGTGACTGCGGTTTCCGTCGCCTGTCGTCTCGCGACAGCGAACTTTGCCAACCCGAAATCAAGAATCTTGGCTAGCCCGCGATGCGTGACGAATACGTTAGCCGGCTTGATATCGCGATGAATGATACCTTTTGCATGAGCCGCATCCAGGGCATCGGCAATCTGAATGGCAAGATCGAGTAGCTCGTCGATTTCCAAAGTGCCGTGCGCGATGCGTTCCGCAAGAGTCTGGCCTTGGAGCAATTCCATTGCGATGAAGTGCTGCCCTTCGTGCTGGTTGATTTCGTAGATCGTGCAGATATTTGAATGATTCAGTGCCGAAGCAGCCTTGGCTTCTCGTTGCAATCGTTCGACGGCATGCGGATCCAATGATCCAGCTTCAGGCAGGAACTTCAATGCAACAAAGCGCCCTAGCGAAGTATCCTCCGCCTTATAAACCACGCCCATCCCACCGCTGCCGAGCTTTTCAATGATGCGATAGTGCGAGATGGTCTTGCCGATCATGGAGAATTCCTCCACTCGCAAAGGACGCTCCGCAATCTGAAACACCTGACTGGCGCGATTATAAACGCCTTGTGCGGCCCTGGATAGCTGAATCCGCAGGACTTGCCGTTATTCCGAGAACTTCCAGAGCTGTCAGCGCCCCCTAAACGGCAATATGGGAGATAATCCTCGCGACCCGGAGGTCGCCTGCCGGCCGCAAGATGATCTCCCAAAACGGGACTTCGGGACAGAAACGATCCAGGCTCGGCTGCAGACGGTGTTAAGAGGTCATCTGACACCAGCAGGGTCAGCATTCGGGGGGGAGATTTGTCTGCCCGTTGTCTCCGTCTGGTGTAAAATGCTTATCAAACCCTACTCAAAGCTGTAATTTGGCAAGTGCCGGGAACGGTAACAAGAATCCGGCCATTCAAGGTAGGAGGAGTTCACGATGGCACCAATCACTGCTATTGCGAGAAAGTTTTTCGAGGCTTGCGAAACGGGCAAAGGATGGCAAGTATGCAAAGAGTACTGCAAGCCGGACGCCACCTTTGCTGCGCAGGCCGAGCCTCTGGCGGAGGTCCGCAGTCTGCAACAGTACACAGACTGGATGAAAGGTTTGCTGGTGTTCATTCCTGACGGCCGGTACGAACTAAAGTCGTTTGCCACTGATGAGGAACGGCATAGTGTCTGTGCTTACGGTGTCTTCTCTGGTACGCATTCTGCCCCAGGAGGTCCTTGTCCCCCAACGGGCAAGAGCGTGAAGACCGATTATGTTTACGTGATGGAGTTTGACGGAGACAAGATCCGCCACATGACGAAGATTTGGCATGCCGGAATAGCCATGAAGGAGCTTGGCTGGGTTTAGTCGTGCTGCACGGTTCTGAACTGCTCGGGCGAAGGGTCGATGTCCCGACTTTGCCCGTTGCCGAGCAGTTCCTAGCCTTGCTCTGAGGGGGGCGCACGCCTCTTGGATCCGCAGACGTTGCCAAGGGCCTGGGGCGGTGCGTACTCCGGATTAGGTCCTCGAATGGGACTTTTGGGGAGCTATCGGAGATTTAAGCTTTCCGAAATGTTCGGCCATCGCGTTGCTGCACGGGTTCCATCAGAGGACCGGAAATAATTGCTCATAGTGCTCCGGTCCGGTTTTGGATAAATCGATGACCAGGTGGTCGAACGGGGCCATCTCCGTATGGACACCATTGCACTTCAGAAAAGCAGTGATCTCATTTCCACATTCTTCGGCCAGTACCTTGTTAAGGTAAATGTTATGCGAAGTATTGTGAATAAAGTTGGTTTCGTGGCGATAGCCCTTGCTGTCTCTATGTGCAATGCCGACCTCGCTTTCAACTCGGTCGATGATATCGTGAACTCTTTGGGATAATTCTTGATTATCGGCGACCATCTTTACGATTTTCGCAAGGAAAAGCGGCTCCGGCTGATTCTTGTAGAAAGCCCACCAGCCATTCCCGTCTTTCTGTGACAGTTTGCCTAAATCAAAGCCAAAGTATTTTGGCAGCAAGTCGTCGTCGTTCTTCTGATACACCAGATACCGTGCAGCGCATCCGGGTTCAGGTACATTGCCGCACGTGAATGTGCCTGATTTGCCCATCAAACTCTTGGCTTTCTTGATGTTTCTGATAGTACAAGACCTATCGAAGTACATGAAAACATTCATACACCTGATGAAGTCGAACGTCTGATCAGGCATGTAGTCTATTAACGTGCTTTTAGTGAACGTCAGGTTGCCACCTTTGTAATGGCTTATGGGATCGACAATCAGACGGCCGCATCGTGATAAGTCTTCCCTCATGGAAACATCATTCCTGAGCGTCTCCCAGTGCTCGGCGAATTGCTGCTTGTCTCTTTCAACCGTCTCGGGCCCAGGCTGAAGGTCGCCCTTCAAATACTGTATGTAAACAAGCTGATCTCTTTGGTTAAAGCATGCAGCCGCGTCCTCGCGATTATAAAGAATCGACGCAGGAAAGTTCGGATCGATACCCACGCACGTCCATGCCGGGAAGGTGCAAGCGGTCTCCTGGGTGGGCAATGGTGGGTAGCCAGATCCCACATCAAGGAAGTTAATGCATGAGTGCGGACGGAAGCCGAGGATGTCCTGTGCGACACGGTCCATGATCCGGAGTCTTCCCGGGCGTGTAACCGGCGGAATCATAGCCCAGAGCGAGGGCATGTACGATCTGGCGATGCGGGCGAAAAACCGTGATCCCAGAGGGGAAATATCCCTGGCTCGGGAACCCGCTTTATTGAAATAAAAAAGCCAGGTGTCGATGAATTGGACCAGTTCACGGTCATTTTCGTCGATCTGGTCGATTTCCCGGAGGCACTCATCAGACAGTTCGCCGTCGAAGTACTGTCTGTTCCATCTGGCAACGATCTCTTTCATGCCCCTCCTACATGAATACCTATGGTTACTGGTCAGCCTGGCCCGATATGCTTGGCGTCAGTAGATGAGACACATTCCTCCACGCTTGAGTTTTTCGATGACCGTAATGCCAAAGGCTCTTGCCAATCATGGAGAATCCCTCCACTGGCAATACGCGCGCTGCAAAATGAAGCACTTGGATTTGAAGCCATTATAATCTTTTGATGTGGCCGTGGGTAGCTGAATCCGCAGTACTTGTTGGTATTTCGAGAGCCCGAAGACAGGTCAATTGTCCTGATACGGCGTTCGAGTCAATGATGGTGGAGACGATTAGATACATTTTTGGATGGGATTCAATATTTACCTAAATAACGGACTGGTTGGATCAGTCGATGCTACTTCTTGCGCAACTGCCAGGTGCCGACTAGGCGAACCGGGGCGTCTGGGTTCTCCATGCTCGCCTCCGCATGCCCACGCAATTCACCCGACCGCACCTGCACGCCCCGAAAGTGAATTTCCAGCTTCTGCGCAGCTTGTGGATCCGTAAAGGTCAGCTGGCCCTCATCCACCCGCAAATCATCCAGGTCGAGCGCTTGATCCGCCTGATCCTGCGAATGATACAGGAGCGCTAAATGCCCCTTCCAAACGTTGCCCTCTCGACGCAGTCGTAATTCCAATTGTGCCGGTAAGAATGGCGGCGGATAAAACCGGAGATCTCCGGACCACGTCCCCTCGAGTTCGGCGCCCACAAGAGGAGTGCCTTCGGGAAGCGGAGCAGCCGTCGGTACCGGGACTGGAGTGAGATTCAGATTCCCCCCGGCTTTTCTGAGCTGTTGGCATACATGCCAGGCTGCATCCTGAAGCACACGCGCCTGCTGTGGCGACAGTTCGGCCAGCATCGCATTCTTCTCCGGCTCTTCCTTTCCCGTCTCGAGATTTACGGGAATGCCGCTAATCTTCCCCGGCAATCCCGCTGGGCTCTGCTGAAAGATGACTGCGTAAAACGTGCACGCGGCAAGATAGCTGCCGGCCGCCGAAGGATGCGACCCGTCCTCATAAAAGAGTTCCAGAAAAGGCTTCTGTTTTCGCACCCGCTCCCAGGCAATTCCAACGGGGGCCGCTTGTGCCCCGGTGTCTTTTGCGACACGCATGTATGCATAGTTCAAAGCGCCCTGATCCTCTGGTGTCGCCTTGCGCGCCCACGTCAAATACAGCATCGGAGTCGCACCCACACTGCGGATTTCTGAGGCCCACTTTTCCGCGTAAGGTCTGAAAACCTGATCTCCCGCAATCCGAATTCTGCCGTCTACATAGTAATTCACGCCGAGCGTGCTTTGCTCCTGTAACACCGCGATGTCTCACTTGCCTTCGTGCAGGACCTTTAGAGCCTCGCCTTTTTCCCAGTGATCCTTCAGCCGCCATCCACCCGGGGCCACCATCCTGGCCTCTACCGCACGCTGGTTCCCGGCCTGTGCGAGCCGAGTAAAGATTTCGGGCAGATTGTTGAAATAGGTGTAGCTGTTCCCGATGAAAAGAACGCGAAGCGGGCGAGTTTTCTCTTGGGAGTTAGTCCAGAACGAGAACGCCAAAACCGCAAGAACAGCGGCGAGGAGTGTTCCGAAAAACTTTCTTCGGCCTATGCGCGTCATCGATGGGCCTCCTGCTGAATGGGTTCCAATAAGAATGACACGAAGTTGCTGCGATTATAATCGACTCGGCTCGACCCGGACCAACTGAATCCTCTGCACTTGCGCGAGTGAGTCGGCCACCGGAGACGGCACGCTCCCAAGAAACGCGCTTCGGTGAAGTTGTGTTCGCACGTAATCGCACTCTTACCGTGGATCGTTGCACTCAGACAAAAGTTGGGCTTGCTTCAGGGATATCATCCGTGCTCGCGGCTACGAATTGCGGGCCGGCTGTTTTGGGAAGGAAACTTCACCCGGCCAGATTATACGTATCACGCTATAGGGTGGCACCGGCAATGTGCCCGTGGCCGGGAGGTTGTTTATCTGAACCGCGTGGCGCTCGAAATCGTTCAGATCCGAGGGGCTGATCATTTCGACCCTCTTGGTTGCCGGCAGGCCGCCGCCCGCCAGGTCGAAGGTGCGCGAGCGAGCGCCCGAATTCTGAAGAATGAGTGTTGTCTGGCCAGCCGACACAAAGACCGCACCCTCGACTTCCCTGTAGGCGTCGCCGAAAGATACTCCGGGCGAAACCGGAGCCGCGCCTTGCTCGACGACTCGCTGGAAGCGCGCGCCGGAGTTTGCGGCGCGATCGATCCATTCGAGAACCTGCGCCACAGGCTCAGGATGGTAACTTCCGTCGGTCCCACGAATGAAATACGAAAACTTTTGGGGGTCGAAATTCAGAGTGAAGAACAGCTCGCGCGTCACCTCGGGATGGCGCAGAATTGCCAGCAGCATGCGGGTGGCGGCCTGAGTAAACATCGCCGGAGTGACCGGATCGGCGCCACTCGTTGCCCAGTTTCCGGCTCCGTGCGCACTCCATTCGGTAATCCAGATTTCCTTTCTTGGCACGCGCGTGGCGACACTCCCGATGGTGCGATCGACGCCTCCGTCGCAACGCGCCATCAGGTAGCGGAACAGGCCTTCGTGAGTGCCGCCGCCAGGCAGAGCCTGGAGCGGTTCCAATACCGGATACAGATGGATCGTGACCGCGTCGAACCATGATTCCGGATGAAGCGCCGCGTCCCAGCCGCTCAGGCGCTGCGCCAGTGCGCCCCTGGCTTGAGGAGCTACCCAGAAGGCGGCGCCCGCCGCCTGTATTGCGAATTTGGCGGCGGGCCCGGCGATCGGGCGCAGAGCTTGCTCATAGCGATGCATCACCGCTGCCGCAGACGGTTCATCGGGCCAGCGGCGCAGGCTGTCGGGGTCCTGGCTCATGGCGATCCAGAACTCATTTCCCAGCTCGATGTCCTTGGGCAGGATGCCTTCGCTCGCAAGCTTTTGGAACCATTCGGCCTGACTTTCGACCGTTGATGTTTCGAGATTAGGCACCAGGAGGACATCCGCGCCAACCTCACGGGCAAAGGGCATGAAATCCTCCAGATGGACACCCCGGGGAAATGTCGCCGCGATTCGTCGAGCTGCCTGACCCCAGAACTTCACATACTGAGAGCTCTGAGGGTTGTCGTGGAAATCGAGCAACCCGCTCTTCCAGTCATAGAAGTTCGCCTGGGAGCCGCCCGGAAAACGAAGGAGCGCAGGGCCGATCTCTTTGAGTGCGGCGGCCTTGGCCTGATTGCCTATGAGACGCTCGATCATGGGTTCGGACGAAGCCCCGCATAATCCCCGGGGAAGCTGGCGTGGCGAGCCCGCAGGCTCGAGCCGAATCGCGCCCGCAGCCGACGGACCCGCCTGGCCCGCGGTGTTTGAGTCGACCATCATCAGCGACACCGTCATGATCGCCGCGGCCGCAAACGCAGCGCCGCAAAAGGCGCCCCAACCGGTCTCTGTTCGTCTTTCCATATCGGCTCCTGTCAGAGCGACCAAGCAAGTCAAACTCCGATTCGATAATTTGCTTCCACAAACACCGCCCGCGCGGAACGCCTCCGATTTTCTCCATGACCCATGGCGTTGCAGTTATGGCAGTAGGCCTCACGAGCGAGACACATGCCGATGTAGGGAGGCGGCGTCTTTCATGTCAAGTCCTTTGGGCAAACTTCATCAGCGGTGTGAGGCCTTGAGGCAGCGCTCCCGAGTGGGAGAAGACGAGAGCCTTCACCTCGATACCTTCCTGGGATAAGCGCTGCCCAAGTCGGATAAGTGAAGTCCGATTCCGAGCCGCGTTATCGCTGAATAGCCAGTTAGCACAGCGGAGATGGCCGTCCCTTGCTGCATCGGCGCTGTCGCCAAGGATCAGAACGCCGTTTGCCAGGAAAGCGGCGCTCCCCCCGGTGTGGCCCGGAACCTCGAAGACTCGAATGGGGACATTTCCGATCGATACGGCCTCTCCATCCTCAAGGGCCCGTGTCACCTTGATGCGGGTAGGGACCACCGGCAAGAAGCGCGTCAATGGGCCGCGGCCGGCCGCACGTCCTTCCACAAGATCTACCTCGGCAGCAAGGGCCATTACTTGAGCATTCTGGAACAAATTAACGGCAGCAATGTGGTCGCGATGGCCATGGGTGAGTAGAATAGCCTTGACAGCCTCGCGCCCCAGGCCACGGCGCGAGAGTTCGGCGAGGATAGCCCTGCCGGAACTGTCGATGCCGGCATCGATCAGCGCCACCTCGCGGTCATTGATCTGCAGAAAACACAGGCTCACGAAGCCATCCTTCACTACTCGCACGCCAGCCATTTCGAAACCATCGATGATTGCCCTGCGACTTGTGAACGCAATCACCAGGAGGGCGGCCAAGGCAATGACGACGCCCAGGAAAATCAATCCGAGAATCTCTGCCAGGAGGATCATGGAGGCTATAGTAGCACCAATGTTGCGCATTTTGACCTTACGTCGGCTCTGAAGCTGATCGAGACCAGCTTCGACCTCAAACCACTGGCCGAGCAGGATCGCAGGTCCAACCACATGCTCGATAGTTTTGATTTCAACCGGGAACGCCTGCCGCCGATGATCATCACGCGGGATTCCAAGCTCAATTTCAGCGATCTCGAGACCAGAATGAAAGATGCCAAATGACAATCCGACATGGGCCGCGTCTGCCGGAGGGTATGGGTGAAACCAACGGCCCATTGGAATCCAAAGCCAGCCACGAATTCTCCCAGAAATTTGCAGGAGTCTGGCAATCAGTAACTGCTGTATTTATGCATATGGTGCTGCGTCACTTGAAATCCAGCCGATTAGCTTGGGTTGGATGGCGTGTGAGCTGTCGTGGAACAGATTGGGACTTTTGGCCCGCTATGGATAGGAAGGACAATCTGCTTCTTTACCTGCCAGGCTTCTGATCTGACCGCCGTCGCTCCAGTGCGTGTCTTCTCGCAGACGCAGCTTCTGATAAAGAGTGATATTTCAACTGAAACGTCTGCGCCTCGGTTGCCGCCGCATTTTACAATTGAGCTGGATCGCTGGATAAAGGCTTTTTTGGCACACCCCTACCTCACTGCAAAGCGAGAGGAATAGACAGCCTTTCGCCGCCAGGCGACTCTGACGCAAGAAAGCGTGGCAAGTCGCTAATTCGTTTTAATATCTATCAATGAATGGCGCTTAAGTAAACGAGCGTGCCTTAAAGGCGTGGATATTGTAACTCCCGCGTTCGATGAGATGGACGACAGGCGGCGCGCCGGGATTCAATGAAGCTCATAACCAGTAGGGATTTGTGTTATCCTTGCAGCAAAATCATTTCATTTGAATTAAAGATGAGAATGCGGAAGGGCTGCGTTTGAGACGTGAACCATTGCATACCGATATGGAGGAAAAATGAAAACACGCATGGTGCACCTCGCATGGATAATCATGCTGTTCAGCGCTATCTCCTCGGGTAGCCAGGCTCCCCAGAAGCAGGCTGCTGCCGCCAGCCCGTTTGCTGGCCGCTGGGAGATCAAGCTGGTTCCACCGACGGGAACGCCGTCGTCTTACGCGATCATCGAGATCCAGTCCACGGCAGCTGGATTAACGGGGAAACTCATTGATACGCAGGCGATCACTCAGTCGGCTAAAATTACCGATGTTGCCGTAAAGGGCGACGAGATTTCGTTTGTGCTCAACACCGGGTTAGCCGTCAAATTCCATGGAAAGAGAGTCGGTGACCACCTCGAAGGAGCCGCCGCACCTGAGGGGGCTGAAGAGAGGAATTGGAACGGACAGATAACCACAAAGGACACCCTGCATACCCCCGATGAAAAAGCTTACAACATTGCAATGGGGAAACCCACCGCGCAGCGGGCAGACGCGTTAAAGCAGTTCCTCAAAGACTTTCCGGACAGCACCTACAAAGAACAGGCAAATTACTACATGGCCATGATCCCGTCGAATCCCGACGAACGGGTCGCCGGTTTGCGAAAGTTCCTGGAGGACTTTCCCAACGGCAAGATGAAGGATCAGGCAAACCTTCAGATTGCCATGAGCCCGCGGGACGCGAAGGACAAGGTTGCCGGGCTCCGCAAGTACATCCAGGATTTCCCATCGTCCACTCAGAAGGAATATGCCGCTTACCTGATAACCAACTATGTCGACGCCGGGGAACGCCAGGCGGCTCAGGAAAAATTCCTGCAGGATTACCCTAAGAGTATGTACGCCAGCGCCGTATATCCCACGCTGCTCGACACCTACGCCCACAACATTACCGACAACCAGACGAAACTGAACGGAATCATCGACAGCTTCCTCAATTCCAGTTCGAACAAAGTCGCTATCTCGAATACCATTGCCGACCGGCTGATGACGGACGGAGTATCTCTGGACCGCGCTCTGGATTTGATCCGAACGGCCGTAGTCACTATGCCCGATAAGACTCCGGCAGCCCAAAAAGCGATCTACCTGACCACATTGGGACAGGTATTGGTCAAACTGAAGCAATACGATCAGGCCGAAATAGAACTCAAAAGAGCTATCGAGATTGCTCCGGACGGAGACGGCGAGGCTTTGTGGTTCATGGGAAAGATCTACGAGGCCAGAAATAATCCTGACGCCGCCATCGATTCTTATCTGAAGGCAGCCATGCTGAATTCCAGACGCGAGATAAAAACGGATCTGGAAAACGCCTACCGCAAGAAGAACGGCAGCCTGGACGGGCTGAATGAAAAGATGGACGCCTTCTATCGAGCCCGCCCCAAGCCTTTCACTCCCGGACACTTCACTCGTCCTGAAACCAAGGAACCGGCCAGAGTAGTGCTGGCAGAGTTGTTCACCGGAGCTGAATGCGGCCCTTGCATAGCCGCAGATATGGCCTTCGACGGACTCTCGGAACGCTACGACCAGCAGACCCTTGCCGTCCTAGTTTATCACCTCCACATACCCGGGCCCGATCCGATGACGAATGCCGACACCGAGAGCCGGGCAAAGTACTATGACGTTAACGCGACCCCGACGATGTACGTGGACGGCCTCGACCAGAGAATCGGCGGCGGCGGCGCGGCACAGGCATCCTCGGTCTTCGAAGACTATAAAGGTAAGATCGAAGCGAGACTTGCCAAGCGGCCGGTGGCTTTGTTTTCGGGCGTAAACGCCAAGGCTGACGGCCAGACCGTCACGATGTCTGGGCAGGTAGAACTCACAAAGGATGCTGCCGATAAAGCGGGTACATCCAAGCTGTGGATTGCTCTGGTACAAGATGAAGTCGGCTATGTGGGAGGCAACGGAGTTCGCATCCACAATCTCGTCGTTCGCAAACTGCTGGGATCGCCGGAAGGCAAGGCTCTGCAGAAGCCGGGAACCAAGACGGCATTTTCCGAGTCGGTGAATCTCGGTGCTCTAGGAGATGATCTCAACAGCTATCTGGCGAAATATGAGAAGGATCGGTCGGACAAGCAACAGACGGAGTTCAAGTTCCATGACAAGCCAAATCGAATGGATGGCGGGCACTTGCTGATCGTTGCATTCGTCCAGGATGATAAGACCAAGGAAATTCTCCAGGCCTGTTTTGTGAAGCCTGGAGTCACGAACTGAACGCGTTTGCGAATTGCCGAATGAGGTTGGTGGTTGAGGCCGACGCCGCATCGGCTGCGACCGCATTTTACACTTGAGCCGGGTCGCTGGATAAAGGCTTGTTGGGCACACCCCGAAGGGTAAAGAAACTCAGCCGAACTGCAAGTGGCTGAACAGACAACTCTTGGCATAGCCGCCGGGAGTCGCTTTTCGGACGCTTGACAGGGACCCACTGATCCCGGATGCTGCATCTTTTCACACAGCATTCGGAGAGATATGAAACCACTTCTGCAACCCTGGCAGCTGGTGCTCCTAATCCTGGCCGGCTGGATCAATCATCGAGAGCAGGAAGTCATCGAGTACCTTCGAGCCGAGAATCGCGTGCTCCGAGAGAAGCTCGGCAAAAAACGCATCC
>JBEKIX010000044.1:0-22605 GCA_050011535.1 Acidobacteriota bacterium
AAGGCCTATGGCGACGCTGTGATCACGGATGCTAAGGGCCTGAAGCACGACTGGCGTTCGGAACTCGGCAAAAAGCTGCTGGAATTGCAGCATCCGGAAGGATTCTGGGTAAATACCGAACCAGCCGAATGGCAGGACAACAAAGTGCTGGTCACGGCGTTCACCATCATCGCCCTGGAAAACGTCCTCCAGTAGCCTGTCGTTCAGCCGTTCACGGCTCCAGCATGAAGGGGTATTCAAAGGAGGTTGCGGGCGCGAACGACTCTTTGACGGTTCTCGGGCTGATCCAGCGCAGGAGGTTGAGCTGTCCGCCGGCCTTGTCGTTAGTTCCAGATCCTCGGGCGCCTCCAAAGGGCTGCAGCCCCACCATCGCTCCCGTTGGTTTATCGTTGATGTAGAAGTTGCCGGCTGCATAGCGCAACGCCCGGCATGCCTCGATATAGGCGTAGCGATCCCGGGAGAAGATCGCTCCCGTCAGGGCGTAGGGCGACGTTGTGTCGCACAAACTCAGAGTCTCGCGGTATTGATTGTCGGGGTAGACATAGACTGAGAGGACGGGGCCGAAGATCTCTTCTTCCATTGTAATGAAACGAGGATTTTCGGCCTGGATTACGGTCGGCTGTATGTAATAGCCCGTGGACTTGTTTCCCGCGCCGCCGAAGACAATTCGAGCCTCGCTCGAGGTCCTGGCCTTTCCAATGTAGCCCATGATGTTGTCGAATGACGGCTCGTCGATCACGGCGTTGACGA
Organism: Acidobacteriota bacterium; assembly: GCA_050011535.1. Taxonomy (GTDB): domain Bacteria; phylum Acidobacteriota; class UBA6911; order UBA6911; family UBA6911; genus JAFNAG01. Next base: position 751 of record JBEKIX010000044.1, read on the forward strand.
AGTTGCTGAAATCGCGCACGTCTCCCATCTTGATCCTGTCCAACATCGCGGCTACGCGGTCGCGAACCGCCGGCCACAGCGATGCCGGCAGGTAGGCGCGCGATGCGGCCGAACACTTCTGTCCCTGATATTCGAACGCACCGCGCACCATGGCCGTCGCGACCTCAGCCGGGTCGGCGGATGCGTGTGCGAAGATGAATCCCTTACCGCCGGTTTCCCCTACGATGCGCGGATAGGAACGGTAGGAGTCCAGCCGGTCCGATATGAAACGCCACAGTGAATTGAAAGTGGCATTGGAACCGGTGAAGTGCAGGCCTGCAAAAAGTGGTTGCGCGAGCGCCACGTCGCCGAGCACCGACCCCGGCCCCGGCACGAAATTAACCACGCCCGGCGGCAACCCGGCGTCCATGTAGGCCCGCATCAGAACGTAGCTTGAAAGGATCGACGTACTCGCAGGCTTCCATACGGTCGTATTGCCCATCAAGGCGACCGACATGTTCAGGTTGGATGCCAACGCCGTGAAATTAAACGGGCTCACGGCGAATACGAATCCCTCCAGGGGCCTATATTCCATCCGGTTGAGCTGGTCCAGTGCGGAATAGGGTTGATCCGCATAGATCTGCGACGCGAAGTAAACGTTGAAGCGCATGAAGTCGATCGTTTCGCATACCGCGTCGATTTCGGCCTGGTGGGGATTTTTCCCCTGGCCGAGCATCGTGGCGGCGGCTATGGTGAAGCGACGCTCGCGCGCCAGCAACTGGGCGGCTCGCAAAGTGACGGACGCCCGTTCGATCCATGACAGATTCGCCCAGGCATCGCGAGCCGCCAGGGCAGCCTCGACGGCCTGAAGGACTTCGGACGGCCCGGCCTGATGGCACCGCGCGATCACATGGCCGTGATCGCACGGCATGACGACGTCGCGAATCCGACCGGTCCGGACTTCGCGGCCGCCGATGATGAGAGGGATCTCCACGATCTCACCGGCCATTCGTTTCAACTCGCGTTTAAGCCCATCGCGGCTGGGCGCACCCGGCGCGAAATCGTTGGCCGGCTCGTTTACCGGCACCTGAAATCGGAACACGCTATTGTTCATCTCAGACTCCTTTTCGATCGATCGGTTGAATAGTACCAGTATGGTCCACTATGAGTAAAGTGATTATTGTATGATACATACATGAATACAATTCATATAGCGGAAGCCAAACCTCGAACGCTTCACCGCCTGTCGAACGCGTAGGTAGGCGGCGGCTGGCCAGAGACGATTCCACCCGCTGGGATTCGGTCAATCCTCCTTGAATCAGTCTGTTGTGCGCTCGCTAAAAAATGAAACGCATTTCAGCCTGATACGTTCTCGGCCCCACAAAGTGTGTGCCGCTGAAGGTTGACAAGAAGTTGTACAGGGCAATCGTGTTGGTCAGGTTCTCCACATAGAATTTCAGGCCGATGCGAGTCTTTTCGCTGGTACGGAACAGATTGTCGGTGCCAATTCCCACATCCAACAGGTTTCGCGGCGAGACACGCGGAGGATTCGTATCGGGATTAAAGGTGCCGGGCGCCGGAATGACGAGACGGGCGGCGCCGTAGTTCGATCCGTTGCACGCGGTGATGGGGTTCCCGGGTGACGCCTGCTGACTGCCGCAGAAGAAACCGATCGCGGCTTGCTGCGCCCCTGTGAGGGCAAGCGCGTCTGCGAGATCGGTGACCGCCCCCGCCACTTCTCCGCTGTCATAGCGCCAGGTGAACGAGACCCAGGCGCCGTTGTTGGGGCGCTGATAATGCACGTTTGTGGTCTGCTGAAATGCCTGATCGTGATCGATGCGAAATACGCTCGTGTCGAGCGGAGAATTGAAAATCAGCCCGCCCTCTTCAGGCCCGAAATAACGGGCGCGGGTGTGCCCCATCGTGGTCTGCGCCTGGAGACCGTGAATCGAGGTGGTGCCGAAGCGCAACGAAACACCGTCGAGCTTCGACAAGCGCCAGGAAATCGGAAAAGTGATGGGAGTGCTGAAGAGAGTGTCGAAATCGTAGCCGTTATGAGTGTTTTTCCAAAAATACTCTCCGTCGACGATGAAATAGCGGCCAAGCGACTGCTGCAACCCTGCGTTGTACTGGTTGCGCCGGCCCGGTTCGAGCGGCTGGCTCGCGAAGGCGCCGAAGACGTTGGTCGCCAACCCGCCGGATCCTGTCGCACTCGACAGGACGAGATTCTCGTTGTACGGCGTTTCGAAGGTTCTGGAATAGGCAAGGCGGAAAACGGTTCCCGTCTGTTTGACCAGGTAGGAAACCCCGATGCGCGGCTGCACTCCGGTCGCTTTGGTCAGTCCGACATAGCGATCCACGCGCAGGCCCGGAGAAAGAGTCAGGCCTCGAATGGTGAGCGCATCCTGGGCGTAGAAGGCAAACTCATTGATGTTTTTGCGGCCGCTAAAATCAAAGAGAGAGCCCCCACGCGTGAGATCAAAGGGTACCAGCCCCGGCGAGAGTCCCGGATTTGGCTGAAAACCCAGGTTCGCACATGCGGCGGGATTGGTGACATTCGGCAAAGCTAGAGGGTTGCCGGCGCTGTCCAGACATACGGGATTGAAGAATGGGTCGGTAATGCCGAGATTGAAGTTTTCCCCCAGGCGCGTCTGCATGATCTGCGTGCCCACCTTCAGATTGTGAACCCCTTTCACATACGATACGTCCGCCTTGATGCCGTAGTTGGCCAGGCGCCTCGCCTGGGCGATGGTCGCCGGCGAATCGTCAAAAATATCCCCGCTGGGATAATAGTGGATCTGATCCTGGCGGAAGAAGACATTCATGCTCAGAAGAGTGGTGGTGCTGAACATGTGCTGGTAGCTCGGGGAGAAGTTGTAGGTGAGGGCCTTCTGCCGCTGATCTTGACCCAGCTGATCGTACGAATTCGGTATCTGAAACCAGTTGCGTGCAGTCATCAGGTCGAGGTGCAGGGTGTCCTTGTCGCTGGCCTTGAGATCGAAATGGTCGAAGAGCGTCTGGTTGTTGCCAACGGCATGCATAGGCTGAAATTCGGGTGTGTCCAGGAATCTGCCTGAACGGTCGGTATTGATGACAATAAAATTTCCGTATCGGGCGTTGCCCCACCCCATGGATCCTTCCTCGGATGGAGTGCCGAACGACCCGTACTGCAGACCTAAGCTTCCAAACGGCCTGCCCGCCCCGAGTCCCGACTGGGTGACCGCATTCACCACCAGGCTGGTCTTGTCTCCAAACTCCGGGCTCGGCGCTCCGGTAATCAACTCGGTCGACGCGATGGCATTTAGAGGGACTTGTGTCGAAAAGAGCTTGTTTTGCTGGTCGCTGATGGGTTGGCCGTCGATCGAATAGCTGACCTGGGCATGATCCCCCAATGGATGAAAAAGACCATTGGAGTCGGCCACAACCCCCGGGGATGCCAGAATGATCGCATCACTCAATCCGGAACCGGGAGACAGGGTCGGAAGCTTGGCGAACTCCTCCTTGCTGAGGTCCCTGTGGGCATAGGGAACGTTTTCCAGCGTCTCCGCGCTGCTCTGGACCACGACCGTGACGGATATCCCCGCGATCTTCATGGAGATCTTGAGATCGATGGGAACCGAAGCGCGAACTGAAATGTCCTGCTGATAGCTCTCGAATCCCTTAGCCGTCACTTCGAGACGATACGGATTGGGAGGAACGTTGGCAAAAGAGAAGCCGCCGTGGTCGTCGGCCGTCGTGGTGCGCTGATAGCCGGTGATCGCGTTGCTGATCGTGACAGCTGCCTGTGGAATCGCGCCGCCGTTCGGGTCGAGCACAGTTCCCTGCAGAGTTCCGGCCTGAAGAGCCAGCGGGATCGCGGAAGCAGGCACTGACAGTCCAATGGCCAGTGCAATCGTGAACAAGATGATTTTTGAGACTTGGAGCATTGTACCTCCTCTGAACACTTAGGGTGATCAACACATGCGTAGCACACAGAGAACTCCGCCCCTTGGCTGCACGGCACAGGATTCTTGCCCGTTGAATGAGAAAGCCGGGAGTCGAAGGTAAGTTATGCGGCGAGGGGAGGAGCCCGATTTGATCCTTCAGGTGCGGAGATCTGTAGCAGGCGGGAATGCTGATTCAGGATTGCCCGCGCAACCAGCTGGGAGTCTTCGAGCTTGACTTTCTTTGGGAACAGAAGATGACCTAAGAGGCGATAACAAAGGCAGAGACTGCAAGTGGACTCATCGCCGCCGCGATCGAAGCGGAGCGCGTCGAGTTTGAAAGAAGCCCCGGCATTTTCAGCCTGTCTGTCTTGGCCGGGAAGAAAAACATGGGTGTGTCCCAGCAAGCCGTGGATTTCCGCGGAGAACAATCCACAGAGGAGGACGCTCTGGACAATTCCGAAGACCCATCTTGTCTTGATGCGAGACCCGAATCGCATACATTAATAATGCTATGCCCGCGGAACAAGCTGGTCAATGCCATCCGCGCAGTCGATTCTCTCCCGAACACGGACTCCTATTCGGCATTTGGGTTATGCACGGACCTCCGAGTTTGCAGATCGCGCGGCTTCTCAGGAAGGCTCCTCGGCTTCACGGAATCGGTAGCCGAAACCGCGCACGGTTTCGACACACGCCCCGAGTTTTCCCAGTTTTCTTCTCAGGGACATGACGTGCACATCGACGGTGCGATCGAGGACGACAACGTCCCGCCCCAGCACGTTGTCGATCAATTCTCCGCGGGTGAAAACGCGTCCCGGATGCGATGCCAGGAAATGGATCAGGCGAAACTCCGTGGCGGTGAGCTCCAGCGGTGTTTCCGCGCTGGTCACTTCGCGCCGGTCGAGGTCGATGAGAAGATCCCCGCGGCGAACTTGCGCCGGAGGTTCCTGCTGTCCTGATGTACGGCGCAGCAGCGCCCGGACGCGGGCCACCAGCTCACGGGGACTGAACGGCTTGGTTACATAATCATCGGCCCCCAACTCGAGACCAACTACACGATCTGACTCGCCCGATTTCGCGGTCAACATGATCAGCGGGATCGCCGACGTCCGGGCGTCCGCTCTGAGGCGCCGGCATACCTCCAGTCCGTCGATCCCCGGGAGCATGAGATCGACCAGCACAATGTCCGGCCTTTCCTGGATTGCCAGCGCCAGACCCGTTTCGCCGTCGTGCGCTCCCCTCACCTGGAACCCCTCTTTTTCCAGGTTGTAGCGCACCAGCTCGATCAGATCCCTTTCGTCGTCAATTGCCAGAACTGTTCTCTTGGGCATAGTTTCTTCCAGATTCACAGAGCGAAAAGCCAGCTTACTGCGAAATGGTCGCGAAATGCCGCTGCAATTATCCGAACCTCCCTAAAATATATTGCTCCGTCCTCGGATCGAATTGCAGCGAAATTGGGAACGCCGACCCTTTTCGCCTGGAGAAACTCGGTAGATTCTGGAAGGGACGGCGAAAAAGGTCGGCGTCCCCAATTTCGTCGCTGAAACGGATCTGGATTTGGAATTGTGGTATCCTTCTTTCATTGCGCCGGTCGGATCTCCGCACTTGCCGTGAGGCTTCCGCTGGCACAGATCTCAGGCAGGTAAATCATGATCCCTCGCAACGAACTGGCGAAGCTGCTGCAGAACCGCCTGGGCGACAGGCTCGCTCGGGATGAAATCCAAAGAATATCGGCTGACGTCCTGGCCTTGGAGCAGGATTGGGAAGAGGTCGATATTCCCTTCTCAGATATGGGCTACAGTTTATCCGTCAGCTGTTCAGACATCTGCTGGCTCGCCCACCAGGTCGAGCGCGGTGGGGTCTTCAAAATCCTCCGAAAAAAGATCCCTGGCATAGCCTGAAATTGCAGCGTGCCAGGGGTTAGGTAATCTTTTTTGGTCAGGGAGGATACCTTCCGAGAGCCTACGCCCACCGGGTGTGTGTTTTGACCCATTTACGAGCCAATTGGTGCATCCCGCATCCATATGTAAAAAACGGCAACACTTAGAACTGATGAAATTTACATCATCATTTAAATAGTGAATAAATCAGGAGAGAAAATTGCTTGTATAGCCACGACACTTCTTCGCCTTTCAGGGCGTGCTGTCAACAAGCGAATTTTCGTGGAGGCATTATGAGAATCAGCAAGAGGGCTATGAAGGTTGGGATACTGTTCTTGGTATTCTTCATGGCCGCGACTTTGGCGATCGCCGGCTTGGTGCGTCAGGAAGGTCGGCGTTTGACCGCATTGGACAAAGCGTTCTATCTTAGCGCCGATGACACGGGGTACATTCGTCCGGGTTTGAATTTCACGATTAATAGCGTCACGATCCCGAGCGATCTTAAACCATTAGTAACGTTCACGATAACTGATGGTTCAAACCAGCCGTTGGATCGTGCCGGAATTCAGACGCCAGGCACTGTATCTTCGAGCTTCATTCTGGCCTATCTGCCTCCGAGCACCAATGGCAGCCCCACCGATTATGTCGATTACACCTCGAGCACGGTGACGATCAACGGGAATACGGGCACTCAGGCGGGCACGGCATCCGGAGGCACGTACACGGATATGGGGAATGGTGTCTACACGTACAAGTTCTCTAAGGCGATCCCCGCGACCTACAATACAGCCGCCACGCACACCCTGGGAATCTACGGCACGCGCGACCTGACCGAATGGGGCCTGAGCCTGTATGTGTCGGACGTGACCTTTAATTTCGTTCCCAATGGATCGGCGGTGACACAGGCTCACCAAGTGGTGCTCACGGCAAACTGCAACCAGTGCCATGATCCGCTTGCCGCTCATGGCTCGACCGGCCGCCAGAACGTCGAGATCTGCATCCTGTGCCACAATCCGGGGACGACCGATCCTGGAAGCGGCAATGCTTTGGATATGAAGATCTTCATCCACAAGATTCATAGGGGATCATCGCTGCCGAGCGTGGTTTCGGGAAAACCGTATCAGATCATTGGCCACAACAACGCGGTGAGTGACTTTTCCGACGTCGAATTCCCGCAGGATATTCGCAACTGCGTGACCTGTCACAAGGGTTCGACGCAGACCAACGCCTGGAACCTTATGCCGAGCGCCGAGGCCTGCGGCTCATGCCACGACGACCTGAATTTCACGACCGGCGCCAACCATGCGGCCGGGCCGGCGACCGATTCGCAGTGCGCTTCCTGCCATCAGCCCCAGGGACAATACGAGTTTGATCCCTCGGTCATCGGAGCCCATACGGTTCCCTTTAAGTCGACTCAACTCTTGCACCCCACGTTGACCGTTCTCAGCGTTACCAATACGGCCCCTGGACAGCACCCGGTCATGCAGTTCACGATCAAGGACAAAAACGGCAACCTGCTGGCTCCGAATCTATTTACAGGAACCGGCAAGAGCCTGAGTCTCCATTTTGCCGGCCCGACCACCGATTACCTGAGCACGACTCGGGCATCGGAGACCATGACAAACTTCCCGGCTTACGTGAGTGGCGTGGCCACCTATACATGCAACTATACGATTCCGGCCACTGCAACAGGCACCTGGGTATTCGAGACAGAAGCGCACCTCGCCGCGACTCTGATGAAAAACGGAGATCCAAAGAACCTGACAGCCTCCCAGACTGATGTTGCGCCAAATACGATTACATATATCGCCGTGACGGATAAGACCCCTGTTCCCCGGCGTACTGTCGTGGCCTATGCCAATTGCAACCAATGCCATGACCAGCTGGGCTATGGAAGCTTCGACAATCCAGCATTCCACAGCAACGGCCGTAACCAGATCGTCTGCAACATTTGCCATAGCCCGGGATTCACGGCCGGCTCGGGCGCGACCGCGACACCCATTTCTTTCCAGGTGATGGTCCATCGGATCCACACGGGCGCCGACCTGACCAGTACTTACTCCATTGGCAGCACGAACTTCAACGGTGTGCTTTATCCTGGAGACCGTCGCGACTGTGCCAAATGCCACGTGGGCACTTCTTATACGGTGCCGCTGCCCGCGACCAACATCGCCGTCACTACGCCCAATTGGTACTGGACTCCGACTCAGCCGATTGCGGCAGCTTGCCTGGCGTGTCATGACGATGTTTCCACGGCGGCGCACGCGTTCATCAACACCACCACTTTTGGGACAGTCACGGCAGAGTCCTGCCCGGTGTGTCACCAGGAGACCGCTGCCTTCTCAGTATCCAGTGTCCACGCTCGATAGAGGCCAAAATGACGCTTAATCGCGGTTCCAAATTCCTGGTCCTCTCCTTCGTGGCGGTTCTGGCCATCGCGGCCCTCGCCGGCAACCTCAAGGGGTTGCCGGCAGGGGCCCAGGCCCAGCAATCCGGCACGACAATGCAGGATTGTGCTGCCTGCCACGAGGAACTGGTCAAAGCCTTCAATATCAACACGCACGATATTCTGGAAAAAAGCCCCTCCTACAAGGTTGCGAATCCATGCGAGTCTTGCCATGGTTCCGGCAAGGCTCATATCGAGGGCGGCGGGGATAAGACCAAGATCATCACGTTCAAGGGCAAATCGACAGCGGGTACGTACAATCAACAGTGCCTGACGTGTCACAAAAAGGATCACGAGGTCACCGGATTCAACGCCAGCACCCACGCCCGGCAAGGACTGTTCTGCGCTGACTGCCACAGCATCCACAAGCCGGCCCCGATGACGCGCTCACTCAAGGATCGTGCCAGCAATCTATGCATGAGCTGCCACACCCTTCAGAGAGCACAGTTTTCCAAACCATTCCATCACCGGGTGAAGGAAAACGCCATGGAGTGCACCGATTGCCATCAGCCGCACAGCGGCATCGATGCCAAGCAGGTCAGCAAGTCTTTCTCGGGCCAGGAAGTTTGCTTCAAGTGCCATAGCGAGAAACAGGGCCCGTTCGTTTTCGAGCATCCGGCAATCAATCTGCGCGGATGCCAGGGCTGTCACGAGCCCCACGGCTCCAACAACCCGAAACTGCTCAATCGCACTGCGATGACGTCGCTCTGCCTGGAATGCCATTCGCGAAGCCTGACAGCCACGACCGTCATACAGTCGCAACCGCCGGCGTTCCATAACCTCAACAGCCCGACGTACCAGAACTGCACCACCTGTCACGTTATGATCCACGGCTCTAATTTCGATCGCTTTTTCCTTAAATGATGGGGAGGCAGGAGCTAAAGTCATGATAATGAATGTTCGTTCTCACAAGCGTGCCTCTGCCAGCCGGACCCAAGTCTGGATGGCCGTGCTTGCGCTTGTACTGATTGTCAGCACCGTGCCTGCTCTCCTAGCCCAGTCCAGTTCGTCAGGAGAAAGCAACCCCGGCGTCGCCGGAGTTTCTGCCGATCAAAATCCCAATTCCGCGGATGGAGCGCAAGGGTCGCAGGCTGCTGCTCCAGCTAAACCTGCGGCCACCGACGGCTCAAGCCTGGGGCCGTACACATTTCATTCACAGTTCGAAGTGGGCTATCGCTTTGCTTCCAGAGTCGGCGGCAACGATCAGATGTACAGGAGCCAGGTCAATCTCTACGAAGGAGCCAGGCTGTTCAATTCTTACATGAGCCTGCGCTCCACTCCTGGGGTCGGTCTCTTCGACCGGTTTGACCTGTCGCTCAATAACTTGGGAGATCCTTACGGCACGGCACGCCTGAACGTGAGCCGGTCCGATCTTTACGATCTTCGGGCCAGCTATCGCGACATGAACTATTACCATTTCATTTCCACATTTGACAACCAGCTCCTCGGCCAGGGGAACACGTTTTCTCAGCACAACCTCAACACCGATTATCGGAACACCGACGTCGAGCTGAGGCTCTTCCCCACGCACAGGATCGTTCCATTTGTGGGATACTCCAGGAGCACGTCCACGGGTCCGGGCTTTACGACCGTCGAGTCGACGGGCAACGAATTCCTCCTGCAGACCCAATGGCGATATGCCGCCGACGAGTATCGCGGCGGCGTCCAATTCAACCTTTCGACACTGAACTTGACTGTCGAGGAGGGCTACCGATTTCTGAAAAACGACACGATGATTACGAGCGCTGGCCAACCGCAGGGCAACGAAAACAATCCTGTGTACCTCGGAACTCCGATTACGCTCACATCCCTCAATGGCGGGTATCACGGACGCGTCAAGCTTCCGACCTCCAGGATCCTGGCCAAGTTCACGCCTTTCCAAAACCTGCGCATGACCGCCCGCTACTCGTACACGATGGGGGACGTGGACTCGGACATGGGTGAGATCCGGACGGGCAGCTTCGTCGACCTTAACGATTTCCTGGCTTACAGCACCGCGGCGGATGGCTTTAACGGCCGCGCCAAGAGCCCGAACCACAACGGAGCTCTCCTTGTCGAGTATCTACCATTCTCGCGTCTCAAATTGACCGACAACGTCGACGTGCTCGACTATCACGTTTCAGGGGCGGGACTGCTTTCCACGCTCTATCTGAATGCCAGTTCGATCTTCGGGCCCGGTCCGTCGAGCAGCAAAACCGTCACCGACCTGCTCAACACCCAATTCGCGTACAGCCAGGTGCGCAACCAGGCAGAAGCAGAACTGGATCTCGGCCATGGGTTCGCTGTGCGGGCCGGCCATCGTTATACCTACGTGAAAGTAGACAGCGATGATTCCGAAGACGTAAATTCAGTCGACGCGGCGGTCAACACTGCGATCGTCGGCATGGTCTATCGCCCCGGTTCGTGGCTCCGCCTCGGACTCGATTTTGAAAACAACACCACCAATCGCGCCATCACGCGTACTGATCTGTTCGACTACGACTCGCTGAATCTGGATTGGCGCATCGGCTCCTGGAAGGGTTTCAGCGCGAGCGGCCGGTTTACGGCCAGACACAACTCGGACCCTGCCAGCGATATTTCCTACAAGGCGCGTGACCACAATTACAGCGCCAGCCTGAATTATGATCCGAGCGAGCGCATCAGCATCGGCCTGGATTACTCGCTGGCCGATTTGTTCTCGGACATGCTGATTGTCGTTCCGCAGAACCTGCAGGAGACTTCTTCGATTTTCAATGAACGTTACTCGGGAATCGGCGGCAGGATCGCATTGACCGTCTACCGCGGCACCAAGGTAGAGCTTGGGTATCGCGGCATCATCAACCGGGGCACATTCCCTATCGACTATCACCAGCCTTATGCGTCCTTCTGGATTCCCTTGGGTTCCTCCAAGCTGGCATTCAAGCCTGCCTGGCAGTACTACCGCTACATTCAGAAGCTGGGGACGTTGGAGAATTATCAAACCAATCTGGTAACCCTTTCCCTCGTCTACTCGCGTTAGGGCCTGTCAGTGAATAACGTTTACACTTTGCTGCTGGCCCCCAGGCCCGCTGGCGCGGCGCCTTGCATCTGCCCGGCCCGGCGCTCGCGCCAAAGTGCAAACGTTATTCATTGACAGGCCCTTAACCCGGCCACTGCCGGACCGAAACGTATCGCCTCCCCTGTTTTTGAAACACAGGGGAGGCAAACCTCCCCCCTAGAGAGCGGTCGTAATCCCCGCGCCGACGCCTTCCAAACCGCAGACTTCCCAGGAGTTCGTCGCGCTCTTTGAGCCTTTGAGGTTGCTTTCGTCATCAATTGCAAGATCCCAAACCCTTGCAGTGGCTATAGATTTGCGCTGCAACTAAACAGCTACCATTTTTGATGTTGCAGGGTATTCCAGGGGGCCAAAAAAATCAGCGCCCTTTCTCCGGGAAGAGAAAGGGCGCCGCTCGGGTGTAGGTGGGTATTAAGGGTGGAAAGGAGGTTTGTATGTCGGAACGATTCTCCTTCTTAGGGTTTTTATTTGCTCTATCCAGATGTCTTAAATACGCAAATGCCATGCCAGGAAGTCACCTGGCAGCCTTGTGGCACCCATCGTTTGTATTAGCAGTATTTTATTTAGGCGACATTACACTCATAATGTTGAATACATAAACAGTAGGGTGGGTGATGAAACCCATAACAAAGGTAATTTGACCCAAGCTTCATAAGGAATTTCCTTAATTGGCGCCGGAAAAACACTGATCGGATCTCGTCGATTCTGTGGCACTCCAACAACGACTGGCAACGATTGGTTTGATTTGAGTATAATGCTCTTACTAAACCCAGGGCAAAGGAAGTAGCAGCACATGCCTGCCCGCTGAATCGCGGACGAGATCAGTTTTTTCGAACGGAGTGGCTTTGGCAAACGTGAGATCGAAAAGCGAGCGCACCGATAAGTGTTTTGGGTCGATCAACGAAATGAGGTGCGAACTCGCGCAAACCTCGCTGGACGCCATCATCACGACCGATTCTCGAGGGCGGATCACCTCCTGCAGTGCGTCGGCATGTGATCTCATGGGCCTTCTGCCGGGAGAGGGTAAGGGCAGGCACGTGAGCTCGTTTTACTCAGGCGGGCTGGCGGAGGCCAGGCGGGTGATGCAGTTGCTGAGAGAAGCAGGGCGTATTCGGGATTATGTCACCGAAATCGTGACGGTTGCCGGACGCCGGATACCGATCGCGCTGGCAGCTTCGGCCATCAAAGACAGCGCGGGCGGGATCGTGGGCACTCTCGGCATCGCCCGTAATCTGACCGACATTCGCCGGCTGGAAGATGAGCTCAACGGAAAAAACAGATTCATGGCCAACATTCTGCAGGATTCCGCCGATGCCATCATGACAATGGATCCGGACGACGTCGTCACGTCCTGGAATCGGGGCGCCGAGGCAATCTTCGGGTACAGCGCTTCGGAAGTAGTCGGAAAGTCCATCAGCCTGATCGTTCCCCCGGACTTGCAGGAGATCCACGAGTTGGAGCAGCTCCGAGACAGATTTCACGCGGTAGGAGCGGTGCGCAGTTACCAGACCGAGCGCATCACAAAGGACGGCCGCCGCATTCATGTGATCTTTACACGAACCGCCATCCGCGACAATGAAGGGAGGATCATAGGCAGCTCGTCAGTGCTCAAGGATGTGACATCCTTTCGGAGCATGGAGCGCCAGCTTGCGGATGCCGCGCATCTGGCGACCCTCGGCGAGCTCTCCGCCGGACTGGCTCATGAGATCAAAAACCCGCTCGCGGGAATCAAAGGCGCCATTGACGTGATCCGGGATTCCATTCCCGCAAGCGACATCCATCGCGAGATCCTCGGCGATGTGCTTCATGAAGTAAATCGTATCGACAAGATTGTTCGCGATCTGCTGAACTATGCCAAACCGAAACCGCCATGTCATTCTGAGATTCAGCTTGCCGAGATAGCGCAGCGAATTGTGGCGATGGTGGAAAAATCGGCGACGAACGACGCGTTGGTCATCCGGTTGCACAAGTTCACCGAAATCCCCACCTTCACCGGCGACGAGACGCAGCTCGAACAAGTCCTGCTAAACCTCCTCCTGAACGCCCAGAAAGCCATGCCAGCCGGCGGGCATGTGGACGTGACCCTTTGGCATAATCCCGCGCAGAGGGCAATCTGCTTTGAAGTGAGGGACGACGGGCCGGGCATTCCGGAGGAAATTCGCAAAAAGCTATTCCAGCCCTTTTTCACAACTCGAACCGACGGCACCGGTTTAGGGCTGGCAACGTGCCTGAAAAACGTGCAATATCATGGAGGTTCCATTGAGGTCCAGAGTGAAGTCGGACGTGGAACCAGATTCGTGGTGACGATTCCTCTGGTTTCGCACGTCTAGGATTATGCCCAAAGAGACGATTCTTGTCGTTGACGACGAACGCCTGGTGCGCTGGTCGCTTCAACAAAAACTCGAACAATGGGGGTATCACGTCAGCCTGGCCGAGGACGGCGCTACGGCCCTCGGCCGCGTGCAACTGGATAATCCCGACCTGATTACGCTGGATGTGAAGCTTCCCGACATGACCGGCATCGAGGTCCTGTCGGAGATGCGAAAGCGGAACATCCAGGTGCCGGTCATCGTGATCACCGCGTTCGGTGTGGTAGACGATGCCGTATGCAGCCTCAAGCTGGGCGCCTACGACTTTATCGAAAAGCCGATCAATTTCGAAAAGCTGGAAAATGCCCTGCGCAATGCCCTGGAAACGCGACGCCTGCGTACTGAGGTGGCGCGCACTCACGAAATCCAACGCAGTGAGTTCAGCGTCGAGCATATCATCGGCGCATCCGCACACATACGCGAGGTTGTGGAATTGATCAAGAAGCTGGCGGCCAGCGAAGCCTCCACGATCCTCATCCAGGGAGAAAGCGGCACCGGCAAGGACTTGGTTGCGCATGCGATCCACTACGAATCGAACCGCCGGGACCGTCCCTTTTATGCCATCAACTGCGCCGCCATTCCCGAGAACCTGATGGAGTCCGAATTGTTCGGCCATGAAAAAGGTGCCTTCACCGACGCCCGGGCACAAAAGAAGGGCATGTTCGAAATGGCCGATGGCGGCACGCTCTTCCTGGATGAAATCAGCGAAATGAATGTGGGAATGCAGGCGAAACTGCTCCGCGTTCTGGAAGGACAGTCCTTCCGAAGAGTGGGCGGAGTGAAAAACATCACCGTCGACGTCCGTATGATTGCCGCCTCGAATCGAGACCTTGAGGAAGGCGTACGGTCCTCGAGGTTTAGACAGGACCTTTACTTCCGCCTGGCGATCATTCCTTTGACACTCCTGCCATTGCGCGACCATAAGGACGATATCACCCCGCTTTTGCACCACTTCATACGGCATTACAACCAGAAATTCCACAAGAACATCCAGGGTCTCACCAGAGAAGCCGAAGACCTATTGATGAATTACGATTGGCCGGGGAACGTCCGGGAGTTACGGAACGCCATCGAGAGGGTGATGATCCTGGCTGATGGCAACCGCATTGCCGCGAAATACCTGCCGATTCGCATATCTGAAGGCGGCGCCCTTCCCATTTCCGCAATCGAGAGTTCGGAGAACGGCAGCATACACCTGCCGCCAGGCGGGACGGCGCTGTTTGAAGTGGAGAGGGAGCTGATACGCCAGGCTCTGGAGCAGTCTCGCGGCAACAAGACCGCGGCGGCAAAACTGCTGCGCATCACGCGCGATACTCTGCGTTACAAAGTGAAAAAGTACCGTCTGGAATAGACCCGGATCCGCGCGCTGGCCGTCACCTTTGCGGCGGCTTATGCTTGCGCATGCGGCGAAGAAAATAAGGGCGCATCACCTGTTTCATCGTATCGATCCAACGCAGGTAGGCTTCCCCCTCCCCGGAAGCGGGAGCCAGGTAGAGTGTGTCTTCCGGATGAGGCAGGACGCTCGGATGGACGTTGGGCGCCATTCCAATGGGCAGATTGTGCTCCTTGCAGACTTCATAGACACGGCGAAAAACACGCAGCATTTCCTCATAACGGGGCGCGGGGCAATCCTCTTGCCCCATCCCCGGCATCGGGTGGAATATGGAAATCAGAGGCAGCGTGCCGATTTCGGCAAAGTAGTCGATCGTACGCAGGGTGTCCTCGATCGGTTCGAGGCCTGCAACGATCTTTCCGAATACCCTGCCTCTGCCGAGAACGCGCGCACAGTGTTCGAGCGCCTTGATGAGCGATTCCCGGTCCGGGGCGACCGATGGGTCCGTACGGAAGTGATTGCAGTAATCGTCGTTGAAGAACCCCTTGCAGAAACTGATGTGATCGACGCCCAGGGCGCCAGCCTCGTCATAGGTCCGCAGATCCGCCTCCGGAGGGAACTGCAATCCTACCAGGATTCCCACGTGCTCTTTTAGGGCGCTCAAGTACGGAAAAGCCCTGGACAGGCCGCGGTCTCCGCGGCATCCGCCGCGAAGCAGCACAAACGTCACTCCCGACCTTTGTCGGGCCATGGATGCGGTTTCGATGACGTCCTCGACCGTTTTCTCTTTGATGCTTGTTGAATCCGAAGCATCTGAACCCCAAAAGCGGCGTTGGAGCCCTCGTCCATCACTCACAGTGCGGCATCGTTCCCCTAGTCCGATCGATAGGAATGTCCCTTGCAGGGTCCCGATCCGCGAAAGCGGACCTCCGCTGGGAGCCGGCAAGTCGTACCAATCGGGTTTGGGCGGGATCCTGATGGCGTAGGCCAAGTCGCGCCGCTCATCCAAAAGCAAATAATCGGCTCCACTGAGGGTCAGGCGATATGGGGTTTCCAAAACCAAGCTCCCCCGGATAGGGGCATTCACCCAAAGATCCCTCATCTCGCCGGGAATGATCATTTCCAGCCCACTCGCGGGGTCCGAAGGCTCCTCGAGGAGAGGCCGCCCATCCTGTTCGATGTGGCAAGAACCATCGATTTTGACGCCGCTGCAGAGCAGGTCGATCTTCAGTTCGGCAGGGTTACGATGCTTGTCGGTAGACGAAGGAACCGGCCAAGCTTTTGTTGCGCATGAAGACATAGTGCCGACTCATTTAAGAAAATTCAATCTTCGCAGGCGTGAGGGGCACATTCCCGTGGTTCGAATATCGCAATAATCCGAGTGTCCTATCAGGCCTCCTACTGCGTAGTCTCGCAATTTTCTTCTACGAACCAAAATCCGTTTTGTTTCTAAAAGATATCGAAGGAAGAAAAGGGTTCGTCCGATTGAGGTTGGAATTCTCTAAGGTTTGATTGGAGCCCGAGGCCGAGTGGAGGTATCCGGTTTGGAATCACTTGTCTGCGTGAATCGCAGGTAGGTGCCGGTTCTGAGATTGCGCCGAACCCGCAGGACCTCGCGCAACACTTCGAGATAGGATCCCAGGCGGACCTTGCTTCCCTCGGCATTGACCCAGACGATTGGGACTTCGCGCACGCGGTACCCGAGCTGGCGGGCAATTGCCAGGAGCTCGAAATCGTAGCCCCAACGGTCGATGGTTTGCCGTGGGAAAATCGCCTCTGCCGCGTGGCCGGTAAACATCTTGAATCCCGCCTGGGTATCTTCGATGTCCGGAACGGCAAGCCAGCGAATGATCCAGTTGCCGCAGCGGCCGGCGATCTCCTTGTACCATGCCTGGTGAACTTCGATGCGTGCGCCCTGTTTTTTGCGGGATCCGATGACGAGGTCGTAACCTTGATCGAACCATGGCCAAAAACCGGCGATCTGGTCGAGCGTCGTGGAGTTGTCGGCATCCATGAAAATCCGATAGGCTCCGTGCGCTTCGAGCATGCCCCGGCGCACGGCAGCGCCCTTGCCGTGATTTGCGCCATCCGGATGAGTGATGAGCCGCAGGGACTTCACGGCTGTGCAGGCACGCACGACACGGCTTGTGCCGTCGGTCGATCCGTCATCCACAACGATGACTTCTGATTCAAAGGGCGCCGAGGCCAGAAAAACGCCCACTTGGCGAAGGGTTTCCGATAAACGCAGCTCCTCGTTGAATGCGGGAATGACTACCGAGAGGCGTATGTTGCCCGGCATGAGGCTCAGTCCTCGGGCATCAAGTAGGAAATGGTCATGGAACCTTCCGGCATCACGAGCTTCCGGAAGTTGCGGTGCGCTGGGAAATCGTCCCTGTCCGGCAGCCCTTCCACGAGCCGGGGCTCAATTACGGTGACATAGAGCGCGGGGACGTCAACCTCGAGCCAACCCGCGCCGCACTGCAACCGTACTTTCATAGCCTCTCAGAAGTGCCGACTACCGACCCATCGCGTTCGCGAATTATCTCTTACTCAGCGCTCAATACCGGTTTATGCGACGGTGATGTCCTCGCAGAGGTACACGTCCTGGATCGCGTGCAACAGGGCGACGCCCTCTTTCATCGGTCGCTGAAACGCCTTGCGGCCGGAAATCAGCCCCATTCCGCCCGCGCGCTTGTTGATGACCGCGGTCGCGACTGCCTCGGCAAGGTCATTGGCGCCCGAACTCGCACCTCCCGAGTTGATCAGCCCGGACCGGCCCAGGTAACAGTTGATCACCTGATAACGCGTCATATCGATCGGATGGTCGGTGCTCAATTCCGAGTACACTTTCTTGCTGGTCTTCCCGAATTTCAGGACCTCAAACCCGTGATTGCACTCCGCCATCTTCTGCTTGATGATGTCAGCCTGGATAGTGACGCCGATGTGGTTGGCCTGGCCGGTCAAATCCGCCGCCAGGTGAAAGTCGGGCCCGCCTTCCTTCTTCCTGTCGAAGGCCGCATTCCGCATGTAGCACCAGAGAACCGTCACCATGCCCAATTCGTGCGCGGCATGAAACGCCGCGCTGACTTCCTGGATCTGTCGTTTGGATTCTTCGGAACCGAAGTAGATCGTGGCGCCGACGGCAACAGCTCCCATTTCAAAGGCTTGCTGAACATCAGCAAACATGATCTGATCATAGGTATTTGGATACGAGAGAAACTCGTTGTGATTGAGCTTGAGAATGAAGGGAATCTTGTGCGCGTATTTGCGGCACACCGAACCAAGCACGCCCAACGTCGAGGCCACGGCATTGCATCCGCCCTCGATCGCAAGTTTCACGATGTTCTCACCATCGAAACAGGCCGGGTTAGGAGCAAATGAGGCACCCCCGGAGTGCTCGATGCCCTGATCCACCGGAAGGATGGAGAGATATCCGGTGCCTTGCAGGCGGCCGTGATCGAATAGGGCCTGAAGGCTGCGAAGGACGGGCACGGGCCGGTCGCTGACCGCCAAAATTCGGTCCACGAAATCGGGTCCCGGGAGATGCAGTTGGTCCCTGGAGATCGTCTTGCATTCATGGTCGAGATAGTAACGCGCCTTTTCGCCCAGCCATTTCTCGATTCTTGCCGTCGCGGCGGCGTCGTGTGTCGGCATGATTCACCCTCCTTCGGATTAGGATGAGTGTTGAGTACTGGGGCAAAAGGCATCCGGCAAGGATCTCCCTCTTTGCGTGCTACTCATCACCCAATAGTCCCGTTTATGGTTTCGTCTTTCCCGCAGCGCATTATAACCTGTTTCCGGGGCGAACCCGAAGCCGGTCTTTAGGGACGGTAGGGATTGGCGCGCACGCTTTTGAATCTTGACGCGTTGAATGCGGGCAGGAGGGCGCGCGGGAACGCAGCCGCTTCTACATCGCCGTCGCTGACATACCCCTTGGCGGGATGCCTCTCGAAATAGCCGATCCAGTTCTGGAGCGCGGCCCCGGTGACCTGGATGCGCGGCAGGTGCGCAAAATCCGCGCCCGCACTGAACGGGGACGGCGCCGGCCCGCCGGCGACCAGGAGCACCGCGTCATCATGGTAGGCAATCCCCTGGTACGAGCCTTCGACGGCTAAGTGCGGATCCTTTGGATAACTGCCCAGGGGAAGATCCAGGGCGCGCAGCGGATACCCGGGAATGATCTTTTGAATGGCCTGCACCGCCATGGCGATCTGCTGCTGGACGACGTTCGCGTCATATTTTGAAAGCTGGGCGTGCCACAGAGTGTGATTGCCGATCTCGAAGCCGAGGGAGACAAGTTCCTTGATCTTCCTGGCTTCAAATTCGGGCTGCCCGAAAAGACGGTTGGGCTCGTCAGCAGCAGGCAGAACGAAGAAAATGCCCTTTCGCTCAAAGTCGGGATGCAGCTGGTGGAAATGGAGGAGTATCCCCAGCGCGCAGTCCGGATCGATCTCGGGCTTCCCGTCCTTAATCAAGTAGCGGAACTGGCCCGGGGACGAGTCATCAAATGTCAGCAGGAACGGCCTCGAGCCTGCCGGAACGCTGATCTTTCCGTCGATGAAATCCGCCATCCCGATGGGGCGGTATCCCGATGCGTACAGCAGTTCCAGATCGTGCCGGAAGTTCTCGATGGAACGGCCCCAGCGGCTTTCCTCGGGCTGGACCTTATGATACTCGAGGATCATGATCTTCCCGAGCTCGTTCGGGGCTGTTGCCTGCGGGGCGGCCGGCTGCGCGCGCCCCTCTTGCTGCTGGTACCGCCCGAGGCCGAACAGCAGTGACACGACGCAGAGAGAAAACACGCAATGTTGCAGATGCCTCATACACACTCCTCACTCATGGTATCAAACCACGAATCGGGCCAATCGCACAGAAAAAGTTCTTGACATATCATACGTTTGTATTAATCATACGTTTGATATGGAAGATACCAAGACGCGCATTCTCGATGCCGCGGAACGGCTCCTGTCGGAGCGCGGATTTACAGCGATTTCGCTGCGGGCCGTCACCGCCGGAGCCGGCGTCAATCTGGGAGCGGTGAACTATCACTTCCAGTCCAAGAAGGCGCTGATCCAGGCCGTGTTCGCGCGCCGGCTCGAGCCGCTCAACCGGCGGCGCCTCGCGGCCCTGGATGCCTGTGAGGCACGGGCCGCGGGAAAGCCCGTGCCGCTTGAGGAGCTCCTGCACGCTTTCCTCGGCCCGGTAATGAAACCGGATGGCGCCGGAGCGGGATTCGTGCAGCTGATGGGCCGGATGTATACCGAACCCTCGCTCGACGTCCGCCGGGTTTTCAGCGCGGAGATGGGAAAAATCGCGCAGCGGTTCATAAGCGCGTTTCGACGCGCGCTGCCCGAACTCCCCCCCGAGGAGCTTTTCTGGAGACTGCTTTTCACGATCGGCGCTATGGCGCAAACACTGGGCGCAGGTTTGCTTCTCCATTTCATCTCGGGAGGAATCTGCGATCCCTCCGACCTGGAGGGCATCGAGAAGAGGTTGATCCGGTTCGCGGGCGCCGGCTTTCGGGCTTCGGCCGGGGATGCCAGGGGCAAGAAACGGGCGGCAAGGGTGCGGGTCTCCTGAGGCGCGCCGGCGGATCCACCGCAGACGGCTCCTCGGGGCCGTCCGCTTTCGTATGACGGGACTCATCATGATTAGTCGAACTGAAATTTGCTGGCTCCTGGCGCTGATAATTGTGTCGTCGCCTGTGCATGCGCAAGGCAACGGGAGCGGCGCGCCGCCGCCACAGGCCCCGCGCGTTCTGCGCCTCTCCTTGTCGGACGCCGTTGCTATCGCCCTGGCGCCGGAAGGGAACGAACGCGTGCGCCTCGCGGAGGAACTCCTGCGCCAGGCGCGCGCCCGCTCGGATGAAACGCGTGCCGCCCTGCTGCCCAACATCTCGGCATCGGTAGGGCAGGAGAGCATGACACGCAACCTGGAGACATTCGGCATCCGGCTCAACATCCCTTTGCCCGGCTTTGTGTTCCCCACGTTTGTGGGCCCTTTCGACGTTTTTGACGCACGTGCCGGCGCCAGCCTGACGGCCCTGAATCTAGGTTCCATCCGGCGCTACCAGGCCTCGCTCTCGCAGGTCCGCCAGGCTGAGGCGGAGAAAGACGGCGCGCAGGACGATGTGCGCGCAGCCGTGGCGCGCGCTTACCTGGGCGCACTGCGCGCGCTGGCGGTGTTGGAGGCGGCTCAGGCCGACGTCACACTTGCGGAGGCGCTGCTCAGGCTTGCCGAAGACCAAAAGGCTGCCGGCACGGCTACAGGGATTGACGTCACCCGCGCCACGGTCCAGCTGGCGGACGAGCGGCAGCGGCTCCTGGTGGCACGCAACGATCTGGACGCGGCTCATCTGCAATTGCTGCGCTCCATGCACCTCAACCTGACCGCTCCGATCGAACTGAGCGGACAACTGACCTATGAGCCGGTGGCTTCCGTAACTCCGGAGCAGGCTCTGAAGATGGCTCTAGAGGCACGCGCCGACTGGCAGGCGCAACAGAAGAGATTGGAATCTGCAGGCCGGCTGCGAAGCGCGGCGCGCATGGACCGGCTGCCCTCCCTGACTCTTTTTGCGGATTACGGTTCCATTGGATCCAGCATCAACAGCGCCGTTCCGACGCGCACCTACGGCTTTACCGTGCAGGTGCCCATATTTGACGGCGGCAGAGTCGATGCCCGGCGCGCGCAGAGCGTTTCCCAGTACCGCCAGGAGGTGATTCGAAGCGAGGACCTGCGCGCGCAGATTGAATTGGAAATCCGGCTCGCACTTAACAACCTCAAATCATCGGCGGACCAGGTAAGCACGGCGCGCGAAGCGCTGGGCCTGGCGGAGAATGAGGCAGCGCAGGCGCAGAGGCGTTTTAGCGCCGGCGTGAGCGCCGCGCTGGA
>JBEKIX010000045.1:0-22565 GCA_050011535.1 Acidobacteriota bacterium
ACCACCAGGATGGGGCGCACGCGCTTGCCGCCGGCAAACACGGAATAGCGCATTGCCTGGTGAATCGTGCCTGGATTATCGTCTGCAGGCGGCAGAAGCCGGCCCAGGTACTCGTCAACGTTAGATTTGAGCTCCGAAAGGTAGTGGTCAATATTCATGACAGTCTCTTGTGGAATCCGTGAAATTCGTGGAGGCTTTTACTTGTGGAGGGCGCGTCGATGGCATGCCGCTAAACATTTACGTGGCCTCGACAGATACCAATTCCACAGTCAAAATTTACTTTTTCGCGTCGTCTCCCTCGGTGAAAGGAACTTCCACAAGTGCGCCGTCTGCACCTTTGATCAGGGTTTCCACTTTGCGCTCTGCTTCCTCCAGCTTCGCGTTGCAAAATCGGCTGATCTTCACACCTTCCTCGAAGAGTTCCAGGGACTGATCGAGAGTGAGGTCCCCTCCTTCCAGTTTCCCGACGATTTCTTCGAGCTGCTTCAGGTTGCTTTCAAAATCCTTCATTTTCATTTCCATGCTCTATCCCCATTATCCTGGCCCGATCACCAGTACCATTTACTTAAGGCCTAGGTCGTGCACATGGGCGAAAAAGCTTGCCACAGATTTCACAGATTACACAGATTCAAAAGAGAAAAAGCCCGGGTGGTGGGAAAGAACATTCAGTGAAATCCGTGTAATCTGTGGCAAGTTTTTCAAATTGTGCTTAAGTTAACAGCATTGGTCCTATCTCTCAGGATTTTACCTGCTCGACACGGCAGTCGAGTCCGCCGAGCGCCAGCGTGACTTCGACCCGGTCCCCGGGCGCGACTCGGACCGCCTCTCGCAAGATGATTCCCTGTTGATTGCGACAGATCGCGTATCCCCGCCCGAGAATTGCCAGTGGACTCAGAGCGTTGATCCGCCCCACTTCCAATTCAAGGCGGGATCTTCGGCTCAGCACCCAAGCCCTGGCGGCTGCCACGAGCCGGTTCCGTTTTCCGGACAGAACTTCCCGGTTCCGCGCCAGTGCCTGGCGGAGATCCACCTTCACAAGCCGCATCTGCATCACGCGCTCTCGATGACGCGCCTCCACAAGGCGCCGCAGCAAGTTCTGGTTCATTTTCAGAGTCGATTCGTCGAACCTTTGTTGGAGCTCTCGCACCTTGTTGGGCGTGACATTGAACGCTCGATTGCGCGCCAGACGTTCGAGCCCCGAGCGGCGCTTCTCGATCAGCAGGCGGACCGCCTGGAGCGCGCGCTGGCTGAACGACTGCACCGTAACCTGGAGATCTTCGCGCGCTCCGGATACCATTTCCGCCGCCGCCGAAGGGGTCGGTGCCCGCAGATCGGCCACAAAATCCGCGATCGTGAAATCGACCTCGTGCCCGACGGCGGAGATGACCGGGATCCGGGAGTCGTAAATGGCGCGGGCGACGATCTCTTCATTGAACGCCCAAAGATCCTCCATCGATCCGCCGCCCCGCGCAACGATGACCACGTCGATGTCGTCGCGAGTATTAAAGTATTTCACGCCCGCGGCAATCTCCTCCGCCGCACCTGTGCCTTGAACCCGGGCAGGATAGATCAGTACGTGCAGCGAGGCGTTGCGTCGATTGAGAATGCGCAGCATGTCCTGGATCGCGGCGCCGGTAGGAGAGGTGACGGCGCCGATCTTCCTCGGCAGCAGCGGCAGGCGCACCTTGTGAGCGTCATCAAACAAGCCCTCTGCGCGCAGTCTCTGCTTGAGCTGTTCGAAAGCGAGCTGGAGCGAGCCTACGCCCACGGGCTCCATGAATTCGACGATCATCTGGTAGTCGCCCCGCGGTTCATACACGCTGAGGCGGCCGCGGACAAGCACCTCGAGCCCGTCCTCGGGACGAAACTTCAGGTACATGTTGTTGTTCCGGAAACATGCCGCCTTGATTTGGGCACGGTCATCCTTGAGGCTGAAGTACATGTGGCCGGAGCTGTGGTGCTTGAAATTCGAGATCTCGCCCTGGATCCACACGACACCATATTTCTCCAGTGCCTGTTTGATCTCCGAGGTGATCTCGTAGACCGAATAGATCTTTCGCTCGCCGAGAGGATGCACGCTTCATCTTTATCACGAACCGCTTCGGATTACATATTCATTTTGGATTTTGGGCTGAGGATTCTGGACTTGTCGACACCTGGTCTGTCCGGGGAACATCTCCGGAATGCGGCAACCTCAGTAGTCCAGAATCCTCAGCCCAAAATCCAAAATTGCTGTATGCTGAGGGCGCCATGAGACGCTACACGGAAAAGCACGCCAGATCGGGAATCGAAACACCTCTTCCTCCAATCGAGTGCTGGGAAAACCAGTATCCGGGATATGCCATCCGAATCAGCATTCCCGAATACACAGCCATTTGCCCCAAGACCGGCCTGCCCGACTTCGGCACGATCGAGATCGATTACATTCCCGATCGCTGGTGCCTCGAACTGAAATCTCTCAAGGAATACGTAAACGCTTACCGGAACGTGGGAATTTTTTATGAGAATGCGGTCAACCGCATTCTCCGCGATCTAGTCGCGTCATGCCGGCCTGTCCGAATGACTGTGCGAGGAGAATTCACACCACGCGGCGGCCTGCGGAGTAGTGTCGAGGCACACTATCAGCGCCCCTCCAGGAAAAAGCGATGAATACAAGAAACGTTACTATTTAGCCTTTTTTAAAAACCGGATCGCATGACCGAGGGACAAAACAGTTACCACCACAATGGATTCTTGCGCAAGGTTCGAGCGGGGCCTACTCTGACTAGATGTCGGAACCGCAACATACGAATGCGTTGATCCATGAAACCAGCCCCTATCTGCTCCAGCATGCCCACAACCTTGTCGATTGGCACCCGTGGTCGGAAAAGGCTTTGCAAAAAGCCAGGCAGGAAGACAAGCCGATTTTGCTGAGCATTGGCTACTCCGCCTGTCATTGGTGCCATGTCATGGAGCGGGAGTCCTTCGAAAATGAAAAGACCGCCGCGCTGATGAACGAGTTCTTCATCAACATCAAGGTCGATCGCGAGGAGCGCCCTGATCTTGATGCCGTCTATATGCAGGCGGTCATGATGATCGCGGGCAATGGCGGCTGGCCCATGACGGCGTTTCTGACCCCTGATCTGGAGCCGTTCTACGGTGGCACCTATTTCCCTCCGGAAGACCGCCACGGGATGCCCGGGTTCCCACGAGTGCTCCAAGGCATCGCCCAGGCCTATCGCGAGCGGAGGACGGACATCCGTCGAGACGCCGCTTTGGTAGCCGCGGAGATGCAGAAAGACAGCCTGGTTCTCCATGGCCAGGACGAATTGACTACAAATACCCTCGATGAGGCGGTGTCACAACTGCTCTTGAACTTCGACGAACAGAACGGCGGTTTCGGCACGGCTCCCAAGTTTCCGCCGGCGATGACGCTGGATTTACTGATGCGTTCCTACCTGCGCACGGGAACCCGGCGGTTTCTCGATGTCACGCGCCAAACACTTGGGAGCATGGCCTGCGGCGGGATTTACGATCAGCTCGGAGGCGGCTTTCACCGCTATTCCGTGGATGCCCGTTGGCAGGTGCCGCACTTCGAAAAGATGCTTTATGACAACGCCTTGCTGAGCCGGATCTACCTGCATGGTTATCTCCTGACCGGAGAGCCGCTGTATCGCCGGATCGTAGAGGAAACACTTGCATATGTGATGCGCGAGATGACGTCCCCGGAGGGTGGCTTCTATGCCAGCCAGGATGCCGACAGCGAGGGCGAGGAGGGCAAGTTCTACACCTGGGAGCGGCGTGAGGTGCAGGACCTGCTCGGAGGCGAGGGTGCCGAGCTGTTTTGCCGCTACTTCGGCATCACGGACGAGGGCGGATCGGACGGGAAAAACACCCTCCATATCCCGCGTTCCGCCAGTCTGGTGGCTCGTTTGAACAACGTTGGCGAGGAGAAACTCTATCAATCGATCGAACGGGGAAAGAAAACGCTCCTGGCGGCGCGCGAAAAACGGGCCCGGCCGTTTCGTGACGAGAAGATCCTGGCGTTTTGGAACGGACTCATGCTCAAGAGCTTCGCCGAGGCAGCCCAGGCGCTCGATTGCGCGCAATATCGCACCGCCGCCGTTCGGTGCGCTGAGTTCCTCCTCTCCCGGCTCAAGCAGGACGGCCGGCTGCGGCATAGTTACAAGGACGGCCAAGCCAGGATTGGCGCTTTTTTGGACGACTATGCCTGCGTCGCGGACGGCTTTTTGTCCCTCTATGAGGCAACCTTCGACCCGCGCTGGATTCGAGAAGCGACGGAGCTGGCGGCCGTGCTTGTCGATCAGTTCAAGGACACGGGGAAACCCGGGTTTTTCATGACTTCGCAAGAGCAGGAATCCCTCGTCTTTAGACCCAAGGATTGGTTCGACAACGCCACGCCTTCGGGCAATTCGGCGGCAGCCCATGCGCTGCTGCGACTGGCGAGGTTCACAGGCGACGACGCATGGACCCGGCCGGTGATGCCGCTGCTGCAGTCTCTGTCCCGGCCTATGGCTCAAAATCCCGCTGCATTTTCAAACCTGCTGTGCGCTCTCGATTTTGCTCTATCCGGCGGGATCGAGATCGCAATTGCCGGCAATCCTCTGGATCCATCGTCCGGGCCTCTCCTGCGCGAGGTATTCCAGCGCTACCTGCCGAACAAGGTAGTCGCCTGCGGTTTGGATGAGGATCCGGTTCTGCTCAAGGATCGGAAGCAGATCGCCGACCGCCCGACCGCGTATGTTTGCCGCAACCATGTCTGCCTCGCTCCTGTCACCGTGGCGTCCGAATTGGCCGCGCAACTCTAAGCCCTCTGGACTCCCGGATAGGACGAGTGATAGGATGCAGGGTTATGACTTGGTTCAATAAGGAGAAATCCGCGCTTCCCGCTTCCAAAGAAGAGGATAAGACGGTTCACACCGAAGGTCTCTTCATCAAGTGCGAAGGCTGCCGCACCATCATTTGGAAAAAGGATCTGGAGGCGAATGAGAGGGTCTGCCCAAAGTGCAATCACCATGCCAGGATTGATGCGCGCAGCCGGCTCAGGATGCTGTTTGATGAAGGCGTATACGAGATTCAGGATGGGAACCTCGTCTCCACCGACCCGCTGGGATTCGTGGATCGCCAGCCCTACGCGCAAAAGCTCGTGGCCGCGCGGGAGGCTACAAAAATCAACGACGCCGCAATCAACGCGAGCGGCAAGCTCGGCGGCCGCCCCACGCTGATCTCCGCCATGGAGATCGAATTCATCGGCGGCTCCATGGGCTCGGTTGTCGGCGAGATGCTTACGCTTGCGGTGGAGAGGGCTGCGCGCGAGCGGCTGCCCCTGATCATCGTGTCGGCATCGGGAGGAGCGCGCATGCAGGAAGGGGTGTTCTCCCTGATGCAGATGGCCAAGATCAGCGCCGCCCTGGCCCGCCTGGATGATGTCCGCATGCCCTTCATTTCGCTGCTCACCGATCCAACAACCGGCGGTGTGACGGCAAGCTTCGCCATGTTGGGCGACTTGATCATCGCGGAACCGCGCGCGTTGATCGGGTTCGCCGGGCCGCGTGTGATCGAACAGACCATTCGTCAAAAACTGCCCAAGGGATTTCAGCGCTCGGAGTTTCTGATGGAACACGGCATGATCGATGCCATCGTGGATCGCCGCGATTTGCGGGAATACATCATTAATGCCCTGAATTTCTTCCTCTCTTAGGCCTTGAACAACTTTCGGCTTCTCTCCCTCCTGGCGGAACGCGGCAACGAAGTGCACGGCATGCATCTCGGGTTGCACCGCATTGCGGCCATGATGGAGGCTCTGGACAATCCCCACGAAAGATACCCGGTGCTCCACATAGCAGGCACGAATGGAAAGGGGAGTGTCGCCGCCATGTCCGAGTCGATTCTCCGCGCCGCCGGCTGGAAGACAGGTTTGTATACCTCTCCCCATCTCGAAAGGCTGCAGGAGCGCATTCGTGTTCGCGGCCGGGACATCCCAGTCCGGAAGTTTGCCGCCATAGCCGGGCGGATTCTTGGCAAGGAAGAGGAGATGATTGCGCATCATGCGCTCGACATTCGTCTGACCTTCTTCGAATTCCTCACGGCGTGCGCTTTTCTTCACTTTGCCGAAGAAAAAGTTGATGTGGCCGTCATCGAGGTCGGGCTCGGAGGGCGGCTGGACGCAACCAACATTGTCCACCCGCAAGCCTGCATCATCACCGGTATCTCATTCGACCACCAGGATCTGCTCGGCCGCACTCTGGAGAAGATCGCAAGGGAAAAGGCCGGCATCATCAAAGCACGCACGCCAGTCATTTCCGGGTGCCGCGCTCCGGCGGCGCAACGCGTGATTCGAACGCGGGCGCGGCGCCTCGGTGCGCCGCTCACAGAGATCGATCGCGACTTCCTCATTCAGGTGACCGCCGAGCGAGGTCCGTTCTTCACGATCGACCTGCAGACTCTCAAGCACGTGGTTCGTCGTTTGACTCTCTCGCTCGCAGGGTTGCATCAAGTGCGCAACGCTGCAATGGCGGTGGCCGGCGTCGAAGCGCTCGAGAGCCTTGCGGTGACCAACGCTCACATCCGCCGCGGGCTTGCGCGCACCCGCTGGCGGGGGAGACTGGACGAATATCGGGCAAAGCGTCGCACGCTCCTTGAAGGCGCGCACAATCCCGAGGGAGTGCAGGCCCTGCGCGATTACCTCTTGAAATACGAAAAGGGCGAAATCCACCTGGTTCTCGGAGCGCTGCAGGACAAAGACATCGGTGAAATTGGCAGGCTGCTCTTCCCGCTGGCGCAAAGCATCCACCTGACGCCGGTCGCCAATTCACGCACAGCCGACCCGGCAATGATCGCCGCGAGACATCCGCGCTTTCGAGGAAGGCTTCAACTGCACCCCGATGCCGGGACCGCGCTGCGCGCGGCATGGAAGGCGTGTCCTCCCAGAGGTCTGGTTGTGGCGACTGGCTCTCTCTATCTGGTCGGGGAACTCCTACCGCTCGTCCGCTCAAAAGCCAGGAGCAAGTCCTGATTCCCGGAACGACTTCTAGGTGTTGAAGGACAGGTTCCGCAAATATGGAATCAGCGGCGCGACTATCGATGCGCCGCTTTACGTGTAGATTGACGCGGAGTAGTATGCTGCGTATTGCGGACTTGTTTGGATTCCACGCTATCGATGCGGGAGGTGATTCATGGCTTCGGGGCATTCGCAGAAGCTTGCTTTAGTGTTGGCGGCGGTGTCGCTGGCTGGGCTAGCGCACGTGCAGAAGGAGCCTTCGTTCACGGATTCGCTGCGCGCCAGTCGCTTGGCAATTTCGGTGGAAGGCGGGCAGTTGGCGGGGCCGGGCGGAGACGCGATTCGCGCGGCCACGGCTGACGCGCAGTTTGTGCTGCTGGGCGAGGATCATGGAATTTCGCAAATTCCGCAGTTTGGCGCGGCGCTTTGTACGGAACTTGCGCCGCATGGATTCCACCGCATCGAAGTCGAAATCAGCCCGAGCGTCGCGCCGACGCTCGAGCGCTTTGCCCGCGCGCAGGACGGCGCCGCCCAGTTGGCCGCCTTCGACAAGCGCTATCCCGATTCCATTGCCTTCTACACCTGGCGCGAGGAATTCGAATTCCTCCAGCGCTGCGAGAAGGCTTCGCCGCAAGGCTACGAAATCCGTGGGCTCGACCAGGACTTCATGGGCGGCTCGACTTACATCCTTGCGAGAATCTTCGAGCTAAAGCTCAGCCAGGAAACGCACAGGGCGATCCAGCAACTTCTCGAGGAAGACAAAGCGGCGCGCGAGGCGGCGGAGAAATCAGGCAATTCCGGCGATATGTTTCTCATGGCGGCGAAGCAAGAAGAGCTCGATCGAGTGAGAGACTTGCTGCGACGCGATGGCCCTGCCGAAGCACAATCGCTCTTTGAATCGCTGCTCGCCAGCCGCGATATCTACGGGAAATTCATGAGCGGCGCGGGCTATGAGTCAAATCGCGAGCGCGCCATGCTGATGAAGAAACTCTTCCGAGCCGACTACATCGATTCGCAGCTGCGCGACGCTGCGCCCGCCAAGGTGCTGTTCAAGTTTGGCGCGTATCACATGGGCCGCGGCCTGAATGACCTGCATTCGAGCGAGGTCGGCGATTACGTTTCGGAATTGGCGGAGGGCCGCGGACAAAAGTCCGTGCACATCATGATTTTCGGAGTGAAAGGAACGCAATCGGCGTTCGCGGGAATTGGCAAGCCCTATGCCCAAGTGCCCCTGGATCTGGCTGGCGATCTGCATTCGCCATTGCGGTACGCCAAGCCGCTTTACGAAAACATGCTCGACAAAACCTGGACGCTCTTCAACACGCGCAGCCTGCGCGATAAGTTCAACAGCTACTCCGGCGTCGATCCGGGGCTCGAGCGCATGATCTTCGCCTACGATTACATCATACTCATGCCGGATCCGGCGGCCTCGCATCCCTTGGTGGCCTCAGGGTCAAAGTAATTTCGAATCAACGAGCGACTTCGCCGTTCTGGGGCGCTCCTTCCGGTCATCGCTTAGAATGTCCCTTGCGGAGGCCGGCAATGCAGAGCATTGGCGCGCGCCTCTGTGCTGTAACGCCTGAAGCAAAGTCGCCATGGCCAGGCATGCCAGACTTTGACTCATAAAAGGCGGTGTCCTTTGGCAAACTCCAGGGCGCTCAGGACTTGGATCATGTGCCGGAAGAGGGAACTGAAATGGCGCCGGTTATCGGAGACCACAATCCTGGCTCCCGACAAGCGAGCGATTTCCGCGATCTGCGCGTCGTAGATGCGGCCCCCAGCTATGCGCTCTTGGCACGCCGCGCGCAAAAAATGTGCCCGGTCATCTTCCGGGAGCTGATAGATTTCAAGCCGGGAAATGACTTCCTCTTCCAGGAGCCGCAGTGCGTCGTCGGGAGTGAGTCGGAACTCCACAGCCAGCCGGGTGGAAACAGCATAGAATTCCAGGCAGCAATGCCAGGCCGTGTGAACGCGTCCCAACTGGCGTTCGGCCACGGCATCCAAGACCGCCTGGGCGGGTTCCGACCCGGGACCCAATTCGATAAGTCCGGCAAGAAGAATGCTGGTATCGAAGAACACCGGTCCTACCAGGGCCATCGATTTCGCTCCCCTTCGATCAGCGCTCCCACGTCCACCGCGGGACGATCTTTCACCGGCGCGGTAGGCCGCGCGATCAACCGTTTGCCTTTGCGGACGAGCCTCGGCGCGCGGCCGGTCGGCACAAGACGGACTGAAAAGTCGTCTGCGATCACTTCGATCTCGGCGCCCGCGCGCAGGCCGACCTTCTCCCGGATTGCCGCAGGAATTACCACTCTTCCTGCCTTGTCAATGGTAGTTATCATGTTATTAAGATGCGGCTTTCTAGGCTCCCGGATCAAGCGTGCTGCAGCGCGCTTGGCATGACAACAGCCGCAGATCCCTCTCCGGCAGCCACGGAACGGTTTCGAGGTTGAGTAGCCTGTCCCCAAAACCCTACCTGAATTGGTGGGTAAGCTTGAGGCCTGGCACACGTTCATAGTGCTCTCGGTTTCTGGTGATGAGGATGGCTTCGTGGCTGAGAGCGATCCCCGCAATGAGGGAATCTGCCATCCCGATTGTCCGGCCACCACGCTCCAGATCCCTGCGCACCTCACCGGCTCGGCGCGTGGAAGACACATCGAGCGGCAGGACTGTGACAGCGGCTAGAAGAGACTCCACGGCAGCAATCTGTTGAGGACTCTTCGAGCCTGCCCACAACTCGAAAGCAGTGATCGCCGTTGTGCAAAGCCTGCCAGTGCCAAGCTCGATCACGATGCGTTCAGCTTCGCCCGCCCCGCGCAAATAATCAATCAAGACATCCGTATCCGCTATGAACATCGCCAGGTCTCCCGCAGCAGCTTGACGCGTTTCTCAAACTCATCAGCCTCCTTCCTTTTCAGGCAACCCTTGAGCGTCAGGGCGGTGGCGATCGCCTCATCTCTGCCCCCTTGGCGTTGCAGATACTCATCCAGGGCTTCCTGGACTATTTCGGAAAACCCTTTGAGTCTCCTCTTGGCTGCGAGCCTTAGAAGCTCAGCCCGTTGCTCGTCTGTCAATTCGATTGTGGTACGCATAAAATGTACTCTAGTGTACATGCATGTGCATGTCAACAAAAACCATTACCAATATAGAGGAGAGCCCATATAACTTTGCGTGGTCGAACCCCATTCCGCAAAGGGCATGAGTGCTGACTGGAATATAGAATGAGCGGCAACTTGTCCGCAAAATAGAGCTTATCTGCAAGCTCTCTTTTGGGTTAGGATCGACGGCGGTGGCTGTCACGGGATCTCTGGGCGGGCAGAGAGAAATGTTAACAAAAGACATACATCGGGAAGGCGGTGGCCCCAGCTGATCCGTGATGATCTTGTCGGGAATTGTAGGTAGTTTGAATGCACGAGAGAGGCAAGCCCTATGAACCGTTCTGCGCGCGTTGCAGGAATGATGGCGATCGCGATTGCCTTGGCGGCTGCGGTCATTGATTTCAACATGCATCGGCTCCCCAATCGGGATCAGGCGCGGCTTATGACAGACCCTGTCACGGTTCAGCGAGCCGTCGCCCATGACATGTCAGGGCCGCTCGCGTCGCTGATGCCCAGAGATCCGAATGGTGGGGGAAACCACTCAGAGTCGTTCGAAGTCCATGGTTCGCAATCCAATGTCCCGTCAGGCGTCCTTGCCGCGGATCCTGATGATGGCAATCCGGATGAGGAACTCCAGGGCGGCGGTATGCCCGTTACGCCACCGGTGATGACGACACCGGTGGGTTCGGCCGCAATCGAACAGACATCCAACGGCACGAAGCCGGGCCCGCAACTCGTCGAAAGCTTCGACGGCCTCGGCGTGGGATTCAGCGGCCCGCAAGGCACGGCGACCGTGCGCAATCCCTCTGACAACAGCCTCGCCGTCGGACCCAACCACATCGCGCAGATCGTGAACTCGCGGATGGCGATCTACACGAAGAAGGGCAAGGCCTTCGACTCGACCGGCAAGGTGCTCTACGGTCCCGTTCCGACTAACACGATTTTCAAGGGCTTTGGTGGAGCGTGCGAGAACCGGCTCAGCGGTGACGCGGTGGTTCGCTACGACCAGCTTGCCGATCGCTGGCTGTTTGTCCTGCCGGTGTTTCAACGAGGTCAAGCGCGTCCTGATCAGGCCGTGCCTGGCCGGGCCGGTCAACCCCCGCAAGAGAGCCAGCCCGGCCAAGCAGGACAGCCTGGCCCAGCAACACAACTGTTCGTGCCGCCGCCTCCGCCGCCGCCCGATCCGAATGCGCCGCCTGTTCAGCCCGGTCAACGCGGCCGCGCTGGCGCGCCCGGTCAACCAGGTCAGCCGCCAGGCCCGCAGGGGCCATATTCCATGTGCTACGCGGTGAGTGTGAGTTCGGACCCGATGGGCGCGTACTACCGTTACGAGTTTTTGCGACCGCTCTTTCCCGACTATCCGCGGCCGGCGGTTTGGCCAGACGGCTACTACGTGCCGACGAGTACCGGTGACAACCGGATCTCGGAGACAGTCGCTACCCAGAAGCACGCGTGCGTGGCGGATCGCGCCAAGATGCTCAAAGGGGAGCCCGCCACCGAACAATGTGTGATCATCGAAAACGTGAACTTCCTGAACAACGCGGATGTCGACGGCAAGAGTCTGCCGCCGGCTGGAGTGCCGAACATCATGATGGCGGCCGGCGGGCGGCAACTGGACAAGATCATGGAAGACGATGTGATCAACGTTTGGCAGTTCCACGTCGATTGGAAGGATCCGTCGAAGACCAAGATCACCGGTCCGGAGAAGATCGCCGTCGCGCCCTATCACTATTTATGTGACGGGCAGCTCACGTACTGCGTGCCACAACCCGGCAGTGAGCGGCGGCTCGACGCGCAGGGCGACAAGATCATGCAGCGGCTCGTCTACCGCAAGGTGAACGGCCACGAGTCGATTGTCGCCGTGCACTCGGTCAATACCGCGGCTGGAGGCGGCGGCGTCCGCTGGTACGAGTTCCGGATCGGCAAGAACCGCAAGGTCAGCCTGTATCAGCAAGGCACCTATGCGCCTGAAGGGTTCTATCGCTGGATGGCCAGCCCGGCCATGGACAAGCTCGGCAACATCGGCATCGGCTATTCATTCGGCGGCCCACCGAGCTTCGCCGGCCAGCGCTTTGCGGGGCGGCAGGCCAATGATCCGCTTGGTCAGTTGACGTTGCACGAAACCGTCCTTGTCCTTGGCGAAGGGCCGGAAGGCGGCGCGGTCACCGGGCGTCCGGGCGCGCAGCGTTGGGAGGACTACGCGCAGACGGCGATTGACCCGAGCGACGACTGCACGATCTGGTATGTCGGCGACTACGTCAAAAAAGACGCGACGAGCTATTCGAGCAAGATCGGAGCATTCCGGTTGCCGGGGTGCGGGCGATAGAGTCGTGTATCGGAAGCGTACTTACGACAGAATTGCGCACCTGGCCCCGGAATCGGGATTCTAAGCTCCACCGGCTGTTTTGCGAACATCAAGGAAATTCACCATCGATCTCCACCGCGTCCGCAGGGCCCCCCTTTCCAGAAGGTCTCGAGCCTTTGCAACCGCGTCCCGACAGGCCTGCGGCGCCGAATCTTCAGGAGCAATGTCTCCCAATTCCGCCAGCTCTTCATACGCATCCAGAGCCGTTTTTAAATCCGGCCCGTCATCCGCATCCACCACTGTCCGGAGTTCAAGAATCAGCGCGCGAAAAGTTCGCTCCCGGTATTCCGGAAAGACAGAGAAATCGCGGCCCTTGTAAGGACCTTCAACGGAAAGAAAGAAGTTTTCAAGATAATTGTAAGCGGTTACATAAATACCCCTCGCCGTCGAAGTCTCGCTTCCGATCCTGACTTCATTGATGCGCAGTCCAGCCAGCGACATCGCCAAACGATAGGCGATTTCCGTATCGAGTCGCTTCGCAGTTTCGGTTCTTTTCAAGATCTCTGCCTTGTGGGCTTGCCTGACACTGTACGCTTTCGTAATCCATGCAAGGACGATCGAGGAAAGGACCCACAGGCCGAAATTTGAATTCAACAGCGACCAAACCTGCTCTCCCAGAGACTTTGGAGCCTTCTCACCTTCCGGAGTAGTGGCAGTTTGGTCAGTGGACGGGTCCTTGTTCTCAAACAGCCCGAGCGATAAGGACGCCAACTCACGCCCAGGAGCCCTTCCAAAATCTGCATGTTTGCTTAAAGTAGCATCAGAAAGGCCTTGGAAGCTGCCGGCTTCTCGCTGAGCCCAACATTCGAATCCCAGCACGAGGAAAATCGCGGACAAAACGACGGCGCGCCAACGCATCTTGTCTCCTCCGTTTCTATTTTTCGGTTTCTGGAACTGCCGGTATCAAACAGAGTTTTTACTTGCCTTGAAGGGAGGTCATTCCAGACTGAGTAGGAACTCGCCCGCACTGACGGCCTTACCTTCGATCGCGCCGACCTCCCTGACAATGCCGCTCTTGGGCGCGCGAATCTCGTTTTGCATTTTCATGGCTTCGAGCACCAGAAGGCCTTGATCATACGACACCGGATCCCCTTCCTTGACCAGGACTCGAACCACCTTGCCGGGCATATCGGCGGTGAGCCGCTGCAACCCGGACTGTCCACCCTCCACCTCATGTCGCTGCATTGAGCGGCGTCTGTCCATGACCTTCAATGCATGCGCGCCTTCGCGGCCGACCACGGCGCAATTGTCATCAACAAGATCCACCATGAAGTCGAAGACGCGTCCATCGCGGATCAAGGAGTACTGCCCGCTCGGCAGGCGCGCGCAGTCGAAAGAAACTTCCATCCCATTCACGACAGCCTTGAGTGCAGGCGCCGCATCGTCAAATTCGACCTTCATCAGTTGGCCATTGCAGTCTATTTCAACTTTCACGCGTCCCTCTATTCCATAGGATCCCGTGCAACCGGGCACCCAATCGGGAAGTGTCAAAAGCGCCAGCTGTGACGCGCACGCGCCCCACCGGCCCGGCCCGATAACTTCCAGGCGCTTTCCGACCGCCGTATCGTTGGGATCTTCCCGTTCCGCGCCGTCTCGGCATAGGCAAGAGCTGCCGCCACTGCCGCCGCATCCATGACCGCATCTGACGTCTCGCGCGCAGGTTTGCGCGCCAAAAACTCTTCAATGAATCCGGTCGAAAGCCTCCCGGCGATAAATTCGGGATCGGTGAGCAGGTCGCGGAAAAATGCCAGGTTGGTATGAATCCCCAGAATGCGATATTCGCCGATGGCGCGTCGCATGCGCCGGATGGCCTGCATCCGGTCTACTCCGAACGTGACAAGCTTCGCCAGGAGAGGATCATAATGGATCGGGACTTCCCAGCCGCGATAGACGCCTGAATCGAGCCGGACACCGGGCCCCTGCGGTTCGATCAGTTCGCGGATGACTCCTGGCGAAGGGAAAAAGTTGCGCTCCGGATCTTCCGCGTAAATCCGGCACTCCAGAGCCCACCCGCGCGATCGCACGTCTTTTTGGCGGAATCCGAGCGGCTCGCCCGCGGCGATACGAAATTGCTGCTCCACGAGATCCAGTCCCGTCACCAACTCAGTCACCGGGTGTTCCACCTGAAGGCGCGTGTTCATCTCCAGAAAATAGAACTTTCGTTCGTCGTCCAGCAAAAACTCGACAGTGCCCGCATTTTCATAACGCGCCGCCTGAATCACCTTCAATGCCGCTTCACCCATCCGGCGGCGCAAATCCTCGTCCAATGCAGGGCTGGGACACTCTTCCACGACTTTCTGGTGCCTGCGTTGCAGTGAACATTCTCTTTCGCCGAGGTAGACGGCATTTCCATGCCGGTCGGCGAGCACTTGAATCTCTACGTGACGCGGCCGCGCGATGTATTTCTCCAGGTAGATCGCAGGATCACCGAATGCGTTCTGCGCCTCGGATGCGGCCGCTTCAAAATCTTCGTTCATGTGCCCCGCGTCCCTCACCAGGCGCATTCCCTTCCCGCCTCCGCCGGCTGCTGCCTTAAGCATGACCGGATAACCGATGCGCGCGGCCTCCACCAGCGCTTCCTCCCTGGATGTCAGAGCCCGATACGTGCCGGGAACCGTTGGAACGCCTGATTTCAGGAGCACAGAGCGAGCTCCAGTCTTGCTGCCCATCAACCTCATGGATTCGGCCGACGGCCCGACCAGGGGAATGTCCGCATCGGCACATGCCTGTGCAAAGCGGTGATTCTCGGAGAGAAAGCCGTACCCGGGATGTACGGCATCCGCTCGGCAGCGTTTTGCAATTTCGAGCACTTTGGGAATCAAGAGGTAGCTTTCGGAGGAAGGCGACGGGCCTAACAGAAACGCTTCGTCCGCCAGGCGCACATGCAAGGCCGTGCGATCCGCCTCGGAATACACGGCCACGGGAGAAATCCCCAGGTCACGGCAGGCCCGGATGATGCGGACAGCAATCTCTCCGCGATTGGCAATGAGTACTTTCTTGAACACGTCCCGACTTTCGATCAGGAACCGATGGCGAAGAAGATCGGCTCCCGGCTATAAAGGAATGTTGCCATGTTTGCGGGCGGGGTTGGAGTCTCTCTTGTTTTCGAGCATGCGCAGGCCCACAATCAACTTGCGGCGCGTCATCCGCGGCTCGATGACTTCGTCGATATACCCGCGGCTGGCCGCAATGTACGGCGAAGCGAACTTGGCGCGGAATTCGTCTACCTTTCCCGAGCGAAACTTCACGGGATCGACCGCCGTCTTCAGTTCGTTGCGATACAGGATGTTCACCGCTCCTTCCGGCCCCATCACGGCAATCTCGGCAGAGGGATACGCATAGTTTAAATCCGTCCGGATGTGCTTGGAAGCCATAACGCAATACGCGCCGCCGTAAGCTTTGCGCGTGATCACGGTGATTTTCGGCACGGTAGCCTCGGCAAAAGCGTAGAGCAGTTTGGCGCCGTGTTTGATGATGCCGCCGAATTCCTGGGCCGTGCCCGGAAGGAACCCGGGGACATCTTCGAAGGTGATCAGCGGAATGTTGAACGCGTCACAGAAGCGCACAAAGCGGGCGCCCTTCACCGAAGCCGAGATGTCGAGCGTTCCCGCGAGGTGCGCGGGCTGATTGGCGACGATCCCCACAGGACGGCCGTCGAGACGGGCAAATCCAACCACGATGTTTTTAGCGAAGTGTTTGTGCACCTCGAGAAGATCGCGGTCGTCCACAACCGCGCGGATGATGTCCCGGATGTCATAAGGTTGATTCGGGTCAGGCGGGACCATGGTGTTCAACGCATCATCCTCGCGATCCCAGGGATCGGCCGTAGGCCTCACGGGTGGGTCTTCCATGTTGTTCGACGGCAGGAATGACATAAGTTCGCGGATCAGAGCGAGGCCTTCCCGATCATCGGCCGCAGCGAAATGGGCAACGCCGCTGGTACTGTTGTGGGTCATGGCGCCGCCAAGTTCATCCATGGTCACCTCTTCGTGAACCACGGTCTTGATCACGTCAGGGCCGGTGACAAACATGTAGCTGCTGCCTTTGACCATGACTATGAAATCAGTAATGGCTGGCGAGTAGACCGCGCCCCCCGCGCAAGGGCCCATGATGGCCGAGATCTGGGGAATCACGCCGCTGGCGATCGTGTTGCGCAGGAAAATATCGGCATAGCCTGCCAGGCTCACGACGCCCTCCTGGATGCGAGCCCCGCCGGAATCATTGAGTCCTATGAGGGGAGCGCCCACTTTCATCGCCAGATCCATTACCTTGCAGATTTTCTCGGCATAGGCTTCGCTGAGGCTGCCCCCAAAAACCGTAAAGTCCTGGGCAAACACGTAGACGACGCGGCCGTCGATGCGGCCGTACCCGGTGACGACACCATCCCCGGGGATTTTCTGCTCCTCCATCCCAAAATCGACGCAACGGTGTTCGACAAATTTGTCCAGTTCCTCGAAACTGCCTTCGTCGAGCAAGAGGTCGATTCGTTCCCTGGCAGTGAGTTTCCCGGCGTCGTGTTGGCGTTTGAGGCGCTCTGGGCCGCCCCCCTCCTCCGCGCGGCGATTCAGAGTTTGCAGATGTTCCAGGTTCTTGGCCATGAGAACTCTCCATTCCTGGATGCACTATTATAACAGACCTCAGGGCGAGGATTCCCGGCGCAGGACAATCAGCCCCGCTTCGCTTGCTGTGCGCGCACAGGATTGCGCAGTATGCCAACGCCCTCGACTTCCACTTCCACAACATCTCCGGGCACAAGCGGGCCCACTCCGGCAGGCGTGCCGGTGGCGATCAAGTCGCCCGGCAGCAGCGTCATGATCCCGGCCAGAAACCGTATCAAATGTCGGACGGAAAAGATCATGTCACTGGTGCGGGCCTGTTGCCGGACCTGGCCATTGACGCGTCCAGTCACCATGACATTCGCGGGATCCAATTCTGTTTCAATCCACGGGCCGAAAGGGCAAAAAGTGTCGAATCCCTTTCCGCGCGTGAACTGGCCATCCTTTTTCTGCAGATCCCGGGCAGACACATCATTGACGCAGGTATAGCCAAGGACAAAACCGAGCGGATCATCCTCTTCGGAAAGATTGCGGGTGCTCCGGCCTATGATCACACCTAATTCCGCCTCGTGATCGACCCGATTCGAAACCGCGGGGAGAACGATGGCATCACCGGGAGAGATCGCCGCGCTCGGCGGCTTGAGAAAGATCATCGGTTCTTCCTCAGGAGGGGCATTGCCAAATTCCCGGGCATGTGCCGCGTAGTTGCGGCCGATCCCAATTATCTTGCTCGGCACTGACGGGAACAGGATCTGCACCGCGTCGAGGGGCAACGTCTTTCCGGAAGGTTCCCTCGCGCCGGTTAATTCCCCGCGATACACTTTGATCTGGTTTCCTTCGATCCGGCCGCAACCGGTCTCTCCCTGATGATGAAAGCGACAGAGTTTCATTGAACCTCCACAATGACCGTCGCGGCCGGGCCCTCGTTCCCGTGGGTGTCCACCGCGGCGACACTGTATTCGTATTGAATCCCGTGCCGAACTTGATCGTCACGAAAACTCAGAGCAGTGACCACTTGAGTCTGGAGGAGAACACGGGCCGTGGCGTCTTTTTCCTTTCGATAGACGCGATACCCGGCAACGTCGTTGTCGTCAGGCGCTGTCCAAAGCAGTGTCACGACTCCGTTTTCCGCGACAGCATCCAGACTCTTGGGGATGCCCGGTGGAAAGGTATCCCGAGGTGTGACCGATTGTAAAGCAGAAGGCGGGCTCTCTGCATATGGGTTCGCTGTGCTGGCTACCACGCTCACAGCATAGTAGTAAGTCTTGTCGAACTCAAAGCTTCGATCTCCAAATTCCGGCTTGGTCAAAAGCGCCACATTGACGGTGGCCGATGGCACGGACTTTGGATCTTCTGTTCGATAAATATTGTAACCGGTGATCCGCGCCGGTGTTGATCCATCCGCATTCGCTGAAGGCTCGTTCCAGGTGATCTTGATGCTGTCCGGCGTTACCGTGCTCACCAGTTTATCGGGTGCAAGCGGGATGGGCACAGGTGCGATGTACACCTGATTGCTCAAGCCGGCGGTTTGATTCCTTCGATTGATGAAACGGATGGCATAGCGGAAACCTTGTTTGTAAAAGGAGGCCGGGCCAACCGGGGCGGGATCGGGCACGGCCAGTGAGCCGTCTCTGCGATAGAGGGCAAGGTCCTGGGCAGCAATGGAGCCGAGCGATTGGGCTTGGGCCAGAAAAGCATCCTCGGAAAGCGGCGTGGCGCCCTGACGGTCGCCCGCGATGCGCAGGATCTCGACGCTTCCCAGGGTCGTCAGCCGTGAACCGTTCGTGTTCTGGGTAGGCGCGGAGACCGTAAGGAGAATCCTGTCCCCGTACTGGCGCGTCGCGAGATCGATCGCAGGCTTGGGCACGAGCACCTGTGGCGGTTGGGGTTCGCCGATCTTCGCGCAGGCAAGAAGATCCAAGAGGTAAAGGATCGCCAGAAAGGTCTGAACGGAACGGGCCCGAAGAACCATCACAGAATGTACCGGCTGGTGTCCTTGTCAGCCACAATGTTGTTCAGCTTCCTACGCACATAAACCCCGTCGATTTTTATACTCTTTCCCGTCAACTCGCTTCCCCGAAATGAAATGTCTTCGAGCAGCGCCTCCATGACGGTGTGGAGCCTGCGGGCGCCGATATTCTCGGAGCTGTCGTTCACAATGCAAGCCATGCGCGCAATTTCGCGAAGAGCATCCTCTTCAAATCTGAGCTTCACGCCCTCGGTCTTGAGCAGCGCCACATACTGTTTGATCAGGGCGTTCTTAGGTTCGAGCAGGATACGGACGAAATCGTCCTCGGTCAGGGCTTTCAGCTCCACGCGGATCGGGAAACGCCCTTGAATCTCAGGAATGAGGTCGGAGGGTTTGGACACGTGAAACGCACCCGCGGCAATGAAGAGAATGTGGTCCGTGCGCACCATCCCGTAGCGGGTGTTGACAGTTGTGCCCTCCACGATGGGAAGGATGTCGCGCTGAACCCCTTCGCGGCTCACGTCCGGGCCGTGGCCGCTCTCGCGCCCGGCGATCTTGTCGAGTTCATCAAGGAAAATGATGCCGTTTTCCTCGACGCGATCCAGCGCCATTCTGGCCACTTGTTCCATGTCGACCAGTTTCTGCTCTTCCTCCTGCTCGAGATAATCGAGTGCCTCATCCACGCTCATGCGGCGTTTCTTTGACTTCCCCTCCATCATGCCTGAAATGAAATCCTTCATATTGAACTGGATCTCCTCCATGCTCGTCCCCTCGAAGACCTGGAACGCGAAGGGGCTCATGGGATGATCACGGACCTCCATTTCGATCATCTGGTGGTCGAGCTTGCCCGCCCGCAGCCGCTTGCGCAGGCCTTCCCGCGAGCGTTCGGCCAATTCAAGATCCTTGCCCGCGCTGCCTGAACTTTTTTCTACGGGCAACGGGTGGAGATCGGACACGAGCAGATCCAGGACCCGCTCTTCGGCGTTTTGCTCTGCCGTTTCAGCCACTTCTGTAATCCGTTCCATTCGGACCATGTCGACTGACATCTCCACGAGGTCCCGAATCATCGATTCCACATCGCGGCCGACATAGCCTATCTCGGTGTACTTGGTGGCCTCGATTTTTAAAAAGGGAGAGTTGGCCAGGCGCGCGAGCCGGCGCGCGATTTCCGTTTTGCCCACCCCGGTGGGGCCGATCATGATGATGTTCTTGGGGGCGACCTCTTCAGCCATTTCCTCGTCCAGCTTCTGACGCCGGACACGGTTGCGCAACGCGATAGCGACCGCCTTCTTGGCCTCCTGTTGTCCGACAACATAACGGTCCAGTTCCACGACAATCTCGCGAGGCGACATTTCGTCGAGTCCTCGATTGGGCGCTGTGCGACGTTTTCTCACTTTGAGCAGAATCCTTTCGCGCATCGAGGCGGCAGATCTCCGGCGGGCGCACGGGTTCGGCCGCGAAGGCTTGGCAGGAGGGCAAGCGTCAACCGCGACGGCGGACGCGCTTCTCCGGTTTCAGTTCCTCGACGATGATTTGTCCGTTGGTGAAAATGCATATCTCGCTTGCGATCTTGACAGATTCGAGCGCGATCTCCCTGGCCGGCAGCTTGGTGTGGCGCAGCAGGGCCCGGGCCGCGGAGAGCGCGTAGCTGCCGCCGGAGCCCACCGCCAGGGTCCCGTCATCCGGCTCGATGACATCGCCGGTACCCGACAGCAGATAGGTGGACACGCCATCCGTCGCAAGCAGGAAAGCCTCCAGATGGCGCAGCGCCCTGTCCATGCGCCATTCCTGCGCCAATTCCACCGCAGCGCGATTGAGGTTGCCGTGAAACTGCTCGAGTTTCGCCTCAAGCCGGGAAAACAGTGCGAACGAGTCGGCCGTCGCTCCGGCGAAACCCACCAGGATGCGGTCGTTGTACAGGCGCCGGATTTTCCGGGCTCCTGTCTTGATGACCGTGTCCCCCAGAGTAACCTGACCGTCGCCGGCCATTGCGGTTTGGTTACCGCACCGGACGAGCAGGATGGTAGTGCCATGAAACGCAGCATCGGTCGGATTCATGATGGGGAGTATAGACATCGCTTCGAACCAGTGTCAAGAAACCTGCTCCGAAAATGGCGCTCCCGAGGAACATCGTGATCGCGGTCGTGATCGTGATCGGCAGTGTCTGGATATCAGAAAAAAGCCGATCACGACCACGATCACGAGCCTCGCGCGAAGCTCCGTGGTTGTAATCCGCCATTTTTCATGCGTCAGTGTTTTGCCCCCAAAATACGCTATGATGGTATGCCTGCCGCTGTGCCGGAGACGGCTGGGGAAGCAAGTTTAATTCTGCGGAGAATGGTGATACTCCTATGACAAGGCGCCTGTACTACGAGAATTCTTATCTGCTCGAATTTGAGGCGACGATCGTGGAACATCTCGAAGTGAAGGAGAAACCCGCGGTCGTCCTCGACCGGACGGCTTTTTATCCAACCTCGGGAGGTCAACCATGCGACACAGGGACGCTGGACGGAGCGCGTGTCGAGATTGTCGAAGAGGATGAGTCAGGAAGAATCGTTCACGTTCTCGACTCGCGGCCCACGCGGGATGGCGTGATGGGCGCGGTGGATTGGGAACGGCGATTCGATCACATGCAGCAGCATACGGGCCAGCATATCCTCTCGCAGGCATTCCTCGGCGTGGCACGGGCGGCCACGCTTTCGTTTCACCTCGGCCAGGAAACCTCCACCATCGACATCGAACTCGCACAGCCCGATCCCGCCTTGTTGCGCGCTGCCGAA
The DNA here is from genome assembly GCA_050011535.1 of Acidobacteriota bacterium. GTDB lineage: Bacteria > Acidobacteriota > UBA6911 > UBA6911 > UBA6911 > JAFNAG01. Next base: position 21,769 of record JBEKIX010000045.1, read on the forward strand.
AACGCGGCCGCACAAATAATCTTCGACGACCGGCCCGTTCATATTTTGAACGTCAAGCGAGAAGAGCTGGCCGCGCTCGGCGTGCGCAAGGAATCCCAGCGTGAAGGCGAGATCAGAGTGATCGACATCGAAGGTTTTGACCGCTCGCCCTGCGGCGGCACTCACGTGGGCCGCTGCGGAGAGATCGGAGTGGTTTTCATCTTGGGAAGCGAGCGCTATAAAGGCGGGACGCGGGTCGAGTTTGTTTGTGGAGGCAGAGCCCTGAAAGCTTTCCGCAAGGACCATGAGGTCCTGCGTGAGCTTGCAAGACTCCACTCGGCTCACCCTCATGAGCTTGCGGCACTTATGGAGAAGCTCCTGCAGGAGAGGTCGGGCTTGCTGAGGGAAAAGAAAAGCCTGGAGAATCAGATCCTCGAATTGGAAGCACAGGAATTATTGAAGAGTGCCGATATGAGAGATGGGATTCTGGCCGTGCGGCGGGATTTCGGAGACCGCAAGATCGAGGGCCTGAAGATCCTGGCTCAGAAAATCACGGCTTCGCCGGGAACCCTCGTCATACTGGGCACGGTGCAGGAGGCCGCACAATTGGTAGTGGCACGCAGTCAGGACGTTCCGGGCGACTGTGGGGCAGCGATCAGGCAGGTTGCAGGAAAGCTGGGAGGCCGTGGCGGTGGAAAACCTGAGCTTGCGCAGGCAGGAGGGATCGCGCTCCCCGCATTGGAAGAGTGGTCGCGGGCTCTCATGGAGTATTTCCGGACTTGCTGGCATGAAAAGCACAACCGGTCGGGAGGACAGGA
>JBEKIX010000046.1:0-22121 GCA_050011535.1 Acidobacteriota bacterium
GGGCCATTTTCCACGACCCGGATTTCCGCCGGGCCGCCGACTATGGCCCGCGGCATCCGCTGCTCGTCCTCGAAATCCATGTTCCAGGCGGGCCAATGTGCCGGATTGTCGGTTGAGATTGCCAGCCGCATGGGCGCGGAGAGCAGTTCCTTGTTCAGTGTCTTGTCGAAAATGCCGGTGACGTCGCCGTTCTGATCGACCTTAATGCTGTAGCGCGCGTTTTCCAGAGACGACTGCGACACTTTAAGCGTGGAGGTCGAGGGTGCATCGGCCGGCAGAACATCATAAACGGCGAAGCCTGCCGAGGGCACCTTCGCCACAAAAAGCACTTTGGCGGCGCCGTCCTTTTCACCATTCACCTGCGCAGGGACTTCGCTGCCATCAGGCCCGAGAACGCGCACGGCCCGCGGCACGCCGTTCGGGAACGCGATGGTGGCTTCCACCGGATCTTCGCGAGGGATGCTCAACGGATTGTAGACTACGATCGCCGTCCCTTTAGCCTGAGTGTCCATGGTCGAAGCCACCGCTTCGGTCGCGCTGGTCAGAACACCCGCGAACTGGTTCATCGCGAGCAACTCATCGTTCCAGGCGTACTCATATGCCTTAGGGATCGAAGTTCCGGGAATGATGTCATGAAACTCACCGCCCATCACGAGCGTCCACGCGTCGTTCAGGCGCTTCAGAGGATAGGCGCGTCCTCCAAGCAATTCCGCGGCAACCGATGCTTTTTCGGCTGCATCGGCGAGCACTTCGTTCTTGCGGTTCCAGCGCTTCATATGAGCTTCCGACGTAATGGAACCGGCGGAGTGGTTGATCAGTTCGAGATCGCCCTGATACCTCGGCATCTTTGCGATCTGCGCCGCCTTGAGGTCGAGGAACATCTGGTCGGCCGTCGCCGATATAACCTTGACCGGCCCGTCACCGACCAGTACTTCTTGCTGGGGCGCCGCCGGTGCTTGCTGTCCCCGGCCTCCACCCCCGGGTGGCGGAAGAATGGTCTTGCTCCGGGTGACGATCGCCTCCATCAGCTTGATGGAGGATTCATTGGCGGAGCCGCCGGTGTCGCCGGTTCCATAATACATGTAGTCCGCGAAAGCCCCCGTAACTTGCCCATCCAGCTGGATGCGCGCGGGCCAATCGGTTCCGGGCCCAGCGCCACGCCGCGGCTGATTCGGATCGGGCGGCGGCGGCGGTGGAGGACTCTTGCTCAGGTCAGAGGTTACGGAGCTGCCATATCCTCCAGGATTAAGGGCTGCAATGACGTAGCTGCCATCGGGACCCACCCACACTCCGACGTTGAAGGGAATACCCTCCGGTGTTTTCTCGATCGAGTCCGGGCCTCCCACATGCGGGGCGGGTTGCCAACCCGAAGACAGCTTCTGTGTGGAGAATCCCTTGATGCCGCAGTGCACAAGGATCGTGGGCAATGACGCCGGGAATCCGAAACAATCGGGCAGCATGTATTCGGCGCTCGTCTTGCCGAAATCATGGCGGAAATATTCCTTGCCGTACAGGATCTGCCGGATGATCGACTCCGCGGACGGATTGTTAACGTCGTTTTCCTCCATGGATGATCCCGCGGGGAACCAGCGGCCTGCCGCGACATATTTCTTGATCAGCTGGTAATCGGCAGGGTAGTACTCTTTGATCATCCTATAGCGGTTGGCGCCACTGAAATTGAAGACGTAGTGCGGATACTTTTCGAACCAATCGAAATTGAGCCGCATGGTCTTCGGGAGATAATCCTTGATAGTCGTCGCATAGTCCCAGCGCCACTGCGTGTCCAGGTGCGCATATCCGACCACGTACAAAGTCGGCTGCTTGGTCAGATCCGGCGCCGCGGGCTTCGCTGCCTGGGCAGGTGCGCCGGCGGCTGCCTTCACAGGCTGCTGGGGCGCCGTTTTCGTGGACTGGCCCATTGCCACCGCCAGGATCGCCATGCATGCGAGCAGCGGTATCGACAGACGTTTCAAATTTCCTATCATGCACTTACCTCCATGAGAGCCGATTGGCTCAGCAGTACAGCCATCCGCTGCCGGTTGCCGGCCCTTTCAGGGCCGCAGAAGCCAGCGCCTCTTCGAGATTCTTCGAGTCTTTGAGGTTTGTCTTGCCTTTCGCTCATGCGATCCGAATCTTAAAAAAATGCCAAACAGTTACCGAGGATGCGAATGTATCAGATTCCTGCCTCCGGATGCATCCGTATTCCACCGCTCATTTCTTGACGAACGGACCTGCTTCCATGAGCAGCCACACGTTCGGGTCGAGATGAACTTCGGAGGGCCGGCTGGCGATTTTGAAAACGAAGCTTTGATCGCGTAGCGTCAGCCGCACGGTTTCGAGCCTCGGTGCGGCGTCGGATTCCTGGACGATTCCTATATCGAGAGCCGTTTCGTAGACGACATCCGTTGTCTGCGCCTGGCGGATCTCGAGAGTCAGGACGCCGTTCGCATAAGTCCAGCTACCTTGAATCACAGGTTGCCCCGGCATGTACACCCATTGGCGGAAAAAATTCTCCAGTTGCTTTCCCGACACTTCTTCCATGACACGGCGGAAATCATCGGTCAGCGCATTGCCGTTCTGGTAGCGCTTGAAATAGGTTGAGAGTCCCTTCCAGAAGGCTTCATCCCCGATCTCGCGGCGCAGCATATGGAGGAACCAGCTGCCCTTTTGGTAGGCGTTGGTGCTGAGGATGTTGTCGAGTTTGGGATCGGCGGGCGTGACAATGGCAGCTTTGGGATTCTTCTTGAAAAACTGAATGATGCGATCGCGATCCGAGCGCAGTCCGCGAGTCATCACGTCGCGGCCGTACGTATATTCGTTGTAGACGTGAGTCAGGTAGGTTGCGAACCCTTCACTCAACCAGGTGTGATCCCAATCCGACTCGGTCACTGAATCGCCGAACCACTGGTGGGCGATTTCGTGGGCCATCACCCCTTCAGTACGGCCCCGCCCGGTGACGGATCTCTCGGAATAGAAGATGGCGCTGGAGTTTTCCATCCCGCCATAACGGGTGCGCGATTGCACGTTCGCAAGCTTTTCGTATGCGAAGGGGCCGATCAGCCAGCTGAAAAGTCGCAAGGGTTTTACGGCAACAGCATAATCGGTGAATCCGGCGTCGCGATCCTCTGCATAGACCCAGGTCTGGACCGGCGTACCGGCAACCTGTCCGGCGGTTTCGACCGCAAAGCGCGCTACGCCGATGACCATGCAGTAGGTCGCGATGGGGGCGGCCTCTCGATAACGCGTCAGGCGGCGGTTGCCGGGCAGACTGCTGGTTTCAGCCAGAGCGCCGTTTGCGACCACCTGGTAGGCCTCAGGCGCGGTAATGTCAAATTCACAGGACGCCTTGTCGTATGGGTGATCGATCACGGGCAGCCAGTAGCGGCAGCGATCCGGGAAGTTGTCGCCGAAAAAAACACGCTGTCCGTTCTTGTTCGGGCCTATGATCAGGCCGTCCGCGGGAACACCCGAATAATCAACCGTGATGAGGCGGCGTTCACCCGCTTTGGAAGCCTGCCCGAGATCGATCAAGAGGCGGTTGGACTCGTGCCGGAATACGAGAAGCTTACCCGCGCTCATTACCTTGCTTACGACCATGCCGGTCTTGCCGTCTGCAGATTTGCCGACCAGGTCGAGAAAAATCTGCGAAGCACCGTCTGTTCGAAACAGGACATCGACCTGTGTCTGACCTTCGATCCTGTTGGTGTCGTCCCGTAGTTCGAGCTTGAAGAGATAGTCTTGAATGTCGATGGCAGGCTGGCGCGGATAGTTGTCGGCGAGAGCGAATGAGGCCAACAGGAATATGCAAAGAACCGCTGCCGGAACCCAGCTAATCTGTGCCTTCTTCAGCCACTGAGGCATGTTTCAATCCTCCCAACTCCAGTGGCCAAGAATATACACGGGTGTCAGTGAAACTGCCTCGATAAAAGTCGAGAATTCTAGGGACGCACTCGAGTTGGTCTCTTTGTCTGCAGATAAGCGTCCCGCTAGGGACGCAACGAGAGTAGCCCGGCACTTCAGTGCCGGGACTCTTGGATACCTCTGAGGTAAGTCCCGTAGGGACGGCTGAGCCCTCTCCGGACTTACCTCTCGTCGTTTTGGATTAGGAGTTTAACGTCTGTGTTTTCCTTATCAGTCGTCCCTCCGGGACTCGTCCATAACCCGATGCCTAATCCCGGCACTGAAGTGCCGGGCTATTCTCACATCGTCCCTACGGGACGCGAAGTGCCGGGCTATCTTCGCCGCTACTTCTTGGGATAGCCAAAGCTCTGGGCAAGAAGTATCTTCTGCTGCGGGCGCAGCTTCATGGCTTTTGCCAGTGCCGGCCGGTCGATCATTGCCCTCACGCCCGCGACCAACCCTTCCGAGGCGGCAAACAAATAGCCATTCTGGGCGATGAAGCCGACGTCCGCGGCGGACCAGAAATCCTTTTCGGTCTCAGGCACTCTGGAATTTTTTCCCAGATCGGCGACATAAACCAGATTGACCGGTGCGTCCTTGGGGTACGCCTGTTGTCCCGTGGCTGCCCTGATGTCTTGAGCCAAGACGGGCTGCAGAGCGTTGGCCTTGGCGTCGTAGAGGTACAGGCCATCGGCAAGCGCGACGTAAATGTCAATCTCCTGCCAGTTCATGGCCGAGGGAGCAGTACGCTCTCCATTCGGGCGATTGATCCCGAATGTCGCCCAAAGCAGGTTGGACAAGGTCTGAAGCGGCAGCTTCTCGGCACTGAACTCCCGTGTTGTTTTTCGATCCTTGAGCACCTGCATCAGAGGTCGGCCGCCATCCATCTGAGGTGTGGGAAGCTGGACAGGCTTGAGTACCTGCGCCCGTGCGAACATCAAGCCCAGGACAAGGATCGACAGAGTTACACGCGAAGATAAATGCAGGATTCGATTCATGCGCTTCTTCCTCCGCGAATCAGAACTGCAATTCAGGCGATCGACAGGGATGAACTCTCATTGCAATCCACGAGGGCCAAAGCCGCCCGCGAACCCGCTTCGCTCCCGTTGCTCAAGCGGTAGCCAGGATCTCCTTGAGGGTATCGGCGTAGGCTCGGCTCGCCGGGTCGCCGGTGACGATTTCGATGTCATTCGGACTGCTGACTCCGAGACCCAGCTCGACAGCGCGTTGGATCTGCTCCTGTTCGAAGATCTTCGGGACCATAATGGCATCGTTGGAACCGAGGTTCTTGAGGACCGCAAGGCCGACCGCATCGATCGCAATACGATCCGTACCGGCGATGATGACCCCGCCTTTGACCAGCTTGCCCTGAGAAGGGCCGCCGTCCACAAACACGTCCACTCCATCCATGACAATGAGGTGCGGCTTGAAGGCTTGATGAACCTCTGCAATCATGCGCCGCATGTGTGTCTGGCGCGCACCGTGCAGCTCACGCATCAGGTTCTTGTTCGTGGTGCCTACCGCCAGCTTGATCGACATGCTGTGAATGCCGCCGGAGCCATGAGTCTTGAGGCAGCAGGTCCAGAGCAGGTATTCCGCCTCCACAACAGGCCTGGCAACGTCGAAGCCGTTCTGCCAATGATTTCCCGGCGGGTTGAAATGAACCCAACCGTCCGCACCCAGTTCTTCGAAATTGATTATTCCGAAGCCCAGCTCCTGGGCCAGCGCTGGTATGCCTTTGGCTTCCATGACCGACTTGGTTTGGGGCGGACCACTCCGCTCGCCGATCGTAATCTGTGCGGCGCCGCGCGCCTTCATCTCGAGGACCAGCTGGCGCAGCGTATCGTTGTGGGTCGATCCGGGTGTTGGATCAGCGGTGTTGAAATTGGGCTTGATCAGGACCTTCTTGCCCTTGGGCGATTCCACCGCCATCAGTTTCAGGGCGGCCGGGATTCCCTTGATCCGGTCCTCGGTCTTGACCAGAACCACTTTCGCTTTGGACTGCGCTTGCGCGCGAGAAATGAATCCGCGGCCCAGAACCGAAATCGCCGCGGCGCCAGCGGCGGATTGTCTAAGAAAATCCCGACGTTTCATGGATACTCTCCTTTGCGGTTGTGCGGCCATTCTAACATGGAAGCCATCGCGGCTTGGTGATGCGTTTCCTCTTTTTTGTCACTTGAGAAAGCAAGGAACGGGCATATGACTCCACTCCAGGCGATGCTGCTGATTGGTCCGACAGGCTCGGGAAAGACTCCGCTAGCATTTCAATTGGGGACAGTCCCCATTTGCGCAAAAATTGCAGGCTTAAATGCGAATGAGTGGCAGGAGCGATAACGACTTGATTCGTCAAAGGTTGAGATAACAGGGGTTTGTGCGCTTCCGCGCAACTTCTGCAGGGCTGCAGCTACTTCTCGTCGAGCTTGTATCTACGGATCTTGTAATGGAGCGCGCGCAGGCTGATGCCGAGCATCTCGGCGGCCTGGCGCCGGTTGCTGGTGATCCGGTCGAAGACGTTGGTGATCACCGTTTTCTCGATTGCCTCGAGAGGTTGACGGAGTGGAATAGTGATTTGCGGGCAATCGTCAGTGACATTACGGATCGCTCCCGGGAGATCGCGCGGTTCGATCAGGCCGCCGCGCGCCAACAGGACCATGCGCTCGACGACATTTCTCAGCTCGCGCACGTTGCCTGGCCATGAATAGTGAAGCATGAACTCCATCGTTTGATCCGAAATCTGCTTGGGCTCCTTTTGATGGAGTCCGCAAAACTCCTCCAGAAATGCCTGCACGAGCACTGGGATATCTTCTTTGCGATCTCTCAACGTCGGCATCGAAATGGGGACAACGTTAAGTCGATAGTACAGATCCTCCCGAAAGCGTTTCTCCCCAATCTCGGCAGACAGGTCCTTGTTGGTTGCCGCGATGAAGCGCACGTCCACCTTCACGATCTTGTTACCCCCGACTCTCCTCAATTCGCGATCCTGCAAGACGCGGAGCACATCAACCTGGGTCTTGGGGGTCATGTCTCCGACTTCGTCGAGGAAGAGGGTGCCTCCGGATGCCAGTTCGATGCGCCCCATCTTCATAGCAGCCGCGCCCGTGAAAGCTCCCTTTTCAAATCCGAAAAGCTCGCTTTCAATTAGAGTATCCGGCAGCGCGCCGCAGTTCAGCGTGATGAACGGCCCCTCCCTGCGATTGCTGGAGTTATGAATCGCGCGGGCCACGAGTTCCTTGCCGGTGCCGCTTTCTCCCGAGATGAGTACCGTGGCGTTGGTAGGCGCGACCTCCGCGATGACTTTGAAAATATGGCGTATACGCCCGCCGTTCCCGATGAAGTTGGAGAATCCCTCTTTGACGCTCAGACGGCGGCGCAGGCTGCGATTCTCCACGGCGAGGCGCTGTTTTTCGAGAGCCTTCTCAATCAAGAGTGCCAGGCGGCGCCGGTCGACAGGCTTGCATAGATAGTCATAGGCGCCGAACTTCATTGCCTCCACTGCTCCCTCGACGCTGCCATAAGCGGTGAGAAGAATCATCTCAGTTTCGGGACAGTTCTGACGAATCCAGTTCAACAGGTCCAGGCCCGTGCTACCTTCCATGCGCATGTCCGAAATGACCACATGGAATTGATCCTCCCCAAGCTCCACAATTGCTCTCTCGGCTGACCCGACAGCACTGACCTCGTACCCTTCATCGCTCAGAATGGTTGCAAGGGCTTCACGAATATTAACCTCGTCGTCTACGATCAGGATTCTTGCCGGAGGATTAGGCATGGGAAGCGGCTCCCTCTTTGAATTCCGGGACAATCAGCGGCAACTCGATGGTAAAGGTGGAACCCTGACCCAGAACACTCGAGATGCTTATGCGGCCGTGATGTTCATGGACCACGCGCTGGACGATAGTCAGGCCGAGCCCGGTTCCTTTGGGCCGCGTGGTGAAGAACGGGTCAAAGAGCCGTTCGAGCTTTTCCTGCGATATTCCCACGCCGGTATCCTGGATGCTCACCACGGCAAAGCTAGTACCTCCTCCGGAGCCGGTCTGCCGGGAGGTTTCTGCCCGAATACGGAGGGCGCCGCCCTGAGGCATGGCCTCCAGGCTGTTGATTGCCAGGTTGAGAAAAGCCTGCTTCAGCTGGTCTTCGGAGCCCCATACCACTGGAGTCCCCGCGACAGAGAGGTCAAGTGTGACCCTTCGCGACTGAGCTTGGTTTGAGAGAAGATCGACGATCTGACGCAAAATCGCTTCCAGGCGAATCTCCGCAACGGGCGATTCGCTCGGGCGCGCGAATGACAAAAAGTTCTCCACGATACCCGCAAGTCGATCAATCTCTGATTCCAGGATCCTCACGTATTTGTCCGTCTTTTCCCCATCATTTGCCGTGAATTGGACAGTTGCCAGGTTTCGTTCGAGCAGGGCCAGATTCAAATCCATGGCTTCGAGCGGATTGCGAATCTCATGAGCCATCGCGGCCGCCAGCGTTCCCAGCGCTGACAGACGCTCCGCGATCCGCATTTGACGCTCCATGCGCAGAGCGTCGCGCACATCCCGAACCAGGAGTAGTGTGCCGGTTGTACGTCCATGCGGATCCTTGAGCGGCAGGGTGGTGACCCTCACCGGCAACGGGTTTTCTGGCTTGCCGAGATCCTGCTCGACCTCACGCTGATAGTCAGCGTGCCGGGCTGCTGCCTTTACCATCTCGCGTAGCTGCTGCCGATCCTGCAACACTCCTAGAATGTCGAGGCTGGTGCCGCGGCGCGAGAGCTCCGGCAAAAGCTGGCGCGCGCTGTCATTGGTAAAGGTGAGTTGATCCCGGTCGTCGAGCACGACAACGCCGATCTCCAGGCTGTCCAGAATCTGAAACAGCAGCGTCCGGAGCCTATCTTTCGCGGCCAGATTGCTGTGGTAGCGCAGAATGGCTGCCGCGCTGGCGAGGGTCAGCAAGGCGCAGGATACATACAACACCGAGAGAGGCAGTTCCTGCAACGGGAAGAGATGGGTCCCGAAATAATAGACCTCACGTGCGCGCAGCGAGACCTCCCAATGGAAGGCGAGAAGCACCAGCCACAGGAAGGCATTAGACACTCCGAACAACGTCCAAAGGAAGATCCTTGACGCCGGCCGACCTTCCTTAATCTTCTGACTCAGTAGTGCCGGCACAAGTCCCTCCGCGCCTCGTGACAGAAAAACTCCGACCCAATGCTGCTACCTTAAGCAAAAACTCAAGAAGACGCCACGAATTTCACCAATTCCACGAAATCTTCGATCTGTCGACCAGCTCTTCAGGGCTGTTTTTGTGGAATTCGTGAAATTCGTGGCCGTCTGATTTCTGCTCGAGGATGAATCTCCCCTTAAGTTAACAGCACTGGCTCCCACCCAACCAGCCAGCCACCCGTCTACATTAACATGAATGGTCCGAGAGACGTGCAAAATATGCAGAGATAGCGTTGCCAGGTCACGCCTGAAGAAGGTTTGAAATCCCCTCGGGGCAAAAGAAATTCAAGCGCATTGATTCTCATAAATATTTATTCTACAGATAATTATGAACCGATTAATGATGATGCATCGGCAATTGGACCGCCACGGCTCTTGACTGGCACGATAGTTGCTCAATAAGTAAATGTTATCTGTTGTTGGTTTTCAATGGCATGCAATTTGGATTATGCCTCCAACCCTCCTAAGGAGCAGCTATGAATAAGGTATCAATGAGACTAGCTTTAATTGTCGCTTTTTCCCTGGCAGCGGCGATGTTGTTTTTCGCTTGCGCTTCCGCACCCAAGGAAGAAATTGCGGCAACCCAGACCGCGGTCACCGCGGCACAGACTGATGATGTCCGCACGTACGCCCCCGACAGCCTGAAAGACGCAGAAGACACGATGGCAAAGGCGACGGCTGAAGTCCAGACCCAGGACGGCAAGTTCGCCCTGTCGCGCGACTACAAGGCTGCCTCCGACCTCTTGAAGCAAACCAAAGACAAGGCTGCCAAGGCCACAACCGATGCCCAGGCCAACAAAGCCAAAGCTAAGGCGGATGCCGAAGCTTTGATTGCCGGACTCGGACCTCAGATGGAAGAGGCCAAAAAGGCATTGGCCACCGCTCCCAAGGGTAAGGACACCAAGGCCGACCTGGAAGCCATGCAGTCGGACCTGAAGGCCGCAGGGGATGCTCAGGCCGCGGCTACACAGGCAATGTCCTCCGAGAAGTACAACGACGCGCTTTCCCAGGCTAAGATAGCCCAGACCAAGGCCACCGGCATAGTCGACCAGGTCAAAGCTGCTAAAGAGAAGATAAAGGGAAAGGCCGCAAAGTAGTACAATTGCCATTTCGGTAGAGAGATGGCACTCAAGTGGAAACAAACGATCGCCGGACTTCCGGCGATCCTGCTCATCGGGGTGGGGGCGTACGAGCTATGGTTGAATATGGCTCTGCGCACTCGCCCCTGGCAGTTAGAGTCTAACGTAAATGTACTGGCGGGAGATTGCCGCACGGGTCCAGGCGCGTCAGTATTCGCAAATGAACTGAACAAACTGGCTGTGCAAATCAACGAAGCAAAACTGTGCCTGCTGTTTGCGGATGAGGCATGGGCATTCAATAGAGATTTCACCCCCTGCATTCAAAAACTCTTGGACGCCTCGCTCAACGCCTATCGGATCCGCCTGGACGAGGCAATTCGAGTCCGGGACGAGAGATCCCGGCTCAGCATTTTCCTCAAAACACTCGCTCTCGAAGTTGACGGCGAAGCCAGCGCCAGGAAGGCAGGCGCCAGCTTTGAGGTGCGCAATTATGCGCGCACCCGGGCCGAAACGCTGCTGGCAGGCGCTCGAGACCTGGCGGCGCACGGACAAATCGAGTCCGCAGTCATAGAAGCGTTGCGGGCACGCAAAGCCTGGACTGAGAACGAGGACTTTGTCGAAGCCGAGCTTGCGCGGTTTCATGATTCCGGGCATCTTGCCCAGTGGGAGAAGGCGGCGCAGGACCTTCTGCTCTGGACCAGGCAGTCGAAGCGTTCTGCGATCTTAGTGAACAAATTGGACCACCGCTGCCTGTTGCTGACCAACGGACGCATCGAGAAATCGTACGTTGCAAACCTGGGCATAAACTGGTATCGGATGAAGGTGCAGGAACACGACTCCTCTACGCCGGAGGGCGAATACAGAATCAAGAGCAAGTCCCGTTCTGCCAGCTTCGGTTGGGCCCTCCTCCTGGATTACCCCAACGCAGCGGACCGCCAGCGGTTCAGCTCCATGAAAAAGGCGGGACAGATCCCGGCGCGCGCCGGAATTGGCGGCAACATCGAGATCCACGGCGGCGGGCGAGCCAACTCCGATTGGACCGAGGGGTGTGTATCTCTGGAGAACGCCGATATGGCGGAGCTGTACGCGCGCGCCTACGTGGGCATGCCGGTCACGATTGTCGGGACCTGCCGACTGACAAATCAATCGAACGATTAAGGGCATGAAGCTCATGAATATGCTCTGCGATTCAGACAATGCAACCGACGACAAGTTCCGGAATGCAGGCAGAGCTGAAGCAGTTGCTGTCTTGACCCCGAAGGGGTCCAGCAGCTACAGCCCAGGGCGTGAGCCCTGGGGCGGTGGGAATTCGAAAATGACAGCCCTCGCGCGATACCTATGGCTCTGTTGCCTGATTGCTCTTTTTCTGCTTCCGGCTTGTTCGGCATCCAAGGGTTCAAAACCTGAGACGGTGGGGGTCGCATCTCCCATGCCCGGCAAGGGGACCAACGCGGATTCGACGCCCCTGATGAAGCAGCTGCGGACGGCTGAGGAGAGAGTGCGTAAGCTGGAGATGCTCGAAAACCGCTTGTACCCGGGTGGCCCCGTGATTCTCGTCGATACCGCCCAGAGCAAAATCAGCCTGATGCTGGGGACTCGGACCGTTATCCAAGGAACCTGCTCCACGGGAAACGGTATGGAGCTTGCGGACAGCTCCGGGAAGCGCGCGTGGACCTTCGACACGCCCAGAGGTTTCTTCAAGGTCCTGGGCAAAGTCGCGAACCCCGTCTGGTACCGCCCGGACTGGTCCTACATCGAGGACGGCGAACCCATTCCCAAAGACCGCTCCCAGCGCGCCACAGCGAACGTGCTGGGAGACTACGCAATCGCCTTTGGCAACGGTTTCTTTATCCACGGAACTCTCTACACCCGTCTTTTGGGCGCCAACGTCACGCATGGATGCATTCGAGTGAACGATGACACGCTCAAGAAAATCTACGAGGCTGCCCAGCCAGGCACCCCGATATGGATCTATTGAATGAGGGCCACGGCGATGATTGAGCAGGCAGACACCGCGGGTTTCGACCTGCAGTCACACGCTCGTGCGCGGGTTCATGTATTCGCCGTGATGCTTGCTGCATTGCTCGTCGCGGGCTGCCATTCGCGGCAGGGCTCGCAGACCGGGTCAAAACCGAGCGAAGAGCAGGCTGTCCGCGACAGAATCGCCCTGCTGAATAGGCAGGAGCAGATTCTCGCGGCGGAAATTGCGCTGGCAAAAAATCCGGCCCCATATCTCAGCCTTGATCTCAAGAACCGCAGAATCGACTTTAAAGTGCAGGGGCGAAGTCTGCGCAGCTTCCCGGTCACGAGGATCATTCGCTCCGGGAGCGCGCCATTCGTCGTCCAGACGTGGACAGGAATCGAGGCTCGGCCGCTGCAAGCTCCGGTTCGAGCGCGAGTCGTTCCGGGATCGGGAGAGGCGACAACCTCATCCACCGCAACGAAGGATCCGTGGGGACCCAAGCGCATGCCCGCGGATTACGATCTGCTTTGCAGGGGTGACCAGGCGCTTCAAATCCGCTCGTTGCTTTCCGATCCATCGCGATCGGGATTCACCCGTTGGATCGTCAGCAGCTATAGGCAGGTGCGGGAATGGGCGCGCGAAACGATCGGCGGCAGGAAAACAATCCATCAGGAGTCAATTGAGATCTGGATGGGTGAGGACGATGCCCAGATTCTTTTCTGGTCGCTGCCGAGGCAGTTTGGCATCCTGCTGCTGAGTGGTTCTTGATGCGCGCCTGGGGGCCAGCAGCAAAGTGCAGACGTTGTTCATTGACAGGCCCTTAGGAGTGGGCGCGCGTGCGCCGGATCATGTCGGCAACCATGTCGCGAAGGTATCCGATCGTATCGAGGATCGCACGCGGAGGCACCGAGTCCGGCGTTGTCCTGTCGAAGTAGAGGCAGCCTACGACCACGCCATCCACCACAATCGGATAGAGCCCGAAGCACGAAGGGCTGAGCGCGCGGACCAGTGGTGACTCCCGATAACGATCGTCGTTTTGCGCGTCGATGAATAAATCCCTCTTTGTCAACAGAGCCAAAGTAAGAGCCTCATGCTGGCCGGAAAGTGGGATCTGCAGGCTCTCGATGGCTTTGTCGACGTCTGGACCCAGACCCAATCTGCCGCGAATGCACGAGCGATCCGGAGTCGCCAGGCAGAAGACAACGCGAGCGAAATGGGCGCCCCGATGACACGCTTCCAGGGCCATCATCAAAACTTCGTTTAGTTTCAGTTCGTGACCCGGTTCGACCGCGGCCTTCACTTCAGCCACCAGACCGCTCAGCAGATCGCCCTCCGGGTTAGGGTCTTTCGAAGTTTCCGCCAGGATGGGATCGATCGAAGCATCACCGGTGGCGGGTCCATCGTTGCCCGAAGCCCGCGGACCATTTGAACTGGCCCCCTTTGGCGAACCCTGATGGACGATACGCAGATCAGTGAGCGGCACTCCGACGGCGGCAAATGTATCTTTTGCATCTGTTGCCGCACCATCGATGACGTCCTTCAGGACCTGCCGGTTCATGCCTGCGATCGCGGAGTATTTTTCAAGCAATACGTCGATTACTTTGTTTCTCTCCTCGGGAGGGTGACTGTAGACGGAGCGAGTCAGGTCATGGCTGAATGCGACCAAAGTCAACAGCTTTTTGTCCTGGCTCTGATCACGATAGTTCTTTGGGTCCTGCGTTTCCATCGCATGACTGATCGGTTCGGGCAGACCCCAACTGCCGGCAATGGCCCGCCCCAATTCCTCGTAGCTGAACTCCATGATCTTCAGACATGCATCGTGTTCGCTCAGCTTATGCTCGTGAATCTCTTTTTGTATCTCCTCATACTGGGAGCTGAAGTGGAGTGCCACCAGAATTTCTCCGAGATTGCGAAACATCCCGCACAGATATGCTTTCTCCGAATCCGGCAGATGGATCTGGAGCGCAGCCTGGCGCGCGTGGCTGGCCGTCAGGATCGACAGAAGCAGGAGTTCCTTCAGGCCGGCGGGGTGTTTCTCATAGTTTTCCAGGAGCAGGAGTCCGCCGGCAACGCGCTTGATGGCGTCGATGCCCATCATCGTAATGGCACGCGCCACGCTGCAAACCGGCTTGCCCGAGCGATTGTAGTACGCCGAATTCGCCAACCGCAGCACGGCCAGCGTCAGGCTGTAGTCGTTGAGAATCATATTGGTGAGGTGGCGCAGGGATGCTTCGTCTTGTCCCACCAATCCCATCACTCCGACGATGTGCAGGGAGAATGCCGGGATGTCTTGATGACTCTGAATGATCTCGAGGAATCGCTTCAGCGGGCCGCCGTGCTGGGCGGACGAAGGGAAGTCCTTACGTGTTGCTGGTCTGCTGTGCTGAGCGGGCGGATGGGAATCGTTCCGAGTCGCTCCGGCCGCCGTTTCTCTCGTGACAGCGGCGGGAATGTCATACGAATCCCCGGATGCCGCTTGTCGGATTGTTTTCACAGGGGGTGAAGGACTGGTGTGGCTGCTTGGATTGAGACGCGGCATTCTCGTACGCAGCGCGCTGCCACACATGTTGCAGTATCGCGATTCGGCCGGCACCTTGGCGCTGCATTTGGCGCAGACGAAAGGCTCCGGGGCCTCCTTCTTGGGTTTAACTGCCACGTCACCGGACATGGTTGCCATAAAAGCTTGACTCCATCGAACACATAGGCGCTGCTGCCGGGTCTAGAGCCAACCCCGCAACGCCTTAAGCGCCCTCAGGTTTACTCTTCGGCAAACCTCTGCCCAACCAATAGATCCAGTCTTATGTTCAGGCACGGAATAACAGACCCTTAGCGCAGCAAGCTGAAGAGGTTGGTGTAGTCGTCTGTCCAGATGAGCGCACGGGGAGCAGGATCATCCCAGTGCCGGACGCATTTCTCGACATCCGGATCTTTTAGGAATTGTCGATTGGAAGTCAACAACACCCAATCAGTCGCGTCGGTCCCTTGGGATTCGTTGCCCGCCGCGTCAATCCATAGCGCCTGCATCCCGCGATCGGCGTTCACGAGGGCCATATTGCGCACGACGGGGCTCAGATCGAAGTAGCGGTTGCTGATGTGCACGGCCAGGATGCCGTCGGGCTTAAGGTGGTAAAGGTAGGTTTGCAGGCATTCCCGTGTCAGCAAGTGCACCGGGATGGCATCGCTGCTGAAAGCGTCGATGGCCAGCACATCGAACATTTGAGATTCCCCGTGCTGGCGCTCTCTTTCCATGGATATGCGCGCATCTCCCAGCACGACATCTATGTGCGCGCCGCTGTTCCTGCGATACGTGAAGTACTCGTTCGAGAGACGAAGCACCTCCGGGTTGATCTCATAAAAGCGAATGTAGTCCCCTTGCATCCCGTAGGTCGCCAGCGTTCCCGTGCCCAGGCCGACCACGCCGAGGCGCAACGGTTGGCGCGGGTAGCCTGCGGCTCCTCGCCCCGGGTGCAAGGTGATCGCAAGGGCGACGCCGCTGTCAGGGCCATAGTAGGACGTCGGCCAGTATTGCTTTCCCTTGTCGAAGAACTGGAATCCATGCTCTATCCTGCCGTGCATGAGGCTCAGACGATGTTCTTGCGGATCCTCTTTGTTCAACTCCAGCACGCGCAGGACGCCGAAGAAATTGCGCGCGGTTTCGACCGTATCCTGCATCGACTGGCGGATCTGGTACGTGAGTGCGAATACAAGGCCTGCAAAGGAGATGTACAGCGCGGCCCAGACCCAAACGGGCCTTCCCCGATACAACGGTCCCTTGCTGTCGCGGAACAGCGCGATCAGTGTCAGCATCACGGTCAGAAGCAATCCGAGGTGATACTCCCAAAAGCCCTTGAAGAGGTGCGGCGCCACCAGCGTCACCAGGATGCCCCCGATGACGCCGCCGCCGGCGACCATCAGGTAAAAAGCCGTGAGATGGCGGGGACCGGGTTTCAGGCGGACGAGCTCGCCATGACAGACCATGCACGCTGCGAAGAGGGTCAGAGAATAGCTCATAATCTGCAGCCGCAAGGGAGCGTAGACGTTTCCGTACAAAATGTAACAGGTCCAAACGATCGCCGCCGCAAGGCCTGGAATAAAAAGTGGCCGCCAATAAAGCCGTTCGTGTTGGAAGCAGAGAATGAACGAGAGCAGATACAGCGCGAGCGGCAGTATCCAGAGCATGGGCACCACTGCCACGTCCTCACACATCTGATTGGTTGTGGCCAGAAGCATGAAACAACTGCAGGCCGTGAGCGCGAGCCACAGGATGCGCCTGCCGACGCCCGGCGCCGGCTCGTCACTCATTTCCGAAAACAAGGCGGCGTCCAGCGTACTGCCTTTCGATTCCGACAATCGGAGCATCTTCCAAGACAGCAGGACGCACAACAACACAAACGCGGTATAACACCAGGACCAGATCGAGGCCTGCCGGCTCAGGCTCAGGGAAGGCTCGACCAGAAATGGATAGGAGAGGATCGCCAGGAGAGAGCCCAAATTGGACAGCGAGTAAAGCCGATATGGCGAAGCTCCGCGCCGGCTCTTACTGAACCATGATTGCAGGAGCGGAGACGTTGACGAAAGCAGGAAGTAGGGCGCGCCGATGGTGACCAGAAGAAGACCCAGAATGCGCAGACTCGGCGATTGGCCGTCAAGCGGCTTCCATGACTGAGAAGGGATGATGGGGAGCGCCAGGACCGTCAAAGCTGCAAGGCTCAAGTGGATTTTCGCCTGGAGGCGCACAGGCCAGCGGCTCGCCAGTGCATGTGCATAGCTGTAACCCAGCAGGAGCAGCGCCTGGAAAAAAAGCATGCAGGCGGTCCAGACTGCGGGCGTGCCGCCAAACCAGGGGAGAATGTATTTGCCGATCAGGGGTTGGATCAGGAAGAGCAGGAAAGCGCTGAGGAACATCATCACGCCGTAAAAAATCATAATCCAACCATCCTTATTCGAGATTTGAGATTCGAGATTCGAGATTGAGCATATTGAATTTCGAATCTCGAATTTCGAATCTCGAATTTGCCTGCGGCCTTAATTGAATAGTACTGGGGCTAGATTGTTTTTTCCTTACGCAGTTCCCCGATCTGTGTTTCCGTGTACCCCAGCCGCTTCAGGATCTCTTCTGTGTGGGCGGATAGCCTCGGCGGCGGCTCTTCCAAGCGCGCCGGAGTCTTTTCAAATTGAGCCGGCAGATTGAAGATCCGCAACTCTCCAATCCCCTCTGCCTGCAACGTCTGCAAGGTGCCGCGATGTTTCATCTGATCCTGATTCAAGGCCTGCTCCAGTCCCAGAATCGCTCCCGACGGGACATTGTTCCGGTTCAACACTTCGACCCAATGCGCCGTGTCTTGCTCTTTGAGCCTGGCTTCAAGCAGCGGCGTCAGCGCCCTTCGATTTTTCTTGCGCATGTCGCGCTCCTGGAATCGCGGATCGCTCTTCAGTTCCGGCAAACCCAGGACATCCGCAACGGCCTCCCACTGCTCCTGTTTATTGGCCGCGATGTTGATGAAGCCGTCCCTGGTAGCGAAAGTGCCCGAAGGTGCCGCGGTAAAATTATCGTTCCCCATCAGCGCCGGTTGCTGCTTGCCGATGAGCAGATTGGCCGCAACCCATCCCATCAGCGGCATGATTGAGTCCAGGAGTGCGATATCGATGAACTGGCCCTCGCTGGTCCTCTCCCTGTAGTACAGGGCTGCAAGAATCGCGAAGGCGGCATTGAGCCCTCCGACGGTGTCGCACACTGGAAATCCGCAGCGCAAAGGGTTCAGGCGCTCATCTCCGTTGACCGCCATCGTCCCGCTCAAGCCCTGGATGATCTGGTCGTAAGCGGGTTTGAGCGCATCAGGACCCGTCTGGCCGAATCCGGATATGGCGCAAAACACGATCCGGGGATTGATTTGCTTCAGAGTGTCATATCCCAAACCGAGGCGTGCCATGACGCCGGGCCGGAAGTTCTCGACCACCACGTCGGCGGTTTTTGCCAGCTGCCTAAAAATCTCCCGCGCCTTCGGGTGCTTGAGATTGAGCGTGATGGATTTCTTGTTTGCGTTTTGGGCCAGAAAGCTGGTCCCCATCATTTCGGCGTTGAGCTTGGGCACGTTCCCCAATTTGCGGGCCAGGTCGCCGCTTCCAGGCGGCTCAACCTTGATCACTTCGGCGCCGAGCAGGGCGAGGTGCAACGTGGCGAAAGGACCCGACAAAACATTTGTTAAATCCAACACGCGAATCCCATCAAGTAGTTTCATGACAAAACTCCAAATTTCCCAGACCCCGGACCCGAATTATTCATGAATTAATGTCGCAATGGGTCCGGCCTTGTAAACCATGCCGGGCATTTCGCGCCCGAAGTAAGCGCTCATCCTGCGCGCGGTTTGGATCAGCTTATTCAGATCGATGTCGCGGCGGAGCCCGACGCATTGAAGGTAATGCACAAAATCTTCCGTGCAGACATTGCCTCCGGCGACCTTGGTGAACGGGCAGCCGCCCAGGCCGGCCACGGACGACTCGAAAGTCTTCACGCCCGCATGCATGGCCGCGATGCAATTTGCTATTCCGAGTCCATACGTGTTGTGCAAGTGGCACGTACATTCTACGCCCGGATCCATTCTGAATATGCGTTCAAACATGCGCGCCACCCGGTCGGGCGTGGCATGGCCGGCCGTGTCTGCCAGGCTGATGTTCTTCAACCCTTTTTCAAGATACCGCTCCACGATTTGAAGAACCCTCTCCTCCGGGACGCGGCCCTCGAAGCCGCATCCGAAAGCCGACTGGACCGACACCTGGACAGCCTTGCCGGCGATCAAAGCCCGTTGGGCCATGGCGACGATGCGCTCAAGAGCTTCGGCAACCGGCATGCCGGTATTCTTACGGCTATGAGTTTCGCTCGCCGAAACTCCCATGCAGAACAGGTCGACCCCGCAATTGAACCCGCGCTCGAGTCCTTTCTCGTTCAGCACCAGCGCCGAAAGGGTCACGGAGCCCGGCTTTCTGCCCTCTTGAGAGAAATAGGAAAAGAGCTTGTCCGTGTCGGCCATCTGCGGAACTTTCCCAGGATGTACGAAAGAGCCGATCTGGAGAATATCGACCTTCGCTGCCACCAGTGCTTCGATCCACGAGATCTTTTGTTCGAACGGAACCGTTTGCTGTTCCATCTGAAGCCCGTCTCTGAGCCCGACTTCGTGAATCACGATCTGATCCATGACCTTCTCCTTCAAAGGGAAGGACAAATAATATGACGATTCATCATTTCTCGCAGAGAAATCTTCTGAGAAAGTCCCCCGCAGTTTCGTCTCCCTTTTGTGCAGAGCGGCATAAATAATGCCACGAAGGAAAGATCAATTCGGGGGCGCCAACAATCGCTTCCTGGTTCTGATGTGTGCCTCTGCACGACCGATTGAATCAGGATCCGGCCGCCGCCATTTGTTAAGAATGTGTCAAGCATCTGTAAAAGTTCGTAAGCCTGTGATCCTTTGCGGTTGGTCCTGCATCAAGAATGCACGAGCGCATCGCGCTTGAGGGAGGTAGGTGGGGGATGGTTCTCTTCCCGGCAGGACTTACCAAGCCTGCGATTCTCAACTGGCAAAACCGCGGAACTGCGTTAGAATTCCGCCTTGTGCCATATTTAGAACGTCTATTTCAGGGAGACTTTTCATGCGTAATCGCACTATGCGCATAGCGATCCATGTTTTGATTCCAGCCGTGCTGGCCGTGTCGGTATTCGGCAGCGGAACGCTACAGACGACCGCGCCGCAGACAACCGCGCTGCAGACGGCCGTGCCTCAGACGCCCCGCCGGGAGCCGGCGGGCATCAAGGCGCTGATGCGCCACGTGATACCCGGGACCCGCGACCTGTCCCTTATCGTGGAACTGACGGATCCAGGCGTGCTGGAGATGATGGCATTGCAGGCAGCGCCCGACACTGCCACTACTGCCGCCCTGGGTCAAGGGCGAGCCCAGGCAAGGCTGAGCGCTCCGGAAGCTGTAGCCTACCGTACCCAGTTGAAGCGCACACGGGATCTCATGACAACGAGGTTAGGCGCGCTGAACGGCGTACAGGTGCAGGGTTCGACCGAACTGGTCATCAACAGTCTCTTCGTGCGCACCCCAGTGGAGCAATACGATGCGATCCGCCGCATGCCTGGAGTGAAAAAGGTCTATTTTTCACGGATTCAGCACATGGCCCTAGATACGGCCAAGAATGTTGTGAACGCATCAGGATTGTGGAACGCCGCGGGTGTCGGTGGTCAGGCCAACGCGGGGAATGGAGTAAAAATAGGTATCATCGACACCGGGATCGATTACACCCACCCGATGTTCGCGGATACCACCACCACGCTGCCCGCCGGCTTTCCCAAATACGACACAACGGCAGATAAGGCACTCACGAATCACAAAGTGATCGCGGCCTGGGATTTCGTGCACTCGCAATACGGTTACAGTACGCAAATCATCAATGATGCGCGCGATGAGGTTGGGCATGGCACCTTCAACGCCGGTGTCTCTGCCGGGAAAATCGTCACCGCGCCACCCGATGCCAATGTCGGAGCTATCTCCGGCATGGCGCCCGGCGCGTTTCTGGGGAACTACAAAGTCTTCGGCACGCCCGGTATCAACGACGGTGCCACCACGCTCGGCATCATTGCCGCCATCGAACAGGCGGTCTCGGACGGCATGAATGTTGTGAGTCTAAGCCTCGGCGGCCTGGACTGGGTGCCGCCTTCCGAAGATCCGGAGGTGACCGCCATCCATAACGCAACGGCCGCGGGTGTAGTGGTCGTCGTTGCCGCCGGCAATGAGGGGAACGACCCGCACACGGTCGCCAGTCCCGGCACATCACCGGACGCCATCACCGTGGGCGCCGTATGGAATTCGCGCGCCCTGGGGCCGGGCCTGCATGTGACCGGTCCCGGGTCCGTTCCGTCGAATCTGCAGTCCGTGTCGTATGTCATCGGGACAGGCCCCACGATTTCATCGGCGATTCCTACGGCGCCGGTCGTAGACGTCGCCTCTCTGGACGGCACGGGATTGGCGTGCGCCGCCCTGCCTTCAGGAACCCTGACCGCGAAAATCGCGCTCATCGCCCGCGGCCAGTGCACCTTCCTCATCAAGGCGACCAATGCTTCAAGCGCAGGCGCGCGCGCCGTGATTGTCTACGATAATGTGCCAGGGGATCCACCCTTTGGCATGGGCGGACTTTCTTCAAGCGGCCCGCCGGCCGTGATGATCTCCTATTCGGATGCTTTGAATCTCAAGACCTTCCTTGCGGCTAATCCAGGGGGTACGGCGAGCATTGACATCAGCAACGTCGTGAAATCCGTGCCGACGACTCCTGCCATCCTGGCTTCGTTCAGTGGACGGGGTCCGTCCGCGGATTTTGGTATCAAGCCCGATCTTAGCGCCGTCGGAGTAAACGTTTACTCGGCCACTGAAAACACTTACACAGCCGGGGGAATGTACAGTGCCACACGCTACTCCTACGGCGATGGCACCAGCTTTTCAACGCCGATGGTAGCCGGCGCCGCGGCGGGCATAATGCAATTGTTTCCGAACCTGACAGCCGCACAAGTCAAGTCCGCGATCGTCAATACGGCGAGCCAGACGGTAACGATCGACGGAACAACCCCCGCAACTGTGACGCAGACAGGAGCGGGCCTGCTCAACATGGGAAATGCCGCCACCGCGGG
This sequence comes from Acidobacteriota bacterium, assembly GCA_050011535.1. Lineage (GTDB taxonomy): Bacteria > Acidobacteriota > UBA6911 > UBA6911 > UBA6911 > JAFNAG01. The sequence goes on from JBEKIX010000046.1 coordinate 21,827, forward strand.
CGCCGTGTTCTCCCCGGTGAGCCTGAACTTCGGCGTCCAGCCTTACTCAGGCCGCAAAACTCTCACGCGGTCACTTACTATCACCAACATCTCGGGGAGCACTGATCAATACACGATCTCGGCCCAGACGCAGACCGGCCCGGCCCTGATCCTGAGTACGAGCAGCACGGGGCCGGTTGCAAGCGGCGCGCAAAACGCCGTGACCGTGAACGTCACGATACAGGCAACTGCTCCGGCCACCGGTGGTTTTCAGGGCTACATCACAGTGCAGAGCGCTCAGACCGGCATGACCTAT
>JBEKIX010000047.1:0-28693 GCA_050011535.1 Acidobacteriota bacterium
CCTGCGGCAGCACAATGACGGCGCAGGGCCGCAATTTCGCGCAGGAGGACGTCTTCGGTACACGCACCCTGCGGCCATTCGTACCGGCCGTAAAGGATACAACTGCCGCAATGACAATAGAGCAGGGTGCGCGCCTGCAGCCGGTCGCCCAGGTCGGCCATGAATTGCCCGGTATCTGGCGCAGACTTGTACATTACCGAGCACTTCACCAGCAGCGGCTCGGCGCCATTGCCGTTCTCGCGCGCAGACGCAGCCCGTCCCCAGAACTCTTCGGATTCCTGCGTTCCGAGTGCATTCGCTATCTTCCCTCCACCGGCAGAGGCAATCTCGCGCAAACGATCGATCTGCCAGCGCACCGCTCCGTCTGCTTCTCCAAAACGCACCAGCAAGACCCAGGGGGCCACGGGCGCATCGCCTGTCAGCTGCGCGAAAGCGGAACCACTCAGAGCCTCCAGGGCGTCCGGCGTAAGATCGGCACGCAGGATAGCTTGCGTTGCCTCGAGCGCCTCACGCAGCGAGACATATCCCAGCATCACGGTCGCGACCGCGTCTGATCTGGGTTGCACCCTGAAGGTGAGGTCGCTGAAGATGCCGAGCGTGCCCAGCGAACCGGTGTAGAGCTTGCACATGTCGTAACCCGAGACATTCTTGACCAGCTTGCCGCCGGCCTTCGTCGGGGTGCCGTCGGCGTGCACGATGCCGATGCCGATGAGCATGTCGCGCACGGTCCCGTAACGGAATCGGAGCGGGCCGCTGCTGTTGCACGCGACGATGCCGCCAAGCGTGGCGCGTTCCGCAAGCGGCGGGTCCAGCGGGAGAAACTGATTATGTGCGCGCAGCGTCTCCTGGAGTTCCAGCAGTGGCGTGCCAGCAAGTACGGAGACGGTCAGGTTATCCGGCTCATATTCCACGATGCCGCTCAGCCGGCCGGTGCGCACCGCAACGCAGGCAGAGCGCAGCAGATTGCCAATGTGTAGTTTTGTGCCCCCGCCCACGGCTGCCATGGGCGTGCCCGCATCGTGAAGTTCCCTCATGATCCGGGCGAGTTCCCGCGGAGACTCGGGGGTTTCCTCGCGTGCAACGCCGATATTGTCGATTTCCAGAATGCTGCCGGTCACCGCTGGACCTCAACAATAGGAATGGAACCGGGACGGCAGGATCTTGCCCGGGTTGCAGAGTTCATCGGGGTTGAAGGCCACTCGCAGGCGCTGCATGGCCGTCAGATCCGCGGCCGAAAAGAGCATGTCCATGTACTCGCATTTCTCGCTGCCGATGCCGTGCTCGCCGCTCAACGTTCCTCCCGCGTCGACGCAAATCTTGAGCATCTCATGGACCAGACTCATGATGCGCTCTTCCTCTCCTTCTTTCCTGATATCGAACAGGAGGATCGGATGCAGATTGCCGTCGCCGGCATGAGCAAGGCTGGCCAGAGGAACCCCAGCACGGTCGGCGCACTCATAGATGCGGCTGACAACGTCGCTCAGGCGATTGCGGGGCACCACAGCGTCATGCATGTAGAGGTCACGGGTCATGCGCCCGACGGTGCCGAAGGCCTCTTTTCTGCTCTTCCAGATAGCCTGGCGTTCTTCTTCGCTTTTCGCGACCCGGAGTTCCTTGCAGCCACTTTGCAGACATAGGTTCGCCACGTGATCCGCCTGCTGGGGCAGAGCGGCCGTGAGCCCATCCAGCTCGATGATCAGGACGGCATCGACGTTCGTCGGCAGACCCGCGTTTCTGGCAGCCTCCACCGCGGCTATCATGCGGCGATCCATCATTTCGAGGGCCGCAGGAATAATTCCGCAAGCGATGATGCTTGAGACCGCGTCACAGGCGTCCTTTAAAGATTCAAAGGCAGCGAGCAGGGTTTTTGCCGACTGTGGCAGGCGGCTGAGCTTGAGGACCGCGCGGGTCACCACGCCGAGCGTACCCTCGGATCCCGTAAAAACTCCGACCAAATCGTACCCGGGACAGTCGGAAGCCCTGCTGCCTAGTTCCATGATGTTGCCGGACGGCAGAACTACTTCCAGAGCCGTGACGTGATTGGTAGTGGTCCCGTACTTAAGGCAGTGTGGTCCGCCAGCATTCTCCGCGAGGTTGCCGCCTATGGTGCTGACCATCTGGCTCGATGGATCAGGGGCGAAGTAGTAACCCGCCGGCGCGGCGGCGCGGGACACATCCAGATTAATCACGCCCGGCTGAACCACTGCCTGGCGGTTTTCAAAATCAAGTTCCAGGATGCTCTTCATCCGCGTGAGCGACAACACAAGTCCTCCAAATCGGGGAAGTGCCCCGCCGCTCAGGCCGGTTCCTGCGCCGCGTGGTACGATGGGGAGACGATGCTTGCAAGCGACCTCAATGACGCGAGCCACCTCCTCGCGGCTCCCAGGAAGGACTATGGCCCCCGGAGGATGATGATGCAGCGCGAATCCGTCGCATTCGTACGCGAGCAACTCTTCGTAAGCGGCCAATACGTTGCCGTCTCCAACGATTGCGCGGAGTTCTTCAAGCACTTCCGGTTGCAGTGGCGGCGCCTCAGTCAATGCGATACTACCCAGTCGTAGGGTGCACGATTTGAATCAATGCGATTATAGCATTAGTACTATCGTCAAACGTAACTGTTCCAAAAACAGCCTCTGTCACAAACATCGTGATCGTGATCGGCTCTTTATGTCCGTAAGCTATCGACCACGATCACCACCCTCACGTGAAGATCGGTGGTTGTAAGCCGCCGTTTTCATGCGCCTGGGTGCGCTGCCCGCGCAGGAGAGGCTATCGAAAACTTGTCCTCTCTCTTCTGGTTTGGGTTCTTTTGCTGTGCCTGATGTATAATCCGGCCTTGTCGGAGGCAAAACATGATGAACTCGCATTTTCCCCGGTTTCTGATTTGTCTCGGCATCCTGGTGGGATTAGGCGCGTCCGTCACCTTAGGATCGACAGACCAGACCCCGAGAGTTCTCAATGGAATCGACGTTCTGCGTCGCCAGGAGTTTGCCCCGCTCGCGGGCAAGCAGATCGGTTTGGTGACCAATCAAACCGGCTTGGCAGCTGACGGGGCCTCCACCATTGACTTGATTTACAAGTCGGGCGTATGCCGTCTGGTCGCCCTTTTCAGTCCTGAGCACGGCATCCGGGGAATCATGGATCAGAGCGTTTCTTCCTCTGTGGATGGGACGACCGGTCTCCCGATTTACAGCCTTTACGGCGCAACAGTGCGCCCCAGCGCAGAGATGCTGCGCGGCATCGATGCGCTGGTTTATGACATCCAGGACGTGGGTGTCAGGTTCTACACCTACTCGACTACAATGGCATACTGTTTGGAGGAGGCTGCCCGCGCCAAAATTCCGTTTTACATCCTGGATCGGCCGAATCCGATCGGGGGCTTGGTCGTGGAAGGTCCCTTGCTCGACGCCGACAAGACGTCTTTCGTCGGGTACATGCCGCTGCCGATCCGCCATGGAATGACCTTGGGTGAGCTCGCGCGTTTTATCAACGCGGAGAAAAAAATCGGCGCGGATCTTCACGTGATCGCCATGGAAGGCTGGCGTCGCGGCGATTACCTCTGCGACACGGGGCAACTCTGGGTCAACCCTTCGCCGAACATGCGTAGCCTCCTTGAGGCGGTTTTTTATCCTGGCGTGTGCTTGCTCGAAGGAACCAACGTGTCCGTGGGGAGAGGAACAGACAGGCCGTTCGAAGTGATCGGCGCTCCCTGGATCGAGCCGCGCAGCCTTGCGGCAGCGCTCAAGATGGCGCGCGTTCCGGGAGTCGAGTTCCTTCCCCTGTTTTTCACGCCTACGTCCAGCACATGCCAGGGGCAGCTCTGCGGCGGTGTCAACCTGTTGCTCACGGATCGTAAAACGTTCCAGCCGGTGCTGACGGGCCTTACTCTGATTTCTACACTGCACAGGTTGTACGGGGACAAGTTCGAGATCGAAAAGACCATGCGCCTGCTCGGGAACCAGCAGGCGTTGAATGCATTGAAAAGAGGAGAGACCCCCGCGAGAATTCTGAAAGCGGCGGCCCCGGCTCTGCGTGAATTTCTTATCAAGCGACAGAAGGCGTTGATCTACCCGCGATAGAAGCGTTCCGGGGAGAGGAGAAAAGGCCAATGACTCCAGGCAAGCGAAAGAAGAGAGGTGAAATCAAGATCACGATCGGGCCGTTTCGGAATCTGTCGGATTACGACGCATGCATGGACATTCAGCGTGAAGTGTGGCGTTGCGAAGACATCGATATCGTTCCTGTCGCGGTTCTGGTGGCTTCGGACCGGCACGGCGGGTTTTCGCTGGGCGCTTACAATAGCATCGGTGAGATGATCGGTTTTTGCTGGAGCATCCTCGGAAGCGAACACGGAGAAGTGTTCCAGCACTCCCACATGCTGGCTGTGCGCGCTGCGTATCGCAATTTCGAAGTGGGGTTCCGATTAAAGGTCGCGCAACGCAAGGAGACCCTGCGGCGCAAGCTGGATACGATTACCTGGACCTTCGACCCGATGCAGCCCATGAACGCCTACTTCAACCTGGCGAAGCTCGGCGCCTGGTCAGGCGCCTATCTTGAGAACTTTTACGGTCAGACGACCAGTCCGCTTCACCGTGGGCTGCCGACCGACCGTTTCGCGGTGCGCTGGGATTTGAAGAGTCCTCATGTCGAGGAGAGGCTCGAATCAGGCTCGCGGTATCGTGATGTTCGCAAGGAGGTGAAGAAGTATCCTGCCGTAAACCATCTGGAGGATCTGTCTCCGGGGATGAGCGAATCATCGCCGATTAAGCTGAACGTTACGGCCGACCGGCTGCTTTTTGAGGTGCCGTACAACCTTCCTGACATCAAGACGCGGAATCTGGGAGTGGCCCTGGAGTGGCAAGGGAAAATGCGGCAGGTGTTCCGGACCTATTTCAAAAAGGGCTACGCGGCGACGGACTTCTGGGTCGCGGAAGACGAAGGGCACCTGCGCGCGTTCTATTTCCTGGAAAAAAGGGAGAAGTAGGCAGGCCGTGTCTCTCTATTTCCCGATGCCAAATGCCTGGAAGCCGATCGCTCGCAGCTGCGCCAGGTCCAGGATGTTGCGACCGTCGAAGAAAGCCGGCTTTGGCATCGACGCATAGATCCGCGCGAAATCCAGCTTCTTGAACTCGTCCCACTCAGTCAACAACACCACTGCGTGCGCCCGATCGCAGGCTTCGTACACATTTCCCGCAGTCGTCAATCGGGCGTCGACCGCCCCGTCTCTGCCGGGAAACTCCCGCATGATATCCGCCGGGTCCACCTTAGGATCATAGACTGAGATGCGCGCGTGCTCTGCCAACAGGTCGCGGCAGACGGTAATCGCCGCCGATTCGCGGGTGTCGTTGGTGTTTTTCTTGAACGCAAACTCCAGCACCGCAATCTTCTTCTCGGCCACGGTGTTGAACAAAGCCTCCACGATGCGCGCGGTGAATCGCTTCTTTTAGTACTCGTTCATGTGCACGACGGATTCCCAGTAGGCGGCCACCTCCGGCAATCCGAAATGTCCGCACAGATAGACGAAATTCAGAATATCCTTCTGGAAACACGAACCTCCGAAGCCGATCGTTGCCTTCAGAACCTTCGGGCCAATCCGGCTGTCCTGGCCGATCACATGAGCCACCTCACTTCTACCTGAATCAACGGGTTTGGACTCTCCTGCTCCACAAGATTCACGTTCAGGAACGGTTCGGCCATTCCAACATCTCGACCGTCAGAGGTATCCACGTGCACACCCATGATGAACAGGTTGATCGCAGCGCCGGGATCCTCGGAGAAACCCTCTGAGGAATCTGCTGCAAATCTGTGGTAGAAACGGCTTAGAGGAGCGAAAGTGTTCCGTGACCGAAGCTTCGACGAGAGATTCAGTAAAATCAACGGTTTCGCCAGACCATTGATTTTATTGATGATTAGCTTGACTCCACGGAAGGGGACCCCTATAATCTTTTCAGTGTCGCGGGGTGGAGCAGTCTGGTAGCTCGTTGGGCTCATAACCCAAAGGTCGACGGTTCAAATCCGTCCCCCGCAACCAAGTCCTTTATACAAAGCTTTCAGATTCATAAAGCGAATACAATCAGGGGGTCGCGAGGCCCCCTGAAGTCTTTTCCGGCGTCGGTTTCTGCCACCCTCTCCGAGACCAGAAACACCCGTATTTGGCCAAATTGTCCGTGTTTTGTCCGTGTTCAAGTTCCCTCCGGGCGTCCCTGTCCCTACCAAAAACTCTGTAGTGATTCAAATGGTTGCTCTTGCGGCTTCGTGCTGCTACCGTCATGAGCCATGTTTGACGTACTGATGTCGATGCTCGTCGGGCTTAAATCCACACTGCGGACGCGGGCCGCGCTGCAAGTGGAGATCCTGGCTCTCCGTCACCAGCTCGCCGTTCTGCAAAGAGGCAATAGGAGACGACTCCGGCTTCGGACATCAGATCGGGTGTTGTGGGTTGTTCTTTCCCGGCTCTGACCGGAATGGCGCAGATTCCTCCTGCTCGTCAAACCGGATACGGTCATCGCCTGGCATCGAAAGGGATTCCGACTCTACTGGAAGTGGAAAAGTCGCCGGAGACGGCTGGGACGACCCGGGACAGCGAGGGAGATCCGGGAGCTGATCCGCAACATGAGCGCTTCGAATGTTCTCTGGGGAGCACCGAGGCTGCATGGGGAACTGCTCAAGCTCGGAATCGAGGTGTCCCAGGCAACGGTTTCGAAGTACATGATAAAGCATCGGAAGCCGCCTTCACAAACGTGGCGGACGTTCCTGGAGAATCATATCAAGCAATTTGTGTCAGTAGACTTCTTCGTGGAGCCGACCGTGAGTTTCCGGATCCTGTACGTGTTCCTCGTTCTGGCTCATAATCGCAGGCGCATCGTGCATTTCAACGTGACGAAGCATCCGACCGCCGAATGGACTGCAGCGCAGCTCGTGCAGGCATTCCCATGGAACATGGCGCCGCGGTATCTGCTCCGAGACCGTGATCGCATCTATGGCATCGCCTTCCGGACGCAGGCGACGAGCATGGAGATCATCGAAGTGCTCACCGCTCCTCGATCTCCCTGGCAGAGCCCATACGTAGAACGGCTGATCGGCTCCATCCGTCGAGAATGCCTGGACCATGTAGTCATAATGAATGAGTCGTCGCTCCGGCGGCATATGGCCTCTTACCTCGATTATTACCACGGTTCGCGGAGCCATCTTTCGCTCGGGAAGGATTCTCCTGATGAGAGAGCCATGGAGCCGCCGGAGATGGGCCAAATCGTTGCGGTCCCCAAAGTGGGCGGCCTTCATCATCGATACGAGCGCAGAGCCGCCTGAATTTCCAAGGCATTTCGAGGATTTGCCTCCTCGAACACTCTTCCTGGCGCGATATCCATCTGCAGGAAACACCGTGTCCATTGACAATGTTCCACCACTGTTTTTGTGCCAAACGTCAGAACCTGCAAAATTGCTGTCGACTGCTCATTAAGAATTCAGCCGAACCGGCCAGTATGATTCAGATTGAGATTTTGGTAGGGACAGGCAGCGCCCGCCGCAATCAAACCCTAGTTTCCACTTTCGTGGTCCCTCAGAAAACGAACCGCGCTCCGACTTGCAGCGTCCTCGAGCGGTTCAACTGCGTGGTGATCAGCCCGAAACTGCCGTTCGTTGCCTGGACGTTCGGGGCCGCGAAGACGGGGTGGTTCAGCAGGTTGAACGCCTCGCCCCGAAGCTGGAAGTACATCTTCTCGGTGATATTGAACTTCTTCAGTATCGACATATCCAGCTGGTTGATACCATCCGCCCGAATATTCGGGAACGTAGTCGAGAACGTACGGAGGTGGTAGGCAAAGGTCTGCGTCGAGTTAGTGGCAAACTGCGTCGTATCGAACGCGGTTCCGTTGGTCTGCCGCGGGTTTACCACTAACGATCCCGGCCCGCCGGAGAAAACGTAATCGCCTGGAGTACTGGTGCTGCCATTTGACCAGACGATGGGAGGACCGGTCTCGAAGTGATACATGCCGCTCAGCGTCCAGCCGCCGGCAATGAGGTCGGCCCAGCGCCGAGCGATGGTGAAGTGGCGGCCATGGCCGAACGGCAGCTCGTAGCTCGAGGCGAGGACGAAGTTGCTGGTGTGATCAAAGGGCGAGATGCGCTTCTCGAGTTGACCTGGGTTCAGCCAGGTAATCTTTTCGATGTCCTTTGAAAACATGTAATTCGCCGTAAGCTGCAGCCCGGCGGAGAAACGCTTCTGCAGGCGCATGTTCAGGGAGTGGAAGTACGATTGCCCGATGGTCAGATTCTGTTCGATCACGCCGCTGCCCCCGCTCCAGCCGCTCGAGCTGGTGCCGGCGGGGAATTCCGGGAAAGGCACCAAGAGCTGCGCAACCGTGGTGGTCGCGGTATTCAGCGAGGTGCTCAGGCCGGCGAACGGGTTGGTCACGGAAGCCGTAAGCGCGCTGTTGACGGTCGCGTCGCGGGTCGGCAGCGTGCTGAGGTACTGGTTCGGAACTGCGTTGAGTTGCGTCTGCGGGACGGGCAGGTGAACGGCGTGGTTCCCCACGTACCCGATCTCGAACATCATGTTCCCGGGCAGGGTCTGCTGAATATCGAAGTTCCAGCGGATTGAGTAGGGGTTCTGCATCTCCGGAGCCATGAACGTGACGGTCTGGCCTTCAAAAGTAGCCAGTCCGGCGGAGGACCCCGCCGGTTGCAGCAACCCGCTAGTGAAGGGATTGGCCAGGGTAGCAATCGGCGTAGTTACGCTGCCCGGCACCGAGAGTGACGTCGTCTGGCTGAAGCCTTCCTGGTTGATGTTCGGGTTGGTGGAATAAGACGAACTGGTCGAGCTCAGCAAGGGTCCGCTCATCGACAGGCTGGCGACCGTCAGTGGCTGCACGAAGATACCGAATCCGCCGCGGATGACAGTCTTGCCGTGCAATCTGTCGGGCGTCCAAGCGAAGCCGAAGCGCGGGCTGACCATCCGCGAATTGATATCGTAGGTGCCCCGGTTTGAAGAGTTGGCAAAGGTCAGGCCGCCCGGAACCACGAAGCTTCCCACCGGAATCTGCGAAATCGGGTGCGCGGCGTAAGCAGCGATGGCCGCGCTGGCCAGTGGGTTCGGACTGGTGGTATCGAACCCGTTCACGGTCCTGGCATAAACCTCGCTCCAGGGCGTTTCATAGTCCCAGCGGAAGCCAAGGTTCACGGTCAGGTTCTTCTTGACTCGCCAGTCATCCTGAACGAAACCGGCAAAGTAGTATTGGAACAGCGAGGCGGCGGTGTTGATGTCGTAGGATGCCGATGTGGGCAGACCCATGAGAAAAGAGGCCAGATCCTGACCCTGCGCAACCGTCGAGGACGAGTTGCTGGCCGCACGGACGTAGGTGTTGCCGAACGAGAACGTGCCGGTGGAGTTTCCGTACTGAGTAACGTTCAGCCGCATTTGCCGCAGATCAACCCCGAACTTAAGGCTATGCCCACCCTTCTGCTTGACCACATCGCTGAAGAATTGCAGCGATTGCGACGGAAGCGCGTTCGCGCTGCTAGCGCCAAGCGCTTGGAACGTGGTGAGGTTAATGATCGGTAATTGCAGGAAGTTGGAGCTGCCACCGATGTAGGACGGGAACCCCAGCGTGCTGGGATCGAAACCAGCACTGGGAAGGGAATGATCCTCGTCCATTCGGGTGAAGTTCAGCCGCGCGTCAAGCATGGTGGTGGGCGTCAGCGTATAAACTTCGTCGAGCGATGCACCCTGGTTGGCGCGGGTCAGGATCGATCCTTCCGCAATGTTGCCGAAGTATACGTTCTTGGTCTGACTGTAATCGGTATGCCGGATCTCGAATGACAGGTGACTCCGGTCGCTCATGTTGTAGTCAAGGCGTCCCAGTTCGTTGCTGTAATCATCTACTGTCGGCGCGTTCGACAGGTAGTTGTTCGTTCCGTTCGCGCCCTGGGGAGCGATATTCGGCTCCGGATAGAACTTCATAGAAGCGACCGCGATGGGATTGAGCGGAGTGGTGATAACGTTGTTGGGGATCGCGGTTCGTTTTACGGTGGTGCCGCTCAGCACGGCGCTGTAAGGATCGTAGAGCTGAAACTGCGAGCCTCCGGCAAGGAGCGCGGAGAAATCACCTTTCTTTTCGGCGTCGGTCGGAACCGTCAGGTAGGTGGAGTTCGGCTGGCTGTCTTTCAGTCCCTCCCAGGCGAAAAACCAGAACAGCTTGTTGCGGCCGTTGAACTTCGGCAACACCATCGGGCCACCGGCCGTCACGCCGTACTGGTTGTAATGCGTGACCGGGGTGGGTGCCCCCGACTTGTTGTTGAAGAATGTGTTGGCTGTCAGGTTATTGGGTTGGTTGAACTCCCACACTGTGCCATGCAGTTGGTTGGTTCCGCTCTTGATGATCTGATCGAGAGATCCGCCGCTATTGTGCCCGTAAGCTGCATCGGTGTCGAACGCCTTCACCTGGACCTGCTGTACGGCGTCTTGCGGAGGGCTGTAGGCGATGCGCATGTCCCAGGTCTCGTCTGGGGATCCGTCGATCAGCAATTCGCTGCTCTGAGAGGGAGTGCCGGCAATGCTGATGTTCGCCGGCCCAGCGAGGTCAAAGGGGTGCACCAGAGATGGCTGGGCGGTGGCCATAACGCCAAGCGAGAGTTGCGCCAGAACCAGCGGAGTTCTGCCGTTCAGAGGCAGATCTTCCACTTCCTTGGTCGTAATCGTCTGTCCGACCGAAGCGTTCTCGGTATTGACCAACGGCGTGTCCCCGACTACCTCTACCGTCTCGGAGGGCTGGCCGAGTTGCAGCGACACGTCGATGACCGGATGGTCGCCCGGCCCGAGATGTATTCCTTGACGCAAAAACTGCTTGAATCCCGGCGCCTCAGCCGAGAGCTGATAATCGCCTGGAGCCAGGAACGAAATCGAGTACCGGCCAGCGCTGTCGGAGATCGTACTTGCCTTGGTGTTAGTTCTGACCTCCGTCGCCACAATTTTGGCGCCCGCGACGGTCGCGCCCGACGGGTCGGTGATCACTCCGCTGATGGTGGCGCGAAATTCCTGACAGAATGCCGCTCCGCAGAGAATAAGTTCAAGCAAGACTACGTGGCTGGCTCGTATAGACGTTCGCATAGAGATTCTCGCAAGGCTAGCCGGGTGTGGTGCTTAGCACTAACCGGCGCCGGAACCCGGGAAACGATGATTCTCTCGCCTGGCCCGCTACGCGGGTATGCCGTGCCGCCGCTCGCCGCACGGTCCGCGCATACCATCGCATACCATCGGGCCCGCTGATGGGCTTTAGCATAGGCAGTCGCGATATCGCTGTCAAATCTAATTTGTTTAATGAAAAGAAACTCATTGCGAGAATGGCAACCACTGAAAGGCACCTGCGTCGCATTCAGTTCGAAACTGTTCGATAAGGATTCGCAGGTTCCGCTGACTGACAACCCGGCAGCATTCGAGCCCACAGACGTCAAGGGCGATGGATAGGCGAGATAAACTACCTGACTGCGGCCGCCTTCCCCGGCACGGCCACCTACATGCGGTCCTCTCACCTTCTTATGTAAACCGTAGCCCCGGAATCCGACCCCAACCCGCAGCTCATCCCTGATTGTAAGCCCGACCATGATTTGTGAGTGAGAATTTTTGCACACTTCGGCTGTGCGCACGCAATCGGCTGCCTACGGAGAGCATAGCTGCGGATCGATAGGCTCATCGGGAGCCGGCATTGCCGGGCACACAAATCCACGTTCGGCAGGTCTGTCCGGCCTATGAACTCTTTGCCGTCCTATGACTATTGACTTGGGACGTCAGGATATCAACCGTCTGCAGATCATTATTGTCCCGAAGTCCCGTTCGCTTCCCTTACCCCTCACAGGCATCCAGCCCGAGTAGGCCCCTCACGGCGCGGCGGTGGTTATTGATATTTCCAATTGACGCGAATGGCGTATCTGGGGAGTTTGCCCATATTTCAATTGGAAAACCCCTGCAAAAGGCACAGTATCATGGCCATTTAAGTGAAGATGATGGTTCGGGGAAAATAAATGAGCGCTTCAGCAATGACACCGCAGAAAAGCACCCAGCGCATAGCGCACGGCGCATTACTTGGCAGGTTTCAGCGCATCAAGTTTTCGTTCGATCCGATCCAGCCGATCTCGATTTTCCTCAATCTCCCTGATGAAATGCTCAGCATTCCACCTCACCATTTGAATCGAATAGTCCGGAACATAGTTGCCCGGCAAACATCGTTCCAGCAGACCTTCAGCAAGATTATATTCTCGCAACGCGTCATCTAATTCCACAATTTCCTCGCTCACAGAGACATTTGGAAATGAAACATAACCTTCCTCATCCGCATCAGGATGACCCGGAATGTATCGTATAATCGGAGATGTCTCATCGCTCACAACGGATGCATTCCCATCTTTATCGATCAAAAATCCTTTTCTCCGATAAGGATTAACCTTCCCCTTGGCATCCCGTGTGGTATTGACATTGACCAAATTTTCCAGGTTCACTCTCATCCGCGTCTTCATAAGGCCAAGAAATTGGACAACTGCAGGAATGGTTTCCGGCGTTCCCTGCACATATATTCGCAACAATCCGTTCGCATCCGTTTCCAATTTTGCGCCTCGGTCCCGAAGAAACTTCACAAATGCGCTATCCTTGACCTGACCTTCAAGCATTGTGTAATACTTCGCACGCTCGTCTCCATGGACATATTCCTGCCCCTGACACGCCGCGAACAGGAACCAAAACGCCGTCAGCCAAAGCGATGGTCTCTTCATATTGTCTCCTATTGGTTTTAGCGCAAAGCCCATGAGTATAAGAAGAATTGGACACGGTTTTACGAAATCCTTTTGCAGAACAGGCGAATGACAACGATTGCATTTTCAGATCGAGAAATAATAAAGATCCTCTCTGGCAAGATGAAGGATGCAAATTTCCACGTTTTTGTAACGATATTTATTAAAATCACATCTGAGAATTCAGAGAGAATCTATCACAATCTAGCGCGTGTTCCGTCAGTCCGATGTGCAATCGTCGTGCCAGGGAGCAAGGACGATCCTGTGGATAAGGAAATTCTGCTGTTTCAACTAGATGCGAATTAAGTGCATCTGCTTTCAGTTCGTTGCCCGGATGAAAAGAAGTCAAGATGTTGACATTCAAGCGGCAGGCGTATTGACACACAATCATTGAATAATTCTGCTAACAATGTTGTTCGGCGACGGTTCCGGGCCATAAGTCCCAATCTGGGAAGTTACGGGCTCACTGTGTTGGGTCACCCGGGCGATAAGTGGGGTATCCGGACACAACCCACGTCTCTGGATCGGGCCAGGGGAATTGTCCGGTTTTCGGGTTTTACTCGCAGGGGTGGGACCGTGGCTTCCTCAAACGGCGCATCTGGCTAACGTAGTATGCTGAACCGCACCCTTTTGATCCTCCCTGACCTGTCAAGCTAATCGTATAATTCCAACGCCTCCCAAGTCGTCAGGAAGTACTCAAAACAGAAATCCTGGGACGAACTTGCCGCGAATGGCCCTTCCCATATTGGTGCGGCGCAGCCCGCTCGTATCGATGAGCTGGTTGAACACCGCGTATATGTCGCTTCCGATCTTTGGAATGATATGCAACCGAACGTAGACATTCACTGTTCTGTTGTCATTATTCCATTGCGTGAAGACCTGAAGGTTCGCGCGATTGCTCAACGCATATACCACGCGTGAGGTCACCGCGTGGGTGGTGAAGGATGCCCCCTGAAATTGGGTGGCGTAGTTGATACCATAGCTTCCGCCCAGGCTGAAGTGGCTGGTGAATTTAAAATCGCCGTCAATAGTAAAAGTCTTCATTTCGCCGTTGTAATAATGTCCCCACTGAAAATTTACTTTGGTAAGATCCCAGCGTCGTTTGGGGGACGTACCGAACTGAATCTCGTAAATGGTCCACCAGTATCTGCCCTTGGGAATGACGACGCTCCTGAATATGTTAAAACTCTGGTCCAGTCGATCGAAGGCGCGTTGAATGTTGAACTCCATTTTGTCGCCGGTCTGAAAGTCGGCGCCTATCGGCCGAAACTCCAGCCTGAGCGATTCCAATTGGCGGGTGGGGAGAGTTTTGTAGAGATCCATGTCCAGTGGCTTGAAATAAAGCTTGCGAATCCATTTGTTCCACGGGGCTGGAGGCCGGGGCTGGAAGCGCCATCTGGCGGAGTACTGCTCTACCGAACCGCGTTGCATGAATCCCAGTTCTGGGTTGAAATTCTTTTGGACGAAACCGTAGTTGAAGAATGCGTCCAGCCAATCGTTGGGAAACGCGACACCAAAATAGCCGGAAGCGTTGTCCCCCTTCAGGCCCTTGGTTGAAGATAGAGCGATCGAGGAGGATACGGACAAATTCTGCCTAAAAAGGTTTGTGAAACGGAATGCCCCATCGAATCCATAGACTTGATTGCGGTTTCCGTCCCTCGTGTTGTAAACATCGGTGAAAATAGCTCCCACATACGATTGCTTGAGAAGGCCATACTTGGGTCTGAAGGTTGTGAAGTTGGTGTCTGGCAGATCTGACCCTTGTTCGCGGGTTTTGACGTCCAGAAATCCTAAGTCAAGCCGGCCAATCTTGCCTGTTACTTTGCTCCCAAAATCAATAGGTATGGGGTCTCCGGTTGGAGAGAGGCCAATGCGTCGGCTGAAGAAAACCTTGTTGCCGGCGGGCTGAACAAAATCGAAAAAGCCGGCGTTCTCCAGGAAGAAGTCTCTCTTCTCGGGGAACAAGATGGGAAAGCGCTTCAGGTTCACCACCGCCTGATCCACTTCGGTCTGGGCGAAATCGGTATTGACCGTTAGATCAGCGGTCATGTTTTCAGACAACTTGGCCTTGCCGTCAGCGCCAAATTTCACGAGGTGTTCGCTCACCAGGTCTGAGGTCGGCGAAGCCCCCGGCGGCAGGGTCTCGGTTTCAGCAACGGAAACGAATGGTCGGATCTCATAGCGATGGGCTTGTTGAAAATTGGGCAGGCCATCCAACAGCCCGGCTTCGGAGACTCTGAATATGCCTAGGTTCCTGCGCCAAGCCTGCCAGAGCACCTCCTCGTTCTTCCTGCATATCGTTCTACGGAAGTTGATCCCCCAAACTTGCTGGTTGCTCTTAGAGCGGAGCGTATCCAAGGGAATCATCACCTCAGCCTGCCAGCCTTTGTCTGTGACGACCGCTTTCACATCCCAGTTCCCATTCCAGTCGGCGTTCAGCTGGTCGACTTTTGTTCCACCTTTAGCCGAAATTACCATGCCTTCATCGACAAGGAGCCCATCCCTCCTGGCCCCGTTGGCGTTGAACGCAAAATAGAAGGCATTTCGATGATCGAGATAGGTGTCCAGAACGATTGTCATACTGTCGTCTGCCTCCACAGCGCCATCGCGCCGCAGCTCCTTGGCCACGATGAGGTCCGGATTTGAATCCCAAGCAACGACACCGAAGTATAGGGTCTTCTGGTAGAGAACAACTCGTATCTCGGTCTTCTCAGTGGCGGGTTCTCCCTCGTGCGGATCGCGCTGAAGGAAGTCCGAGATCGCCTGGGCCTTCTGCCAGCAGGGCTCTGTCAAGAGCCCGTCAAAGGTAATGGGCTCCAGCGAGTTGTACACCGAGATCCGCGCTTGCGCGTAACAATCAGGTGGAATGCAGAGAAACATGAGAGGGGCCGCGGTCAGGAGTACTGCCCTAGCGGATAGGAAGGATGAGCCGCGTTTCCGATCGAGGTCCGCGCCAAGGCATCCGCTCATCTGCACTCCCGAGTCCTGAGGTTCGTAGTTGAGAAATTACGTTGACTTCCCTGCCTCTAAATCACAGTCGTGAGCCTTACTGGCAGGATTCTACGCCAGGAAAGGGATAGCGTGGCAGACAAATTCACCGTACGGCAGTTCCGTCCGGACCCTGAGCTTACTGCTGTCCTATGACCACTGACTGGGCATTTCAGGATACCGACCGTCCCTAGATCGTTATAGTCCCGAAGTCCCGTTCGAGGAGATGAGGCAATTCGGAACGGGCGGGGCAGAGTGTTGCGGATTATTTGGCGGCAGATTTCTTTATGAAGAAACGGTAACGGATATGCTCTGCAATGACTTTCATCAGCACCGGCCAGCTGTCATCTGCTGCACTGCTTTCCCTCGACGAATTGTACAGGCATCGCCAGATTATTTCGCTTTGCCGGCACACGAATCGGCTCTTCCGTGAGTTTCAAGCAGATTCCTTAGTAATCTTCTGAATCTTCAAAAAATTCGTCGCGCCCTTGGCGGCCACGGGCATTCCACCCAGGACAACGACGGTATCGCCTTCGGCTGCGAGGCAGCGTTCCAGGAGTTCCCGATTCAGGCACCGGAGCAAATCATCGAAATCGGCGACGAAGTCCACAAGCAACGGTGACACGCCCCAATAGAGAGCCGCCAGATTGTAGATGCGGCGATCGTGGGTGAAGGCAAGAATGGGCACGGCAGGCCGCTCCTTGGACACCAATCGCGCGGTATAGCCCGACTGGGTGAAAGGACAGATTGCCTTGAGTTCCAGGTCCCCGGCGATGGTGCATGCAGCATGTGCGATTGCATGAGGGTATTCACGGCGCCCGATTCTTGCCGTAGGGCAAGTGCGGCCGCTGGCTTCTGCCTCCTCGGCGATCAGGCCCATCATCCGCACGGCTTCCAGTGGATATTGCCCCACCGAGGTCTCGGCGGACAGCATGACCGCGTCGGTCCCATCCAGGATGGCATTGGCAACGTCGCTGGCCTCCGCGCGTGTGGGCCGGGGATTGGTGACCATCGATTCGAGCATCTGGGTGGCGGTAATCACCAGCACCCCGTGCCGATTGGCCGCCTCGATGATCCGCTTCTGAAGGATGGGCACTTTCTCCGGGCTGACCTCCACACCCAAATCGCCCCGTGCGACCATGACCCCCTCGCAAGACTCGAGGATGGCCTCCAGGTTCTGGACCGCCTCCGGCTTTTCGATTTTGGCGATCACCGGAAGTTCGGCCTTGCGTTCGCGCAGCAGGCGGCGCACCTGAAGAAGATCTTCGGCCTGGCGAACAAAACTCACAGCAATGTAGTCCACCTCTTGGGCCACGCCAAAATCGAGGTCGCTGATGTCTCTTTCGGTGACGGCGGGCGTGCTGAGCTTTACTCCCGGCAGGTTCATGCCCTTGTGCTCGCCCAGGAGACCGCCGTGAACCACCCGGCAACGAACCGAGGTCCGGTCTGTGGCGAGCACGCGCAGCTCCATCAAGCCATCAGCGAGAAGAATGCAATCGCCCGGGCTGACGTCGGCGGGCAAGCGAGAGTAAGTTGTGCTGATTAGAGACGCGCCGCCCACCCCGGGCTTGGTGGTGACGGTGATCTCCGTCCCCTCGACCAATTTGACGTCCGCTCCGCCCTGGAGTGCGCCCGTGCGAATCTTGGGGCCGCACAGGTCTTGAAGAATCCCCACTGATTGCCCCAGGCGTGCGCTGATCGCGCGCACGCTGCGAATCACCTTCCCATGCTCCTCATGGGTCCCGTGAGAAAAATTCAACCGTGCCACGTTCATTCCGGCCCGGATCAGAGCTTCGAGGCTATCCTCGCTGCAGCTGGCCGGGCCGATGGTACAGACGATCTTGGTTTTTCTCATGGAGTAGCCCCTGAAGAATGAAATGTGCAAACCTGCTGTCTCGCACTTTGCATGCCGATAGCCCGTCGATTCGAGTGCTTGGCCGGGGCACAAGCCCCTAGCAGGCAAACGCCCCTGCACTAACGTCTGAATCGGATCTTGGCGCCCATATTCTACCAGTGCCGCCCAGTGTTCTGGCTTACCTATATTTCGAAGAACCACGTTTTGGCGAGGCACTTAAAGGCCTCGATGTCGGAGTGCCGTGCTGGAAATTCGGGACAGTCACCATAACCTCGAAGTTGTCCGAGATCGGTGGTAATCGGCTTCCGTTGAATTTCGAGGTTATGGTGACTGTCCCGAATTTCTCACTAGCAAGCCAAGCAGGTTCTTCGTGACCCTCCTTACTCATCGATGCTGTATTGCCCGCAGCGGCTATCGACCGCAATGCGCGATGCTGCCAGCAGCAGGTACTTACTTTGTCCTAGACCAATGGGTATGGACGATGCGCCAGGGACTGTCCGGGTTTTTCAGATAGACTTCGGTGCAATTCCAATGCTGGGTTTCGCCCTGTCCTTCGCTTAGGTAACTGTAGGTCAGCAAGGCCAAGTCGCCGTAGACCTGAACTTTCGGATCGATGATCTCGTAGCGATCGACGCGAATCTGTTTGCGGAGGGATTCGTAGAGACTGGTGAGCGCGGCCAGTCCGTTCAGCCGCCGTTCCTGAGATGGATCGAAATAGACCACATCCGGAGCGGAGATTTCAAGAAACCCATAGGGATCCCCATGACTCCACCGCTCCAGAGCTGCTTGTTCCATGCCGATGATTTCCTTTGCAATCTCATAGTCCATGCCTATTCCTCCAATATGATTGCTGCTCCTACTTTCCGATTGCTAACACTGCACAACCACGAAATACACGAAAAACACAAGAATTCTAGAAGAGCCCAAGAGTGGCGGGTGCGTTTGGATAGCTGAGCTCAGTGGGATAGCTGGACAGAGGAAGCTGATGAAAAATGGAATCATGAGTTCGGATTTATAGCATACAGGTGCACCCCTGCGCCCGCGTTAAATGCTTGAATTTGCTGCCTCATGTAGTTATGGCGACACACAACAGCGGCAAATGCATTCAGCCGTCCATCGTTTCCCGTGAACAGTGCGGCTAAATGGTGTTGATCATACACGATCATCGGCAGGCAGCGAACTTCCGCCAACCCTGTCGGAACAGGACCTTTGAATACTCAGATGTCGATGACGTCGGGAGGTTGCGACGAGACGGGAGGAGGCGCGGGATGAGTTCGTTGCTGCTTCCGCCTCAGGGCCACTACGACGGCGACGCAGCCGGTCCACGTTGGCAACATGTCCGCGACCGGTATGAGTTTCATGACAAAGGTGGGGAGTAATAGAAGATGGAACCCGATCAGAAAACTTGTGAGGATCATTGCGACGATATCGGTTATTTCATCAAGAAACGCCCAGCCCAGCGGTCCGAGGAGCAACTGTAGTCCGTCGGCGGCAATTGCGACGGTGAAGGCCAGCCAGATGCGGCGGCGAGTTAGAACTGGTTGGCGAAGCAAATGGGTCATGGCACGCCACTCGGATTTCTTGAGATTAACCGGGATGTCTGGCGTTTTCAACATCAAGGTGCCACTGGGCGACTGGGACTTGGATCTCCTGGCCAATGTCACTTCCTTGAACTATCACCGAGTTGCCAGCCGCAACTCCCGTCTCTGTCGGCAACGTCTCCGGCGGGGTTATTCCATTTCGAGGCTGCATAGTTCGCCTTACGCTACGACCTGAATCTTTGCCTGGCCCTCCCGACTGGCTACAACGCGATGACGTCTCGTGCGCTCCAACGCGCCTTCTGGGGTCCATGGTCACTCGCGCTTCTGGCGCGGCTCGTTGTCGGACAGCGCTGGGAGTCAGACCAGATGGGCGAAGGGGAAATCTGCCATCGCCGGAACTTTCACCCGACAGGTCACAGCAGCCAGTGAGGCTGCAGGATAGGACGGACAAGCCGCGTTTCCAATCGAGGCCCGCGCCGGGGCGTCCGCGCGCCTCCTGCGCTCTGGTTGGTCAGGTACGCGCTCGGATCACTCCCAAGAAGTCCCATTCGAGGAAGGTTCAATATGCAAGACTGTGAAAACCCCACAGTGCAGCACCGGAATAAGAATGTCTACCGGACAGTTGCCTATGCAAAACCTTACGGTGATCGCCTCAGCTGGGCCAATTCTCCCACGATCAGCGCTTCGCTGGATCTCGCTCAATCACCATCAGAGTGAATGATCCGGGTAGCACCGGTCCTCTCCTGGCCCCCGCAGGCGTCGGTCCAAACTTCGCTGAGACTATAAACACACGGAGGTTGGAGGCATCGAGCCCCATGTTCCGCGCACCCTGAGGCGTCGTTACGTTTTCGACGACATGATATTGGTCCGGACCATCCTGATGAATCACGGTAAGCGTACCGTCCGCATTCGAAGCAAACGCGTCGCCTGATGCCGCGTCGAATCCGGCGCCGTCCACGCCTGTGCCGATCGGCACCGATGCGACCACCTTGCCGGCCTGATAGTCGGAGATCGCCATCACGCCGCTGCGACATCCGCTGAATAGACGATGATGCGCAGTATCGATGGCCATGGCGACCGGCTGCTTGCATGGGGCGGTCGGCCAGCGCCGCGCCACGGTTCCTGTCTTTGCATCGATCTCAACCACCTCGCTCGTGTCGGTGAGATTCGCGTACACTTTGCCGTCGCCGGCCGAAGCGCCGTATTCCGGTTTGCCGCCGAGCGGAATGTTCGTGATCAGGGTCCCCGCCCGAGGATCGATCACCGTCGAGGAGTGCGCGTCACCATTGAATGTGAAGACCCGGTTTGATGCACTGTCGTAGATGATGGCGTCTGCATCTTCAGCGGCGGGAATCCGGCCAAGCACCTTGAAAGTCTTCAGATCAAACATGAGCACGGACTGGTCGTTACCCGATGTGGCGAAGCCATGCCCTGTGCCATCCGCAATCGCGGTTCCATGCGCGCCTTGGATGCCGGCGACTTCGCCGAGCAGGGCTCCGCTGTCTTCGTTGACTACCATCACGCGATTCTCCCTGCCGATAAACAGACGGTGATTCGGCGGATCGGGCACGATGTAGTCCCAGCCGCCGTCCCCGCCCAGTGTGTACGTGTGGGTTATGTGATAAGACGAGGGGGACTGAGCGAAGAGTGACGTTATGGTGACCAGAGTGAGGACAAGGGCAACGTTGCGCATAATGGCTCCTTTTTGCCTGAAGTATATCCGAATCGGTGATCCTCTGAGCCCGAAGATTTTTCCCTCGGCATGCGGAGCTACGGCCGCATCAACCTGGTTCGAGAAACTCAAGCGCCTCGTGCTCATCGGAAAGTAGCAAGCGCGACGACCATAATCCTCTTGTTGCCGATGAGCCAAGTACCAGTCCTTACAGGGCCTGCTAGGTGGTTGACTCCCTAGAAGTCCCGATCTGGGAAACGTGCACCGTCGAACGGTGGTGTCCGCTCGTCTGCCTCCTGCGGGGTCCTCAAGTTCTGCCGGCAGGCGCACCCGGCGTCCACCAGATTCTTAACATCCCGGTGTAGGGCGCACGGGGCGCACAGGGTGGTGGTTTCTGCGTTACTTTCCACCATCGTGGTCGCCTCCTGTGTCATCTGCGTCGTCTTTACTGGTGGCTGTGGCCGTGATGTCAATTACCTTGCGGGCTTGCTCCTCTAATTCGGCATCGGTCATAAACTGAACCCGGCGCAGATTCACACTGACATCCATCTCTACTTCGTCTTTCACCTTCCCGTCGATCCTTTCGCACACCTCCCGGATCGCGGCGGCATTCCCCAACATCACTAGACGGAGAATCGAGTCGAGTAACACATCGATCCACAGCCGTCCCTGCTTGTCATATGGGCAGACCTCGCCAAGCCGCTTCCGGATTCTCGGAAAAAGCAATGGCTCGTTCTTCGGTCGGCCTGCGGGATTTCCAGAGACACCCCTCGTCCAGCGCCCGTTCGCCAGGATTGAACTGCCGTGATGGCCGGGCCTTATTTCAGGCTGCTGCGGTGTTTCCGCTGGTCCTGTTCCCACGGTTGCATTATCAGGCGTTGCTGGAGAGACCCTAGAGGCTACCGCCACGGACTTGTCGCTGCCCGCTCTGGTTTCTGACCTTGTATGCGTTTGCTGTCGTCTTCGCTCTTTCATTTCTATTCTGTCCTTTGGCATTAACTTCCGCGCCCCTCTTCGCGGATAGTCAATCAAATTGACCACGCTGCGCACTCCTCTGTCTCGCTCAACACCGCGTCCCCCTCAGTTGTTCCTGCTTGTTCGCAGCTGTGCCCGGAACAACACGGAACTTGTCAATGATATTGAGGCACCTGGTTGTTGAATTTAGTGTCGTTTCCAATCACTTCATATACTCGGTTTGAGAAGCCAGCCTCGACTCCCTCAATCGTTATGGCTTCCTCAGTCATGAATACCTCAGAGCGCTCCGTCGACTCCCTCAATCGTTATGGCTTCCTCAGTCATGAATACCTCAGAGCGCTCCGATGTTTTCTTGGGCTTGTTGATCCAGGCCGCTTCCGGCAATGACGGCGGCACCGCCATGCCACGGACGAAGCGTTCCGGATGCGCGTCAAAAGCCGAAGCCAGAACAATCTCTCGCTGGCTGATTACGAGTTCAGCTTTGCCATAATGGACCATTTCCGGAGTCAGCAGTCCGATCCCGCTATGGCGATGTTCGCAGTTGTACCAGGGGAAGAAATCCTGGCAAAAGGCGCGCCCATCCTGGATTGAGCCGAAGCGATCCGGAAAACCCGGACGATACTTCAGGGTCTTAAACTGTGACTCCGAATAGGGATTGTCATCAGACACGTATGGACGGCTGTGGCTCTTCGTGATGTCAAGATCTGCCAGCAGCAAAGCCACGGGCTTGGATTTCATCGAAGGTCCACGGTCCGCATGAATCGTCAGTTGTCCGGGCGCCACGTTCTGTTTTTCGCACGTTTCCGCAATGAGCCGCTTGGCGAGTGCGCTGCTTTCGCTGGGAGCAATCATCCAGCCGACCACGTATCGGCTGAAGATGTCGAGAATTACATACAGGTAAAAGTAGGTCCACTTCACCGGGCCGAGCAGCTTTGTGATGTCCCACGACCAGACCTGGTTGGGAGCGGTGGCCAGAAGCTCCGGTGCTTTGTACTGGGGATGACGAGCCTGGTTGCGGCGCTCCCGGATCTCGCCCGCTTCGTCCAAAATGCGATACATGGTCCGCACCGAACAATGGTAGATCCCCTCATCCAGCAGGGTGGCGTACACCTCAGTCGGCGCCTTATCGACGAAGCGATCCGTGTGCAGGACGTCCAGGACCTCCTGCCGCTCGAGCGCACTCAGAGCCCTCGGCGGCGCAGGGCGAGGCGCGGGCGTCTCTTCGATCGTGGGCTCAAGGCGGCGATAGTACGTCGGCCTGGCGATGTCCAGCGACCGACAGGCGGCTGCCTTCCCGACCGTCGTCGACAGTTCCTGACACGCAATCATTCGTCGCTCCCGTTCTGCTCGATCGGGGGAACTGTCAGTCCCAGTAGATCGCAGAGTTTTTTTTGGACGTCGATGATGGTTTCAGCCTGGCGCAGGCGCTTCTGCAGCCGCTGGGTTTCGCGGCGCAGACGTTCGTTTTCGGCGGCCAGCGGATTGCGCGGAACGGGCTTCTTGCCGCGCTTACGGGGCTCCAAACCGGCGATTTCTCCTGTCTCCCTCAGCTTGCGCCAGGTGGTCAGGTGCGACGAATATAAGCCCTGACGCCGCAGAAGGGCCGCAATCCCGCCGGGACCGCACTGGTCAGCTTCCTGCAGGATACGACGCTTGTATGTGGCAGAGAATCGCCGCCGTACGGCTTTGCTGTTGACTTCGGGGTTCGCAACGCCGGAATCCTTGGAGGCGGCCGCCGCCACGGGGATGGATGCCCCTCCGCTTCGCGAAGGCTCGCTACGCTCGCCTTCACTCCGCTCCGGGGCATCCATCCCTGCTTCTCGCTTAATCAATTCTGCTATTCCCCTCTCAGTTTTACTCCCTACCCTCTACATTAATTTACCAGGGGGCAGGTGTCTCAGCATCATAGGCACAGAGGGGACTTTCAAGCATAATATGGGAAACGCTAAGATCATTATGATAATCCCAAAGAAGGGCGTTTTCGAGGATCCCGGCTCGCCACGAGAGGTAACAGAAGCGGAAGCTGACGCTTTGGGACAAATAATTGGGCCGATTCTTAAGCACAATCTCAAATAGGGTTCTTCTCCCAAAAGTGTGATGGCTCTGTAAGCGACTGAAAGGAAACGGCGCATCGGCATTTCGGCTATCCTTCGTGCGTGTTCCAAACGAACGAAAGGATGGTCGCTGCCGATGCGCCTGGAAACTTGTATCAGAAAAGGCCTGTGTTTGAAAAGCTATCGAGTTGGACGGGTCCTCGAGGAGCCGGATCGACTGGTGGCGGAAATCGAATGGATCCCTGGTCGCACTTTGATTTGCAGCAACTGCTCGAGACGGACGGCACGGATCCATGCGCGGCAGGTGCAGCGCGAGTGGCGCGACCTGTCTGTACGCGACCGGCCCCTGGTCTTGCGATATTTGCCTGTCCGGGTGCGCTGTCCAGCATGTGGCCCGCGCGTCGAGCATCTGCCCTGGGCTCACAAGTGGCAACGCATTACGAAGGCGCTGGCGGAAGTCATCGCCAGGCTGTCGCGCCAGTTGAGCTGGAAGGAGACGGCCACGCATTACGGGGTGGACTGGAAGACTGTCGCGACCGTTGTGAAACGGGCGGTCGATTGGGGGTTGGCGCATCGGGTTTGGAAGCCGCTGCAGGCCATCGGCATCAACGAGGTTTCGCGTTCCAAAGGCCAGCGTTACCTGACGCTTGTCTACGGCCTCATTCGGCGACGCTTGGTCTGGATCGGGGAGAACCGGGATGCGGAGGCCGATGGCCTTCAAGCGCACCCGGTGGCTCTGGCTCAAGAATCCCTGGAATCTGAAGAACGAAGAGCAGAGGCGCCTGTCTGTACTCTGCCGCCAAACCAATCAGCCGATCGTGCGGGCCTACCACCTCAAGGAAAACTTTCAACGGTTCTGGGACTATCTCTACGAAGGATGGGCGCAGCCTTACCTGAAGCAATGGCTCTGGTGGGCCTCCCACAGTCGGCTGGAGCCGTTCGTCCGGTTTGCTCGGATGATCCGCGAGCACCTGGACGGGATTCTCGCTTGGACCCGGCTGCGCGTTGCCAACGGCGCGCTGGAAGGGATGAACAACAAGGTGAAGGTTATCAGCCATCGCGCCTACGGCTTTCGCAAGACCGACCACTACATCGCCGCCATCTGGCATGGCTGCGGAGAACTACCGTTGGAGCCGATGTCATGAAACACTGGCCTGTGGAAGCTGTGGAAAACCGCGCGCTTTGCGGTTTTCCACAGCTTCCACAAGCCCTACTGGTATTTATCGAATCTTGCATCACACTTTTGGATACCAGCCCTTTTTTTTCTGTGTCGAAAGATTCGCTGAACTGGTTGGCCCCATGCCTGCGATGCTGGCGAAGGGTCTTGAGCGTGTCAGAGCATCTGTTTGGCCGCGCAATTCCCAATAACGCCGCATGCCAGTTTCCGCCTATCTCGAACGCGTCGGCGCCTTGACTGCAGATCCCCGCCGTGTTATGCAGTAGCCGTGTTTAGAACTGCGGTTCACCCTCTGCGCGTGCTCTTTTTGATTTGTGTTGTGTTCGCACCGGCCGGCGTTTATGCACAACGCCAGCGGCAATTACAGGCCCCGGAAGAAGGCGCCTATGGATCGAAGTTCTTCGATCAGCTGCGCAGCATTTTCGGCATGTTCCGTGATGCAGATCTTCAGCACGCGTTTCAATTGGCTCAGCCGATTCAATGCTCCGAGCTCGTAGTCGGTAAAGGAGAGTGGAGAACGGTCGCGTTCTTCAATGAAGACCGCAGCCTGGGCGAGTGGTGCCGCAGCAGCATCGAAGAAGTGAAATCGGATCTGTCCGTGTACATCTTCAAGGGGCCCTGCAGCGGAGATCGGGGAACGATCCAGGTGTCGACGGAGTTCCCCGTAGGCGCAAGCGTCGACGCCTACACCGATGGGAAAATCGGCTTGGATCAGGTCGATATCAATGTCAACGCGCCGGTGCGCGCCGTCTTTGATCTAGGGACTCAGGCTTACATTTTCGAGCTTCCCTATCTCTTCCTGGTTGGTCAGCGGAGTACTGGAAAAGTCTACAGCTTCGTCGCACCGCATCTTGAGGACAGTTATGCCCCGGATGTGACGGACCGTTGGGAATGCAAGGCCGTAAAATCCAACGATGTGACCTACCGGTTCTTGATCTGCCGGACAGCGACGGTGGCTCGCGATGCGGCCGTGAGAAACCAAAACCGGGATCGGAGCTTTGGTGCATCCGCCTACTTTATTCTGTCGGACGGCATGGAAGCACAGACGAGTGTGAGCGTGTCGTTCGGCAACACGGACCCTGGGGCCGACAAATCTCAGGTCACAGCAGCGCCTGTCGCCTCCCCGGAACGTCCAGTCCTCACAAGAGACGTAGCGATAAAGCACGGTGGGATCTGGCAAATGCCGGATGTCCGCTCAAAGGTCGTCGATGTGGGGAAAAGCGAGTTCAGACTCCGCTTCAGTTCTCAAACGTGGACCAGCAAGATTGGTTCCCCTCAGATCCTGTCCGATCAGAAAATGTCGAGCTCCCTATCGGCCAAACTGTCGGAAAGCGCAGACTATTGCGCCTGGCGTCCAGCAGCTGAAAATCTGGGAGACCGCCTTCTGGCAGACGAGCCTGACGCGGATATTTCGTATTCCGTCGAGGCGTTCAACAAAACCAGCGAGACGCCTGCGTCGATCGTTTTTGACATGAAGACTCATACCGGCATTCGTCTCGGAACGTTGCAGTGCGTCTTCCCACATGCCGAATCCGTGTCGAATATCGATTTCGATCGCTGGGTCTCAGTTGTTGGCGGACATCTCACGTTGGAGATCCGCCGATAGCTTCCGCATCGAGGCGCCGAATCAAAGCAAACCGCGATTATTCAGCATCCTGATAGAACCTGTTTTGCGATATATTCGGGCACACTGGCGAGTGACGCAGCTGCGGAGCCCCCAGTCGAAGTTTTCATAGCATCTCATCTCAGAATCTGAAACACGGTCGCTTGCAGGCTGCAATCCGAAACGCAGTCAATTCCGGCAATCGTGCGCTTTGTCGACTACCTTTGTCTCTGATGCTTGAGGAACGTCCCCTGCTGCAGTTCCTCGAACGCCTGCCGGAGTTGTTCCTGGGTGTTCATCACGATGGGGCCGTACCACGCCACCGGCTCTTCGAGCGGCTTTCCGGAAACAAGCAGGAACCGGATGCCAGCGTCTCCGGCTTGCACGGTAACCTCGTCGCCGCGATCAAAAAGAATGAGCGATCGGTTTTCCGCCTCCACCGGAGGCGTTGTGTCCGACCATCCGACCCCTTCCATGGGTACGGCGAAAGGCCCCGACGCGTTACAGAACCGCCCCGATCCCGTGAAAACATAGGCGAAAGCATGGCGACTCGTTTCGACCGACAGCGTTTTCCTCCTGCCCGCGGGGATCGACACATCCAGATAAATCGGATCCGCTGCAACCCCGTCCACCGGCCCGGCTTTACCCCAAAAGCTTCCGCAGACGATGAGCACACGGGTTCCGTCGTCATCCATAACCTCGGGGATGTCGACGGCCTTCACCTCCTGGTAGCGGGGCGATGTCATCTTCAACGACGACGGCAGATTTCCCCAAAGCTGGAACCCATGCATCCTGCCGTCCCGATCGCCCTTAGGCATCTCCTGATGGATGATTCCGCTCCCCGCCGTCATCCATTGGACATCACCTGCTGTGATAGCACCCTGGTTTCCAAGGCTGTCGCCATGCTCCACGGTTCCGGCGAGAACATACGTGATGGTCTCAATTCCGCGGTGCGGATGCCACGGGAACCCAGGGAGGTAGTCTTCCGGGCGATCATTGCGAAAGTCGTCGAGGAGGAGAAACGGGTCGAAGTCGGACGTGTTGCCAAACCCGAAAGCACGGCGTAGGTGGACGCCTGCGCCTTCGAGGGTTGGCTTCGATTTTATAAGCCGTTTAATCGGTCGAAGGGACATGACGTACTCCTCTTTTCCGAAAATAACCGCTTTCCCAAACGTCGTGGTCGTAATCGTAATCGGTAGTGTATGGATATCAAGAAAAACCGATCACGACTACGATCACGAGCCATGACAGAAGGGGCACCGCGGCAAACAGCCATTTTCATCCGTGAATGGGTGCGCCCCGATCATAAGAAGCTGATGTAAGCTTAACGTGCGACGTATGCCTATTCAACCGGTGCCCGGGTCGCGGGCGGAATTTCAGGGCCGGAGCCGGCTTTCCGCGCCATCCAATCTTCGGCGTCGCCCCTTAGGGCTCGCGCCAAAATGTGAACTTATTTCTGAGCGAACCCTTACCTCACTCCAGGTACTCAGTCTTCGACGAACGACTTTAGCCTGAACAGTGCCTGATCCCATTGCTCGGAGACAAAATCGAGGTATTCCTTAATTCCTTCAATCGGCTGCGGATCGAATTTGAATAGGCTCTCGCGACCCCTACGGACGCTGTGCACGATTCCTACACTTTCCAACACTCGAAGATGCTTGGTGATCGCCTGCCGGGTCAGCCTGGAACCGTGCGATAGCTTAGAGATCGAATGAGGCGGCCTACCACAGAGCCGCGCAACCAGCGATAGCCGCGTCTCGTCGCCCAGCGCGGCAAATACCAGTGCACGAGCCTGCCGACTGGCGGCCATGCTGCTACGGCGTCTGTGAGACATGGTTGTCGATGTTCTTCATTTGTTCTGTCCAACCGCCGTCATTCATGCGGAATGCTTCGAGGCGGCGGTCGCTGGGAATCTTGTCGAAGCCGGACTCTGTGAGCAGAAGCAGTGTACCGCTCGTGGTCTTCTCCAGCCTGAATTCGACGAGCGTGGGCGTCTCCTTCGAGTAATCTATTTTGGGATCGATGGAATAAGGATGCCAGGTGAAGGAAAA
>JBEKIX010000048.1:0-21834 GCA_050011535.1 Acidobacteriota bacterium
ATGAGCATGATTCTGCAGCTCACCAAACCTGAGACCGGAGCCGGGCGCCAACTCAACCACGGCGGTACTGTCGTAGATATACGGTTCGATGCTTATTTGCCGTCTATCTGCTCGTTGCCGCTCGCGAAGGAAGGGAAAATTGCTCACCAGCCCAAAGGCTCATTCGGCTTTCACTCCACCCTCGGGACCGACTCGACCCATGCCGAGTAAATCATCCCCCGAAGATGTAGTGGCTAAACCGTTAGAATAGGTTGAGAGTAATGTGAATGCCGGGATGCCTCAGGTTGTACATATAATAGGCGCCCCCAACGTATTCGACATAAACGTCGTCGTCGTAGCTCCAGCCGGATGGCCATCCTTGATTGAACCCGAACCAATAGCCGCCGTACTGGAAGCGCCGATGCCCGGCTATCATTTGGGGACGAATCATGTGGAACGAGTGATCATGACCGAAATTGGCACGGTAATGGTCGTCAGGAATGCGGCCATAGTGGTTGCCGTTGTTGCCACGGTTTTGAGCAACGCGCTGCGCCTGCTGTGCGCGCTGGGGCTGCGCTTTCTGTGCATGCTGCGGCTGCGCCTGCTGAGCGCGCTGGGGCTGCGCTTTCTGTGCATGCTGCGGCTGCGCCTGCTGAGCGCGCTGGGGCTGCGCTTTCTGTGTATGCTGGGGCTGCGCTTGTTGTGCTTTTCCTCCGCCTCCGCCCTTTTTCTCATGTTCTTCTTGTGCGAATGCAGGAATGCTGATTCCGAGAAATAAAACCAGCACTGCTGTGCTGATAACTCTATTCTGGTTCATAGGTGTCGCCTCCAATGCGACTCATCTCCCATGCGCCTCCTATCAGATACTGGCTGGCAGTGTGAGATACGGTATTTATACGTTAGGGTGACCTGCGAGTCAGTTCAGTACGGCTCACCTGTTTGATCAGAATTGCTCATCCCAATAGCAGGGGGTGTGGTAAATACTGTCAATGACCCAGAAACCCAAAATGGGAATCCCGGCAAAAGGCGATGTCTTGACGCAATTCGGTTCTGAGCTGACACCGGCCGCAATTCTCTCACCCTCATCTCCCCTTCCGGCCACAGCGGTTCTCCCGAACTTGTCGACAACCGGGCTATCAACCGATGAAGCCCGTAGCCGTCTGCAGAGGTTTGGGCCGAACTCCATGCCCGACATCTCTGCACATCCCATTCGCAGCGCATTGAGTAAATTTTGGACACCCGTTCCTTGGATGTTGGAAGCCGTCATCGCGATGGAACTCGGTCTCCATGATTATGTGGAGGCTTCGGTCATTGCCGTCCTCCTGGTATTCAATGCAATTCTTAGCTTTCTTCAGGAGAGCCACGCCCAGGCAACGCTCACCGCGCTCAAGTCGCGCCTCGCGCTAACCGCGTCAGTCCGCCGAGATGGCGTTTGGAACAACGTTCCCTCGGCCAATCTAGTCACCGGGGACATTGTGAAGTTGTCGCTCGGTGGAGTCGTTGCTGCCGACGTGCGCCTTCTTGAAGGCTCCGTCCTGCTCGATCAGTCCATGCTCACGGGTGAATCGGTACCCATCGAAGCGGGTCCGGACGTGCAGACATATGCAGGCGCGTTGGTGAGGCGTGGCGAGGCGGTTGCCGAGGTCACAGCGACGGGAACGCGAACAAAGTTCGGACTCACCGCTGAACTTGTTCGCACAGCCCATGTTGAAAGCTCCCAGCAAAAGGTTGTCTTCCGGATAGTGCGCAATCTCGCCCTGTTCAATAGCGTCATCATCGTGTTGCTGGTGACCTACGCCTGTGCGCTGGCGATGCCGCTGCGGGAAATTGTTCCCTTGATACTCACAGCGGTTCTCACATCCATACCGGTCGCTCTGCCAGCTACATTCACTCTTGCCGCAGCAATTGGCGCGAAGGCTTTGGCAAAGGTGGGGGTACTTCCAACTCGTCTTTCTGCCGTAGACGAAGCGTCAACGATGGATGTTCTCTGTGTGGATAAGACGGGCACCCTGACGCAGAACGAACTCACCGTGACTGTAGTGCAGCCACTGGAAGGTTTCGATGAGGCCCACGTTCTCGGGCTGGCAGCTTTAGCAAGTTCAGATGGCGGGCAAGATTCTGTGGATGTGGCAATTCGCTCAGCCGCGTTGCAAAAGACTGCAAGCGATTTGCCGAAACTCACTAAGTTCCTCCCCTTTGATCCGGCAACCAAAATGTCTGAGGCGACGGGAACGGGTGCGGATGGCGCCGTGGTACGGATCGTCAAAGGAGCCTTCAGCGTCGTCACTAGCCTCGCACAAGCGGCTCCGAATGCGTCTGCCATCGCCAACGGACTTGAAACGAAGGGTTTCAGAGTCCTGGCCGTCGCGGTCGGCCCCGCGAGGGCTATGCGTCTCGCAGGCTTTATCGCACTGAGCGATCCTCCACGATCGGATTCCGCGGGGCTTGTTACGGAACTGCGCACGCTCGGCGTGCGCACCATTATGGTCACGGGCGATGCGCCGGCTACGGCTGCCATTGTCGCCCATGCCGTGGGTTTGGACGGATCGATCTGCCCCTCCGGGACTATCCCCGAGGGATTAAGCCCTGAAAGCTTCGGGGTCTTTGCGGGCGTTCTTCCAGAAGACAAGTACCATCTCGTTCAGGCTTTCCAAAGGAGCGGCCACACCGTGGGCATGTGCGGCGATGGGGCAAACGATGCCCCAGCACTGCGCCAAGCGCAAATGGGAATCGCGGTCTCGACGGCAACGGACGTCGCAAAGTCAGCAGCCGGAATCGTATTGACCGAGGCCGGCTTGAGTGGCATTGTCGCTTCGGTGAAAGAAGGGCGGATTATCTTCCAGCGCATCCTGACCTACACGCTGAAGTCCGTTACTCATAAGTTTGTAGGAGCGCTCTTCTTGGCTGCCGGGATTCTCATGACCGGGCACGCTATCCTCACGCCATTGCTATTAGTCATTGCGATGATCACTGGCGACTTCCTGTCAATGCTCTCTACGACGGATAATGTTCATATGTCTCCTACACCCAACGTCTGGCGCGTGGGAAGCATAACAGCGGCAGGCGTCATATTCGGCTTCTGCGACCTTCTGTTTTGCACTGGAGTTCTTGCCATCGGGAAATATCAGATGGGTCTTGGCATTGACGCTTTAAGAACTTTGTCCATTGTGACGCTGATCTTCAGCGGTCAGGCAACTCTCTACGTCGTACGAGAGCGCCGGCGCCTCTGGAGTTCGCGCCCCAGTACCTGGCTCATGGTGGCATCTGCAGTGGACCTGCTCATCATCTCGACACTGGCAACACACGGAATTTTGATGATGCCTTTGCCCATTGTCGTGGTGGTCACAACTCTCGCAGCAACAGCAATCTTCGGCCTCCTCCTGGACCTGATAAAGGTTCCGGTATTTCGCCGTCTGCGAATCATCTAGCCCGCAGTTCCTATCGGTCTCACACTGTAGGCATCCTTTGCAAACTGAATGAGCAATTGTGACCAAACACGCGAGCATTACTGAACTGACACTGAATCATGATAATTATAAAAAAGGAAGTGTGATCGAGGATGGGCAGGATATGGTAAATGATTCGGCCTCCAAAGCCCACCGCATCTTTAACATGGCCACACCGCTGAGCATGTCCGGCGAGATCCCCAAATACCTTGCTCAAGGACACGGTTGGCCGCTGCCTACCGAACGGGCAGGACTCTGTAAGAAGAAAGGACGGAACTCGTGACTCGACAAAACGTTCCATTAGGCAGGATCCTGGGGATTCGCATTGATTTAGATTATTCCTGGTTTTTGATCTTTGCGCTGCTCACCTGGATGCTGGGGCGCAGTTACTATCCCGCCGAGTTCAAGAACTGGCCGCCGCTGCTGTATTGGCTTATGGGCGCGGTGACAGCAATCATGCTCTTTGCGAGCGTGCTGCTGCATGAATTGGGGCACTCGGTGGTGGCGATACGGTACAAAATTCCGGTGCGCAGCATCACGCTTTTTATTTTTGGCGGGGTCGCCCAGATCGGGGCGGAACCACCGAGCGCCATCGCTGAGTTCTGGATTGCAGTCGCCGGGCCGGTTGTCAGTCTCTCCCTCGCAATACTCTTTTCCGCGCTGAAACCCGTGACAACAGGAATCGAGCCATTGTTGGGTCTGGTGAAATACCTGGCCTTCATAAACTTTGCATTAGTGCTCTTCAATCTGATTCCCGGTTATCCGCTTGACGGTGGCCGCGTGTTTCGCGCCATCGTTTGGGCGGTCACTAAAAACATGCGCCGCGCCACGCTCGTGGCTGCGAACGTTGGGCGCGTCTTTGGTTTTCTGTTCATCCTCGCGGGAGTGTGGCGGATGTTCTCGGGCGACTTTGGCGGCGGGCTGTGGATTGCTTTCATCGGTTGGTTTCTCGACAACGCCGCTTCTGCGCAGATACAGCAAGTGATGTTTCAAGGCTCACTGGCCGGCCACACGGTTTCCCAGGCCATGAGCAGTCATTGCGCTGCCATTCCCGCAGAATTGACACTGCAACAATTGGTGGATGAGCACATTCTTAGCGGCGGGCAGCGTTGTTTCCTCGTCAATCGCGGATCAGACACTGTCGGCCTCATGACGCTGCATCGGATAAGGGAAGTGCCGCGGGGCGAGTGGCAGACGACGAGCGCCGCCCAAGCCATGCTCCCGCTGGACAAGCTGATGCGCATAAGCCCGGATAAGGAACTGTGGACCGCCCTGCAGCAGATGGATCGCGACGGAGTGAACCAGCTTCCCGTGATGACCGACAACCAAGTGGTCGGCATGCTAAGCCGTGAGGACGTCATCACATTCCTGCGCACAGTACAGGAACTGGCTTCTTAACAAAGGCGCTACGAAATGGAAAAAGCAGCCATGAATTCAACAAAATTCGTGGCTGCTTTTGCAGTTCTATATATGGCGACATAAATCCGCTATAAGCAGAGATGCGCAGAATAGAAGTTCCTAGCCCGAAGGGCCGGCAGTGGCTAGGCCCGGCCGTCAGGCCGGGATAGAATTGCGGAGAGATCGAGCGCCGAAGGCGCGGCACGACTGGCGCTTCAAGTGCCGCACCTTTGGTGCTCGACTGGGGGATCATCCTTCCCCCCCGACCTCACGGCCGGGGCTATTTTCTGGCGGCCCTTCGGGCCTCTGTTTCACAACACTCATTTATGACGCTCTGTATAGCGAGTCAACACTGCGCTGCAGCCACCCGCCACTGACCGCTATGAGCAATCTTGACCTGCCGCGTGAGCTGTACTGACCTGACGTGCAATCTACCCTAAGGTATAAGCACTGTCACCATAACTCGGGTTGCCGGAAAGGAGGAGGATATGGCTCCTTGAGGCAAGCGACACTGGAGAATCGCGAAATCGGTAGTCTGATAGTTACAGGTGAAATCCCAGGAATCCTCGGCTTGTTCAGATTCGGTGGATCCCTCAAATCTCTAAGCGGAACCGATTGTTTGCAGCTCGGATTTGACCTCTGAAACTAGCGCATTACCGCAATCACCCATCGAAGGGGTGGCCCCCGTCCAAAGCGGTCGCGATGCTGCCCTCTTGATAAGGAATCGCTCAACTCCAGGAAGACAAGGCCGCTGGTGCTAGTAAGGTTTTTTAAGAGTGCACGTCATTTTGCAAAAGAAAGATGTGGCAAAAATGAGAATAGTAAATATGTTTCTGGCGTTATGCTGCCTGTCCTGCAGCTTGCTGGCCGCACAGGCGCCGCAGGCCGCGAATCCGACGCAGCAGTGGATTCAAAGCCAACCAGGCGGTTCGACACCTATATATCGCGTCACCGTGATAGAGCGGACCATGAAGGCGATAAACTACCAACATCGCAGCGGCGCCACAATGCTCGATTTCAGTGGCACCTCTCTGCTGCCGAATGCCCACGGCCAGGCCAAAGTTGAGAGCAAAAAGGGTTATATCGAGATCGAAGTGAAATTCGATCATCTGCAGTCAGCCACCAAGTACGGGGCCGAATACCTCACCTACGTGCTATGGGCGATCACCCCGGAAGGCCGAACATCCAACCTGGGCGAGATTCTCCTGAACGGAACCAGCGGCAAGCTGGACGTAACCACCGAGTTGCAAGTCTTCGGCCTTGCCGTGACGGCGGAGCCTTACTTCGCGGTGACTATGCCGAGCAACGTGGTTGTGATGGAAAACGTGGTGCGCAAGGACACGAAGGGCAAGATCGAGGAGATGGACACCAAGTACGAATTGCTGCAGAGAGGCCAGTATCAGCGTTTGGCGAATCCCCTGGCGCTGAGAATCAATTCAAAGATGCCGCTGGAGCTTTATGAGGCGCGCAACGCCGTCCAGATCGCGCGCGCCACCGGCGCAGACCGGTTCGCGGCTGACACCTTCTCCAAGGCCGAGAATTCCCTGAAGCAGGCCGAGGCCTACCAGGCGCGTAAAGCGGGTCGCAAACCAGTAGCGATGACCGCGCGGCAGGCAGTGCAGACCGCTGAAGACTCCAGAGCAATCGCGGTGAAGCGTCAGGAGGAAGAGCGTCTTGCGAGTGAACGCAAAGCAGGAGCGGACCGCGAAGCGTTGGCCAAAGCAGAAACCAGGGCTGAGTCAAGCCTGCGAATGCAGGCCGAAGCTGACCAGAAGATGGAAGCGAATCGAAGGACGCGTGCTGAGGCCGAAAGCGCCGCTGCCCAGTCTGAAACCGCGAGGATCACACGGGAGGCAGAGGCAGCGCGTGTTGCCGCTCAGACAGAGGCTGATCGTGTCAAACGCGAGAACGATACTGCGCGAGCCGCCGCTCAGGCCACGGCCGAGCAGGCAGCCCGCACGGCAGCGCAAGCCGAGGCTGACAGGACGCTGCTGGCAACTCAGGAAGCCGACCGCCTGCGGCTGAAGGGAGAGGCTGAAAAGGCGGAGCTGCGCGCTCAGCTATTGCGCCAGTTTAACTTGATTCTCGAAACTCGCGATACGGCCCGCGGCCTGATCGTTAACATGTCGGATGTTCTTTTTGACACGGCCAAATACACCCTGCGGCCCGGAGCACGTGAGAAGCTGGCCAAAGTGGCCGGTATTCTCCTGGGACACCCGGGCTTAAAGCTGGAGGTCGAAGGCCATACAGATAGCGTGGGTGGTGAGGCGTACAACCAGCGCCTCTCTGAACAACGAGCCGGATCGGTACGCGACTATCTCATCAAACAGGGGATTTCGGAGATAAACTTGTCTCCTGCCAAAGGGTTCGGCAAGTCACAGCCTGTAGCCACGAACGATACCGCCGCAGGCCGGCAGCGCAATCGGCGCGTAGAACTCATTGTCTCCGGCGAACTCATTGGTACGCAGATCTCTTTATCACATGAATCGCAGTAAGAAGCGCTGACAGCGATCTGATTTGCAGACCATGGTGACAGGAGCGCTTATAGGATTGGGGCACGGCGCACCGTGCCCCTGAATTCCCCCTCATTACTACATAAGGTAAGGTCCGAAATGAGTAAGCAGAGAAAAACAGTACTCATCGTCGTTGCCGCGGCTTGCGTTTTTGTAGGGTTGGGGACGTGGGCCGTCGTCAGCGAACAAACCGGAATTCAATATCGCACGGCGACTGTCGAACACGGCGACATTAACATTTCCATCTCGGCCACCGGCAATCCGAACGCGGTCGTAACCGTGCAAGTGGGCTCGCAAGTGTCGGGCATCATTCTGGCCTTGTTCGCTGATTTCAACACCAAAGTGACCAAGGGCGAGCTGATAGCGCGGATCGATCCCGCGCCCTTCCAGGCGAAGGTCGATCAGGCACATGCTAACGTCGATGCAGCGCAGGCAGCCGTGGCCAATGCCCAGGCCGTCGTCCAGCAGGCTTTGGCGGGCATTCAAGCCGCAAACTCCGCTCTTGCAGCCGCTCAGGCGAATGTCGTGAAAGCGCAGGCTATCACTGAGGATGCCAAGGTAAAGGTCGACCGGCGCGTGATCATGGTCGGGCAGGGTGCGGACTCCAAAGAGGATCTTGAAACCGCTCAGACTACTTACAAATCGGCGATCGCCGATCATAACGCATTAGTGGCGCAGCAGCATGCGGTGGAAGACAGCGTGAAGGTTGCACAGGCTCAGTTGAATGTGGCGAATTCGCTTTTGACCGCCAACCAGGCGCAGGTGAAACAGTTCACCGCGGCGATGCAATCGGCCCAGCTCGACCTGGGCCACACGAACATCCAAGCGCCGGTGGATGGCGTTGTGGTGTCCCGGAACGTGGATGTCGGACAAACTGTTGCCGCGAGCCTGGCGGCTCCAACGCTGTTTCTGATCGCTCAAGACTTGACAAAGATGCAGGTGGATACGAACGTATCCGAAGCGGACGTGGGACGCGTGCGCGCGAACCAGCCTGCAACCTTCACGGTGGATGCGTATCCCGGGCGGACGTTCACAGGCAACGTGACCTCGATACGCAAGGCGCCTATCAACGTGCAAAACGTGATCACGTACGACGCGGTGATCGGCGTTTCGAATTCGGACCTGAAGCTGTTTCCAGGCATGACGGCGAATGTGAAGATTCTGGTGAATCAGCGCGTGAACGTGCTGAAAGTCTCCAACGCCGCCCTGCGTTATCACCCGGCGTCCGAGACGGCGGCGGCCGGTGGCGGCAAGGGCGCCGCTCCGGAGAAAGCTGTCTGGATGCTGGACGCGAACGACAAGCTGCAGCGCGTCGTGGTCACTACGGGCGAAAGTGATGGCACGTATACGGAGGTTGTCAAGGGCGGCCTGAAGGACGGAGACCGTGTGATTGTCGCGGAGCTGGCAAAGGCGGCTCCCGCTTCTGGCGGCAGCCCCGGCTCCCAGACCAGCCGCCCGGGCGGCAGAGGACCGGGATTCTAAGGGCCTGTCAATGAATAACGTTTACACTTTGGCGCGAGCGCCGGGCGGGCAGATGCAAGGCGACGCGACGCAGGCGATGCGGTGTCATCGTCGAGGAGCGGCAACGCCGCAGATGCCCGCCCGCCGCCGCGCCCCTCGGGCTGCGGCCCGCAGGGCCAGCAGCAAAGTGCAAACGTTATTCATTGACAGGCCCTAAGTGAGCGGAATGGCATCGGTAATCGAAATCAAGGATCTGGTGAAAGACTACAAGCTGGGTGAGGTGCCGGTGCACGTGTTGAAGGGCATCTCGTTTCTGATCGAGCGCGGGGACTTCGTCTCCATCATGGGGCCATCCGGATCCGGCAAATCCACGCTCATGAACATCCTCGGATGCCTCGACAAACCTACATCAGGTAGTTACCAACTGGACGGAATCAGCGTTGCGGGGCTAAATCGCGATCAACTCGCGGACATACGGAACAAGAAGATCGGATTTGTATTCCAGCAGTTCAACCTCCTGGCGCGGACCAGTGCGACGGAAAATGTGGAACTGCCGCTGATGTACACCGATACGCCAAGCCGGGAGCGCCACGAGCGAGCGAGAAAGGCGTTGCTAACGGTGGGACTCGCCGGACGCGAGGAACACCAGCCGAGCCAGCTTTCCGGCGGCCAGCAGCAGCGCGTGGCCATCGCGCGTTCACTGGTAAACGATCCCAGCATTATCCTTGCAGACGAGCCGACCGGAGCGCTGGACTCGAAAATCGGCATCGAGATCATGGCGATATTCCAACGGCTGAACCGCGAAAAGGGGATCACCATGATCGTGGTGACGCACGATCCGGATATCGCGGCTTACTCAAACCGGAGCATCCATTTCAAAGATGGCAAGCTGCAATTCGACGAGAAACTTGCGCAGCCACGCGAAGCGCGGAAGGACCTGGAGGAACTTCCCGCCGAGCAGCCGGAGGAGATCGTTTCGTCATGAATAAGATCGTTGGCAGCACCAGGATCGCGTTCCGCGCGCTGGAGGTGAACCGCATGCGCTCGGCGCTCACGATGCTGGGTATCATCATTGGCGTGGCGGCAGTGATCGCGATGGTGGGTGTCGGCGCGGGCGCAACCGCGCGGATCCAGCAGCAGATCCAGAGTATCGGGAGCAACCTGATTATCGTGCTGCCGGGCAGCATAAGCAGCAACGGCGTCCGGCTCGGCTCCGGCGCGGTAGCATCGTTGACGCAAGACGACGCGAAGGCGATTGCAGCCGAGTGCCCGTCCGTCGCCCTCGCCGCCCCTGCCGTGCGCGGCGGCGTGCAGGTAGTTAATGGAAATAACAACTGGGCTACCACTGTCCAGGGGGTGACTCCGGATTACATGACGATCCGCGATTACACAATGTTGTCCGGCCAGTTCTTCACGGCACAGGACGTGGATGCGGCCGCCAAAACGGCCGTACTGGGTGAAACCGTCGCGCAGAATCTATTTGGCGACAGTGATCCCACGGGTCAAATGGTCATCATTAAAAATGTTCCGTTTACTGTGGCGGGAGTCCTGACACCGAAAGGCCAGTCGCCAACAGGTCAGGACCAGGACGACGTCATTCTGCTGCCGATCTCCACGGCCACGCAAAAGGTGCTCGGCGCCAACAAGGCCAATGCCCAAGCGATCGGCTCGCTGATGGTACAGGCCATGAGCCCGCAGGCCATGGACCAGGCGATACAGGAGATGGAGGCGCTGCTGCGCGAACGGCATAGGATCCTGCCGGGCCTGGAGGACGACTTCACGATCCGCAATCTCACCGAGGTGTTCGAAGCCCAGGAAACGTCGGCGCAAGTGATGTCGATTCTGCTGGGCGCTATCGCGTCCGTGTCGCTGATTGTGGG
Source organism: Acidobacteriota bacterium (assembly GCA_050011535.1). Taxonomy (GTDB): domain Bacteria; phylum Acidobacteriota; class UBA6911; order UBA6911; family UBA6911; genus JAFNAG01. The sequence goes on from JBEKIX010000048.1 coordinate 10,678, forward strand.
CGGCATCGGGATCATGAACATCATGCTGGTATCGGTGACCGAAAGGACCCGAGAGATCGGCCTGCGGCAGGCCGTGGGCGCCAAGACCCGCGATATCCTGTTGCAGTTCCTGGTGGAAGCCGTGACGCTGTCCGTGCTGGGTGGAATTGTCGGAATCGTAATTGGGCTGACGGCTTCGCTGCTCATCTCGCACTTCGCGGAATGGTCGACACAGGTCAGCCCTCTGTCTATCCTCCTTGCGTTTGTGTTTTCCGCGCTCGTGGGAGTTTTCTTTGGTTACTACCCGGCGCGCAAGGCCGCGTTCTTGGACCCAATTGAGGCTCTCAGGTATGAATGATCTGATCCGCAACAGCACAAACATGTCCAATCGTCTTCGCCTGTCGATCGTTGTTGGGACGGCGGGATTGCTGCTCTTTTCAAACGCCTGCATGATCGGGCCGAAATATCAGCGTCCTGGCGTTCCGGCGCCGCCGGCCTTTAAAGAAGAAATGCCGGCCGGCTGGAAGGAAGCGCAACCCGATGACGGAGCGCTTCGCGGCAAGTGGTGGAAGATTTACAACGATCCGCGGCTCGATGCGCTTGAAGATCAGGTGAGCATCTCGAACCAGAATGTATTGGCCGCCGAGGCTCAGTTCCGCGAGGCCAAAGCATCAGTGCGCATCGCCCGAGCCGGTGAATTTCCCACTGTGACCGCAGCGCCTGCCGCGACGCGTTCCGGAACGGGAGCGGCGCCCGGCGTACAACACGTTTATACGATACCGATTGATGCGTCTTATCAGGTCGACATATGGGGAAGCATCCGGCGCGGCGTCGCCGCAAATTCCGCCATCGCGCAGGCTTCGGCCGCAGAACTGGAGAATGCCCGCTTATTGTATCAGGCGGAACTCGCCGCGGATTACTTTCAGATCCGGGGGCTGGACGCCTCGCAGCAGTTGCTGGACGCCACGGTGAAGTCATACGAGCAATATGTCCAACTGACCCAGGACCGATACGATGGCGGTGTCGCATCGAAGGGCGATGTGGCGCTGGCTCAAACTCAGTTGGAAACAACGCGCGCCCAGCTAGCCGACCTGGGAATTCAGCGGGCCCAATTCGAACATGCGATCGCAGTGCTGACGGGCAAACCCCCATCCGATTTGTCGATTGCCGCCGCGCCGAACCAGTCTGCGCCGCCGGCATCTCTGATTGGTATTCCTTCCACTCTGCTGGAACGAAGGCCCGATATCGCTACCGCCGAACGGCAGGTCGCGGCCGCGAACGAACAGATCGGAATCGCCAAGGCTGCGTTCTACCCGTCACTAACGTTCGGCGCCGGCGGAGGCTACCAAACCACGGCCATCCTCGATTTGTTCACATGGCCGACCCGCTTCTGGTCGGTGGGGTCGCAATTGGCCGAGACTCTCTTCGATGCGGGCAAGCGCCACGCTCAAGTCAAGCTGACGCAAGCCGCCTATGATGCCACGGTGGCGAATTACCGGCAGACGGTACTGACGGCATTTCAGCAGGTGGAGGACAGTTTGGCGCAGTTGCGCATCCTCTCCCAAGAGGCTGAGATCACGGACCGGGCGATCACAGCCGCGCAGCAGTCGCTTGAGATATCTACTATTCAATATCGAGGAGGAATCGCGAACTATCTGCTGGTAATCACCGCGCAGACCAGCGCGCTGCAGAATCAACGGTCGGCAGTCGATATTCTCACGCGACGCATGGTCGCAAGCGTGTCTTTGATCCAGGCCCTTGGCGGCGGGTGGGACGCATCGCAGCTACCATCTTCCCAGGACTTAAAACGCTGAGCGAACGAATCCGGACCTAAGGGATCCGGTCAGCCAAATACAGGACGGCGAAATAGTCTTCCTTCACACCGCCGAATTTCCGGGTGTGCTCCATTCGATATTTCCCGACTTCTTCAACAATCGGGTCTTTCATTTGTCGATCCCCAGCAATTCCTCAGGCGAACAGATTTCGGGACATGAGTATCCCTCGTCCTCGACGATCCGCCGGACCATAATGCGAGTGAATGGGTTATTCATATGGGTGAAGTTCCACATAAGGAGGACATCCATGCCGTTGACAGCAGCCACAGCGATGTCCGATCTCTATCAATAGCAGAAGCGCCGAATGAATCAACTACCTAATTCAGCCCGCCGAAGCAGGAAAACAGAATTACGTCCGAGTGAGGGAATCCTTGTTATGTTAAACCTAAATCAGTTCTTAGCAACAGCAAATGTATGCTATACAGAGCGTCATAAATGAATGTCGTGAAACAGAGGTCCGAAGGGCCGCCAGGAAATAACCCCGGCCGTGTGGCCGGGGTAACGGATGGTCCCAGTCGAGCACCGAAGGTGCGGCACTTGAATCGCCAGTCGTGCCGCGCCTTCGGCGCTCGATCTCTCCGCAATCCTATCCTGGCCTGACGGCCGGGCCTAGCCACTGCCGGCCCTTCGGGCCTAGGAACCTCGATTCTGCGCATCTTTGCTTGTAGTGGATTTATGTCGCAATATATAAAAGACCAAATACGAACCGCTTAAGGGTTACATGTCCACCCCTGCGGCGCGGCTGATCGGCTCTGCCGGGTTGAGCTTAATCCAGGAGGGACTGCGCGGCGTGGTTCGCCTCCCGGACGGCTGAAGGTTGCTGCACGGCACACTAGCTCACTATTTCGTATTGCTCCGGGAATCCCACAGGTGTATCCTACCAATAAATAGCGTTATGCGTTGAACTTCATCGCCGAATCAGAGCGCAACTCGCGCAATAACCGCCCACAGCACTCTCTTCCGACGCGGTAGGTGTGATATGGAATTCCACAAGCACATACTCTACGTCAACAACCATCAAGAGCATCGTGCTTCACCTATCCCGGCGTTCTAACCCCGGAACTTCACTGTGCCAAGCCGGCGATCGCGGCTTGGAAAAGTTGTGGAGCTCCTCCAGCAAATTCGAAACCATCCTGGCGCTAGGGAGAACATATATGGCGCACAACCACGGCAATGAATATCAGATCAGAATTGTTCACGAGGACGGAACTGAGGAACTGAGCGGGTTGATGAATAGCACGGAGCAGGTTGCTCAGGCGATGGCTGCGGTCGACAGGCCAAAAGGCAAAGCTTACTGGCTTCTGGTACGAAACGTTCTCTGTCCCAACTGCCCGGAGAGGCAACAGCTAATAGTGGAATATCCCGTTACGAATGTCCCATCTCCACGATACAGCCCCAATGATTCCCATTATCTGCTGGCAGTGGGGTTGAAGGACCGGCGCGCTTTGGGTTTTTCAGCATCATGGCATACGCGGTAAGCTGGCACACGCACGAAATCGGCATTAGCATTATGGCGCTCGGTGCACAACCCGGTCGCGGGTCAGTCATTTCATGAATAAGCCCGGTTTCCGAAATTGGAATCGACCAATAACTCGAAATTGAATTTGACCGCGGATTTACGCTGATTTTCGCGGGCACAATCGATGAGGATCTTCGGATGCCCGGAAAGGGCAAGCGCTTCGCGCTGCTGTTCTCTGCGCCGGTGCTGAAGCAGACGCGTATCCATTTCTGGATTGGCATGGACGTCTCGGCGAGATTCAAGACTGCGCTTTGTGAAACGCGTACAGGAAAACCACAACACTCAGTCCAGCGAAGGCGTATATAAAGGATGTCAACAGCCTCATCGCAGGAATCAAACCTCGCACAACGCCCAATACATCGGTGATCAGACCCGCGATCAAAAGGATCGTTACCAGGACCATTCCCACAAGTGCCAGAAATGCAGTATTCTTTAGTGTCATGGTCAAAGTATGAATGTTTTAGGCAGCTTCGACAAGGGCCGATGGGCAGAAATTGAGTGGGATCAACCGCCAATGGCGAATCTTCGCTTTCCCTCGCTTTTTTGTTTCCACTTCAGAAACTCGGAGGAAAAATAATATGAACCAAATGGCACTCGTATACCTCCTGCTGGGCATCGTGCTCCTATTCCTCGGCCGCAGACTGTTCTGGCTCTTTGTGGGTGTGGCTGGATTCTTGGTTGGGATGGAGATTGCCCAGCGGTTCGTTGCCGGCCCCCAAGGTACGAAACTCTTGATCGCGATCGCAGCCGGCATCCTTGGCGCTGTGATCGCCATATTCCTGCAGAAGGTGGCCATCGCAATCGCCGGTTTTGTCATCGGCGGTTACATCACTGTCGAACTATTACGCGCGGCCGCTTTGTTTCCCAAGGCGTTAGCAGGGACACAAGGTACGGCATTCTCCGTGCCTTACATCCTCGGCGGCATAATCGGCGCAGTGTTGTTGTTCGTTCTTTTCGATTGGGGGCTGATCGTGCTGTCATCCTTGAGTGGCGCGTCGTTGATTGTCCACAGTATCACTTTTCAGAGTCATGCGCTTCCGTTGCTGTTTGCGGTTTTGGCTGTTATAGGCATCCTGGTCCAGGCGGGGACGATGCACAGGTCCCGTGCGACGGCTGGCGGGTGAAGAGACACTCCAAGGGCCGGTGGATTGACACTTAGGCACCAGCCGCTATTTGGGCGAAGGAGGGCCGATTCATACGCTCATGATCTTACGATAGGAAATAAGCACTGGGACGACGCCGAACAGCAAGGCGATGAGCAGCATGGCGCCACACATAACGATCCACCGCATCAAGGAATGATCCTTAATCAGTTTAGGTTCCAGGCCCTCATTCATAGGAATTCCTCCAGAGGAGGGCTAGCAGCCCGTGGTGAACAGCTCCACTATTTCGAAATGAATTCTCGCCAGCATGAACCGAACTCGATCTGGGTGTCGCCTTGGGCGCCGGGGATTCGGAATCCATCTCCACCGCAAGATGATCAGTATTGCCGATTTCCAGGACAAAAGCTGTTCACAACCATACACAGCGCTGTTCACTATTGCTCACAGCGGCTCTGAGGACAGACATAAGCTACAATGGGGCGGCGACGAGAGGACCTTGTATGGAAACTGATGTGGAAAAAAGAGAAAAAAAATTGGCGGGCTTCTGGGACAAGCCGTTGCAGGACTTGCTCCAACTGCTGCAGGCGACTCCGGCCGGACTGACCGGCAGCGAGGCGAAACAGCGGTTGCGTCTTTATGGTCCGAACAGCATGGCGCAAGAGTCGCGCTTTGCAGGCTTGCTCGCCTTCCTCCGCTTCTTTGCCAATCCCCTGGTCATCATCCTTGTCGTTGCCAGCAGCATATCACTGGCACTGGGGGACCAGGTCGGTGGGCTAATCATCATCGCCATCGTCCTCCTCAGCGTTCTGCTGAACTTCTTCATGGAATTCCAGGCTAGACACGCGGTGGAAGAGATTCGCAAACAGGTTGCCATAACCGCCGCCGTGATGCGTGACGGACGGGAACAGGAGCTTCCGATAGCAGAACTGGTCCCGGGGGATATCGTCCGGCTTAATGCCGGAGACCTTGTGCCGGCGGACGCCCGTCTGCTGGATGTGAAGGATCTGCACGTGCGCGAGTCAGCGCTCACCGGGGAGTCGCTGCCCGTTGAGAAGGCAGCGCATGATCTTCCGGAGGGGAAGCACGCTATTGCCGATGCGAGCAACAGTGTATTCCTGGGCACCGCGGTTCAGACAGGAATGGGCACCGCTGTCATCGTCAGCACAGGCCGAGATACTGCACTCGGAGGGATCGCGCAGCGTCTGGCTGCGCGGCCGCCGGAAACCGAGTTCGGCCGTGGCATACGTCACTTCGGGCTGATGATCACCCGGGTAATCATGCTGCTTGTGCTTTTCGTCCTGCTGGTCAACCTCTACTTCCACCGTCCGCTGCTGGAGTCCTTCCTCTTTGCGGTTGCACTGGCGGTGGGGATGACCCCTGAGATGATGCCAATGATCATCACTGTCACCCTGGCCCAGGGGGCAAGACGGATGACCAAAAAGAAGGTTCTGGTCAAGCAACTTGCGGCGATCGAGGATTTCGGCAGCGTGACAATCCTCTGCAGCGACAAGACGGGCACACTGACCGAAGGGGAGATCGTGCTTGACCGGCACGTGGATGTCCAGGGAAAGGAGGATGACAACGTTCTGCGTCTCATCTATCTGAACAGCTACTTTGAAGCGGGTATCAAGAGCCCGCTTGACGATGCCGTCTTGAAGCACGAGCGTCCTAAGGTTGTGGAGTATGTCAAAGTGGACGAGATCCCCTTCGACTTCAACCGCAAGCGCCTTTCGGTGGTGGTGCGACACGGTGACGAGCACCTCCTCATTACCAAGGGCGAGGCAGAGGGCATCCTGGGCATCTGCCAAAGCGTGAACATCGATGGGTCACCCCAGCCGTTCAATGAAAGCCGACGGGCTGAGGCGGCGGAGACGTTTAAGAAGCTGAGCGCCGACGGTTACCGCACCCTTGGGGTAGCAGTGCTGAAAGTTGATAAACGGGAAGTCTACACGCCGGCGGATGAGCGGGATATGACGCTGGCCGGGTTCGCGGCATTCCTGGATCCGCCCAAGGAGGGGATTCATTCCGTTCTGGAAGCGCTGAAAAAGAATGGCATCTCCGTGGTCATCATGACCGGTGACAACCAATATGTGACGCAGAAGGTAGCCCACGACGTAGGGCTGCCGGCAGACTGCATTCTCACCGGAAACCAGGTCGATACCATGGACGATGCCGCCCTGGCCTACCAGGCGGAGAATGACGCCATCTTCGCCCGCGTATCGCCCGAGCAGAAGAACCGGGTCATCCTCGCTTTGAAGGCGCGTGGGCACGTCGTCGGGTACATGGGGGACGGTATCAACGATGCTCCATCGCTGCACACGGCGGATGTCGGCATATCAGTAATGAACGGCGTGGACGTGGCCAAGGACGCGGCAAAGATCATCCTGCTGGAAAAGGATCTGGCGGTTTTGAACGACGGGGTAATCGAGGGGCGGCGCTCCTTCGCCAACATCATGAAGTACATCATCATGGGCACCAGTTCGAATTTCGGCAACATGTTCAGTATGGCCGCGGCGTCGCTCTTCCTTCCATTTCTTCCTATGCTGCCCACGCAGATTCTGCTGAACAACTTTTTGTATGACATCTCGCAGATCAGCATCCCCAGCGACAATGTCGATCCCGCCCTGCTGCACCGGCCCAAGCGATGGCAGATCGCGTTCATTCGCCAGTTCATGATGATCATCGGTCCCATCAGCTCGATCTACGATTTCCTGACTTTTGGAGTATTGCTCTGGATATTCCATGCTTCCACGAATGCGACGCTGTTCCGCACGGGGTGGTTCGTGGAATCCCTGGCGACACAGACGCTGGTTGTGTTTGTAATCCGGACGGCAGGCAACCCGCTCAAGAGCCGGCCCAGCCGCCCGCTGGTCATAGGCGTATTAGCCGTCGTCGCTATCGCCGTTGCGTTGCCGTACACGCCGCTCGGGAGCCTGCTGGGGTTTATCGCGCCGCCGGCGCCGCTGTTGGGTGCGATCGCGTTTCTTGCCGCGACCTACCTGCTGCTGGTGCAGGCGGTTAAATCCTGGTTCTATCGCCGGCACGCGCTGCTTTAACAGGGCAGGGTGCCCAGCAAATTAATGGCAATCGGCTGAATGCCATTCCCTGGACACCTTATTACCTCAACGATCAGAACAGACACGATCATGAGTGGTTTCCCAAAAGCTGATTGATCGATTGGGCGGTGTTGCCCTTGCCGACCTGGCGTCCATCACAACCCTTTGTCTTTTGGGGAAGGACAGCCACCGATCTGTAAGATCGAATTACTCGGACTCCCGGGCTTGAAAAAGCTCTAGGATCCCTTCGTATGCGCACCGTCCCTCCTCATTTGCGGAGAGCAGTATTGATCACCCGCGTGAGCAGTACTGAACTGACACACGAAATGCCACAAGGTATAAGAAGGGAGCCTCGAAGGACTGCCAGCAGAAACCAGGCAGGTGTCAGGTGGAAGAGCAGAGTGTTCACCCGAATGAAGAGAGGTTTGGGAAAAAAGGTCCTTCGGCTTCTTTGAGGCGGCGGGTGTTGTGTAACTGAGATAAGTGGTTCAACAATTTACCAAGAGGAGTTCAAAATGAATCGATTCAAAGTTGGGGCGATGGTCGTTTGTTTCGTCCTGGTGGCACTGGCGTTACCGCGCGGGGCGAAGGCCGATGACTGGAACAAGGTAACTCGAGTGACATTCAACCAGCCGGTCGAGATTCCGGGTGTAGGAGCTCAGGTCCTGCCTGCTGGTACGTACGTCTTCAAGCTGTTGGATTCGATATCCGACCGGCACATCGTTCAAATCTTCAACGAACGTCAAGACCATGTATTTTCAACCATCCTTGCGATTCCAAATTACCGTCTGCATTCGACCAACAAAACGGTCATAACGTTTAAGGAGAGGGCGGCCGGTCAGCCGGAAGCCATCAGGGCCTGGTTTTATCCTGGGAACCAATGGGGTCAGGAATTTGTCTATCCAAAGGCAAGGGCTATTGAACTGGCAAAACGGACAAATGTGCCGGTTCTCGCGATGCCTACAGAACTGGCCGTGAACCTCACCCAGCCGGTAAAATCGGCAGATGAACCGCCCGTAATTGCTTTGAAGCAAGCGCCCATCGAGGCTGTCACACCTACCGGAAAAGTGGTCGCGATGACTGAAGTCGTTGAGCCCCCGCCCGTGGAGACAGCCTCGGCTAAGGAGACATTACCCAAAACGGCCAGCCTGTTGCCACTTTTGGGATTAATGGGGTTGTTGTCACTTGCCGCAGGCGCCGTTCTTTCGTTAATTCCCAAGCGGCTTGCTTGAGCAGGCGAGTGAATGCTTGCGTCAAAAGGGATCTGTTGAGGACGCCCAGGGCGCCAGTTTTCAGATCCTGACAAAATCCGATCGGGCCTTATGGGTGTAAAGGGGGGCAGGTGACACTTACCTGTCCTCGAAGGCCGCAGGGTTCAAGAACCCTGATTATACAATTGGGCGGGACTGACTAAGGAGCACTCCCATGCCAACAAATTCCGCACCAACAGGAAATAATGCCTCCACAAGTTGGTGTATGGTCGCGCTTTTTTCCCTGGTTGTTGTGTCAGGCGTGCTCCCGCATCAGGAGCACTCGCTGTCGCAGAGCAGCCAGGGCGCCCCATACACTGTCAGCGTATCGGTGGACACGGTGGTTTTACATGCGACCGTGAGCGACCGGAAGGGTATTCCGGTTTCGGAACTCGTCCAAGAGGACTTTCAGGTTTACGAGGACGGAATTCCCCAGCAAATTGAATATTTCAGTCGCGAAGACATCCCGGTCACAGTGGGCTTGGTCATCGATAATAGTGGAACCATGGGACCGAGGCGCAGTGAAGTAATTGTCTCTTCCCTGGCGTTTGCACACTCCAGCAATCCCGAGGATCAGATGTTCGTGGTTAATTTCAATGAAAATGTATCGTTCGGCCTTCCAGACAACATGCCGTTCACGGACAAAATGGATCAATTGGAGTTTGCGCTGTCTAGAATTACTGCAGATGGCAGGACGGCGCTCTACGATGCTGTAGCCGCTGCGCTCCATCACCTGGAGCAGGGCAATCGGGACAAGAAGGTGCTGATCGTGATCAGCGACGGGGGGGACAATGCCAGCAAACATAAATTGGCCGAGATCCTGTCCATGGCTGGCCGGTCCGATGCAATTATCTATACCATAGGCATTTTCGATGAGAACGATCCCGACCGGAATGTTCGTGCGCTCGAGCAGCTTGCAAAAGCCACAGGTGGCGAGTCTTTCTTGCCGGGTTCGACCGCGGAGATTATCTCTATTTGCAAACGAATCGCTCGCGATATTCGTAACCAGTATTCCATCACTTATCTATCCACAAACAAAAAGCAGGATGGAAGCTATCGGGTTATACAAGTGAAAGCCGGAGCACCGGAACGCCGGCACCTGCTCGTCCGCACCCGCGCCGGTTACTATGCACTCTTGAAACCTCAACCCTTGCCGGCAGCCGAGCAACCCAATGAAGATCCGAACTAAATTCCTGATGCCTGTTGCGACCCGAAATAATTCGTGTCTCCGTTGGAGCCGATATGTCTTTTTTGCCGTCGGCATCCTTGCCCTGGGTTACGTCGGCTTCGTACTGGTCGACGCGCGGCTCTTTCAGGCGGATCAATCCCGGCGATTTCAACAGGCATTAAATGGATTAAAGCCGCCAATCATCGGCGATCAACCCCTGCATGGATCCTCCATTTCTTTAAAACCGGCAGAAGCGGACCCCGTGAGAGCTGAGCGTATGGACATGGCAGGAACGGGAGGTACTCCGTTGGGGCGAATCGAGATAAGCGCAATCGGCCTTGCTGCAATGATCATGGAAGGCACAGACGCAAGGACATTGCGACGGGCGGTCGGGCATATTCCCGGCACTGCGCTGCCGGGCCAGCAAGGGAACGTCGCGATCACGGGACACCGGGACACGTTTTTCAGACCGCTGCTCAATATCCGTAAGGATGATGAAATCAGGTTGACAACTTTAAGCGGATCTTACCGATATTTGGTGGACTCTATCAAAGTGGTCGAGCCGGAGGACACGGAAGTACTGGACAATTCCGATGATGCAATTCTGACGCTGGTGACTTGTTATCCATTCTATTTTGTCGGACCCGCGCCCAAGAGGTTTATCGTCCGTGCGCACAGGATTCCCGTGTGAAAGGTAGCCCGGCGCAAACAGTCGGCACAACATGAGTCAGTCATTGATTCTGCGGATACATCAGAGTCAGCCACCCGGTTCTGGCCAATCGCCTCCTGATCAAGCAAAGCTGGCGATAGTGGCCGGCTCGCTATCGAATACCTGGAACACCGTCAGGAGCTTCGTGATTGCCAGCACCTCACGTACCTTCTTCGTCAGGCCTAGGAGCTTTAACTGGCCTCCGTGCGCGGCAACTGTGGTGTACGTGTTCACCAATTCGCCAACTCCCGAGCTGTCGATATAGATCACATCGGCTAAATTGAGGACGATCTTTTTCCCGCCGCCTTTCAGGATATCACCAACAGTTGTTCGAACTGCCATCGTCCCCTCGCCCAGGGTGATTTTGCCGCTGCAGTCCAGAAAGTGTATATCCCCGACAATTCGTGAGTCGATCTTCATGGTAGTGTCCTAATTTGAAATTGTCATTCCAGCGAGATTGCGGCATGAACTGTTCTCCGAATCCATTCTGATAGGGTTTGCTTGTTTGCCTTGGCTGCCGCCTCCATGGGCTTTAGGG
>JBEKIX010000049.1:0-21323 GCA_050011535.1 Acidobacteriota bacterium
GGAAGGCTGGGACAACATCGACATCTTCGGCTGGCTTGGGTACCCGATGCAGATCAAAGTGGATTTCCTGTGTCGCGACTCCATACTGGCGGCGCCGATCGTCCTTGACCTGGTGCTGTTTATGGACCTGGCTCATCGGTGCGGCATGAAGGGGATCCAGGAATGGCTCTCTTTTTATTTCAAGAGCCCGATGTGCGCCCCCGAACTTTATCCGGAGCACGACTTGTTTATTCAACTGATGAAACTGAAGAATACACTGCGCTACCTGCGAGGCGAGGAGCTGATCACGCACCTCGGACTCGAGTATTACGACTAATTACCATATGTGCCGGACTCTGGTGGCTGTTTAGCATTTTCTGAGATTCGGATGGCATGATTGAATGGCAAGACGAACCTCGAAGACTCCAAGAGTCTCAAAGAAGCGCCGGCTTCTGAGTGCCGAGTCAAAGCCCCGTCGGGCTCGCTCAGCACTCAGTCCTCGGCACTCACCATTCCCCTAAGCGGTGCGCGAAACGGTGCCCTCTGAGCCAAGCGCCGCATGGGCTGCAGCGAGACGAGCGATCGGCACCCGATAGGGCGAGCAGGATACGTAATTGAGCCCCACGGAGTGACAGAAAATCACTGACGAGGGCTCGCCGCCATGCTCTCCGCAAATCCCCACTTTCAGATTGCTCCTTGTACTACGGCCTTTCTCCGTGCCCATCCTGACCAACTGGCCTACTCCTTCGCGGTCGAGCACTTGAAAGGGATCGTATTTGAAGATCCGATGGTCGATGTAGTAAGGCAGGAACTTGCCTGAATCGTCACGCGAAATCCCGAACGTGGTCTGCGTGAGGTCGTTTGTGCCAAAGGAGAAGAATTCGGCTACTTCAGCGACTTTGTCGGCAGTAAGCGCCGCGCGAGGCAGTTCAATCATGGTGCCGACCAGATAATCAAGTTTTTGCGAGGCCTTCGCAAAAACTTCACCGGCAACCCGGCGCACTACATCCGCCTGCAATTTCAGCTCTGCCTGATCCGCAACCAGCGGGATCATGATCTCGGGCAATACCTTGATGCCTCGCTTCTTGACATTAACGGCGGCTTCAAAAATGGCGCGCGCCTGCATCTCCGTGATTTCCGGGAAGACAATTCCCAATCTGCAGCCGCGATGACCCAGCATTGGATTGGCTTCGTGGAGCGATTGAACCCGTTCCCACAGATGCTGCGGCCGCACCTTTAGTTTGCGCGCCAGCTTGCGCGTTTCTTCCTCCGTGTGGGGAAGGAACTCATGCAGCGGCGGATCGAGCGTGCGTATGGTCACCGGATAGCCATCCATGGCGGTGAAGATTCCCTCGAAATCCTTGCGTTGAAGCTTTAAGAGCTGATCGAGACCGCCTATGTATAACTTCTTGGGTTCGACAATTTCTTTCTGAAGCTGCTTTCGCTGATGCAACAACTCCTTGCGTTTATCGGCCGGGAGATTGCGCTTGAGTTCCTCTGCCAGCGCATCCAAACTCTTCTCGATCCGTTTGTAATCAAGCGAGCCGAGAATCATCTGCCTCATGAGATCGATGCGATTTCCTTCAAAGAACATATGTTCCGTACGGCACAGCCCGATTCCTTCAGCGCCAAAACCTCGCGCCACCCGGGCATCTCCAGGGGTGTCGGCGTTGGTGCGGACCCCAAGCCGGCGATACTTGTCCGCCCATGACATCAGCAGCTTGAAATCTTCCCCCAGCTCGGGATCCACGAGAGGAGCCTGGCCCAGAATGACGTTCCCGGTCGTTCCATCCACAGTGATCCAATCGCCGCGGCGCACGCGCGTACCGTTCACGGTGAATTCATTCTTATCGTAGTCGATGTTGAGGGCACCGGCCCCTACGATGCAAGGTTTGCCCCATCCGCGCGCCACAACCGCGGCATGGCTCGTCGGCCCTCCGGTCGAGGTCAGAATTCCCTGGGCGGCATCCATGCCGCGCACGTCCTCAGGCGAGGTCTCTCTCCGCACCAGGATGACCTTTTCTTTCTTTTCAGCCATCGCCTCCGCCTCCTCCGGAGTGAAAACGACTCGTCCGGAACCGGCGCCGGGACTGGCGTTGATCCCCTTGGTCAGAATGTTGAGCTTGGCCTTGGGATCAATCGTCTTGTGCAGGAGTTGGTCCAGGTCGCTTGGAGGCACCCTTAGAACGGCGGTCTTCTCATCGATCAATCCTTCCCGAACCATGTCGACGACAATCTTGATGGCGGCCGGTCCCGTTCGCTTGCCGTTTCTTGTTTGAAGCATCCAGAGCTTGCCGCGCTCGATCGTGAATTCCATGTCCTGAATATCGCGATAATGGTTCTCGAGTTTTTTCGCGACCTCCAGAAATTGCGCGTAAATCTCAGGCATGTCGTGTTCCAACTCTCTGATATGTTTCGGAGTGCGAATACCAGCTACGACATCCTCACCCTGCGCGTTGGTCAGATAGTCTCCAAAGAGTTCTTTCGCCCCGGTAGCGGGATCGCGCGTGAAAGCCACGCCCGTGCCTGAATCACTGCCCATGTTGCCGAACACCATTGTCACGATGTTGACCGCCGTACCCAAATCATCGGCAATGTGCTCCCGGCGCCTGTAGGCCTTGGCCCGATCTCCGTTCCAGGAACGAAAAACAGCTTTGATGGCTTCCTGCAGTTGGCGTTGCGGATCTTCCGGAAAATCATTTCCGGTTTGCCGGCGAACGATCTGACGGAACTCCTGGCATACCTGCTTGAGATCGCTCGCGGTGAGATCGGTGTCGAGTTTGGCGCGTGCCTTGCGCTTTGCGGCCGAGAGCGCCTTTTCGAACAGCTCGGCGTCGACCCCGAGCACGATTTTCCCGAACATCTGGATGAAGCGCCTGTAGGCATCGTAGGCGAATCGATCGTTCGCCGTCAGCTTCGCCAGGCCTTGCAGTGTCGACTCGTTAAGGCCCAGGTTGAGAACAGTGTCCATCATTCCCGGCATTGAGAACTTTGCGCCCGACCGGACCGAAACCAGCAGTGGGTTGGACGAGCTACCGAACTTTTTGCCGGTGGCATCTTCGACCTGAGCAAGAGCGGCAAGAACTTGTTCCCACATGCCGTCGGGAAATTTCTCGCCGGAAGCCAGGTACGCGTTGCAGCCTTCGGTAGTAATCGTAAACCCGGGAGGCACGGGCAAGCCTGCATTCGTCATCTCCGCCAGGCCTGCTCCCTTGCCGCCCAGCAAATCCTTCATATCGCCTTGCCCGTCTGCCTTACCGTTCGCAAAAACATAAACATATTTCTTCGTCATCTGAAGAGTCTCCTGAATCAAAGAGTTGCCTATCGCGGTGTATTCGCGTCACGTCCGGAGAGTTGCGCCTTCAATGCCTCCACGGCCTTTTCGAGAGCGCGAACCTGGTGGTACAATTCCGGAAGCTTCTGAAAAATCAAAACCGAACGTCGCCAGAGCTCGTTGTCAAACCCCGGGCTGCCCGAGACCACTGCACCCGCGTCAATTTCTCCGTGTACGCCGCTCTGAGCGGTAATGACAGCCCCATCACCAACCTCCTGGTGGCCCGCGAAGCCTGCCTGTCCGCCCGCCTGAACATTTCTTCCCAGCTTGGTCGAGCCCGCCACGCCGACCTGCGCGGCCAGAACTGAGTTCTCTCCTACTTGAGCTCCATGCCCGATCTGAACCAGATTGTCCAGCTTGGCGCCGCGTCCTATTCTGGTGTCCCCGACCGCGGCGCGATCGATCGTGGTATTCGCTCCGATTTCGACGTCGTCGTCGATCAAGACGCGGCCCGTCTGGCGGATCTTGTAGTAGGTTCCATCTCCCACCGGAGCGAACCCGAACCCGTCGCTGCCGATAACGCCACCGTTTTGAATGATCACTCTATTGCCAATCTGGCACAATTCACGGATCACGACGCCGGCGTGAAGAATCACGTCATCTCCAAGGCAAACGCGGGGATAAAGAACGACATGAGGGTAGATGGTGGCGTGAGCCCCCAGTATGCATCCGTTTCCGATGACCACAAAGGGGCCAATGCTCGCTCCCGGACCGATGCGCGCGCCGGCTG
Source organism: Acidobacteriota bacterium (assembly GCA_050011535.1). GTDB lineage: Bacteria > Acidobacteriota > UBA6911 > UBA6911 > UBA6911 > JAFNAG01. Next base: position 4,044 of record JBEKIX010000049.1, read on the forward strand.
CAATAACCGCGGAAGGGTGAATGCCACTCTCAGGAACGATCGGCTCATAGAAGAGTTCTAGAGCGTGCGCAAAAGCGAGATAAGGATTTGTCGTTCGGAGGCTCGGAATTGGCACCTCCGGCAAGTCGAGGTCGAGGATAATCGCCGACGCTTTTGTGTGCTTGATGTGTTGAACATACCTTCGATTGGAGACAAAGGTGAGCTCACCTGGCCCCGCCTCTTCGATCCCGGCAATTCCAAGAATTTCAACATCGTTTTCGGCCTGCATTCGGCAGCCGAGTCTGGTGGCAATTTCTGAAAGTTTCATGGCTTAATTCAATTCGCAGAAAAGCGACGCCGCAACGGGCAGCGCGTGTGAACGCGCGCTCCCTTGCCCAAGAAAGCTAAACGAATCAACGCATTGCCGCATTGCGCGGTTATGGTAGTATAGCTGATCTAGCCAGTCAAGGAACGGTCTGCGGATTGATGACCTCTATCGGGCAAGCGGAATCGACATCAAGCTCTTTGGCTGAGTTTTATTCAACTGACAATACGAATTTGTTGAGCGCCGCGGGATCCATCACCGCCGCGACGATCATAAGCCGGGTTTTGGCCGTCGGTCGCGAAATGATTATGTCCGGGTATTTTGGGGCCGGCTACTACACGGATGCGTTCAATATCGCCTTTCGAATTCCAAACCTGTTGCGGGACCTATTCGCCGAAGGTGCCCTCAGTTCAGCATTTGTTCCCACCCTGGTGCGTCGCCTTACCGAGAAAGGCAAAGAAGAGGCGTGGCTTCTGGCCAGCCGGGTCACAAACGCCTTGGCCATCGTCCTGTCAGCAATTACACTCCTGTTCTATTTCGGCGCCCGTTGGTTTGTCTTCCTTTTCGCGGGCGACCTTTCTTCAAGTCCCGGAAAGTTCGAGCTGACGGTTCAGATGACGCGCATTATGTCGCCCTTCCTGCTTTGCGTGGCTCTGGCGGCAGCTGTCATGGCCATGCTGAACGCGAGCGGCAAGTTCTTCGTCCCCGCGATGGCGCCCTCCGCATTCAACATATGCTCGATCCTGGCCGGAGTCTTTCTCTCTCCGCTGATGCCGGGTCTCGGGTTGGCACCCGTGGTGTCTATGGCAATCGGCGCATTAGTGGGAGGAGCGAGCCAGTTCTTGATCCAGGTGCCTTCGGCGTATCGGCTTGGCTTTCGATTTCGACCGCTGGTCGATTTCGGCGATCCCGGCGTTAGACAGATCGCGATGCTCATGCTGCCGGCGCTTGTCGGGTTATCCGCCACACAGGTCAACATCGCAGTCGACACGCACCTCGCTTCGCACTTTGGAAATGGGCCGGTGTCCTACCTCAATTATGCCTTCCGGCTGATTCAGCTTCCTATTGGCTTGTTCGCCGTGGCCATCGCGACCTCGTCTCTTGCTGCCGTTTCCTTCCACGCGGCTCGCAACCACATAGGAAAGCTCTCCCGCACCGTCACGTCCAGCCTGCGACTCGCCGCATGCCTGACATTTCCCGCAACAGTAGGTCTGATTCTGTTTCGCCACGAGGTGGTCGCGCTGCTCTACCAGCGAGGGAAATTTCTTCCGGCCGATACCGAGCTTACCAGTCAAGCGCTGCTTTTTTATTCTCTGGCTCTCTTTGCATATTCCGGGGTCAAGATTCTCGTGCCGACTTTCTATGCTTTGAGCGACACGAAAACGCCCGTGCGCCTGAGCGTGGCCACCGTGGGAGTCAAAATCGGACTCAATTTTCTTTTCATCGGGGCGCTCGGCTTCCTCGGGCTCGCCCTCGCAACAGCCGTCGCATCCTGGTTCAACCTTGTATTGCTTACTCGAAGTTTCAGCAGACGTACAGGGGTACAATGGGGCTGGGGGGAATTGTGGATCTACCTGCGCGTTGTTTGCGCATCACTGATCATGGGATCAGCAGCGCTCCTGGCTTATTACGGCGCGCTGCGCGTTTTTCCCTCGAACGGCACACTCGGACTTCTCCTGCACCTGGGTATCGCGATCGGCGTCGGCATGGCAAGCATTCTGCCCCTGCTGCGCCTGGTTCAGGTTGACGAGGCAAGGCAGCTTTCTCAGATTGTGTTGCGAGCTGCAGGAAAACTGCTATGAAGCGCAACTGGCTGGCGGAATACGAGGTGTACCTGCGCGTCGAAAAAGGGCTGGCGCAGAATTCCATCATTGCCTACCTTCGGGATCTTAGGAAGCTCGAGGCGTTCGCCGATGGAGAAGGGCTCTCCCTAACTCAGATGGGACGCGATGAGATCGTCCGTTGGAGCCAGGCTCTCCGGCTCGGGGGACTGTCGTCTCGATCCGCAGCGCGGGCCTTGAATGCGGCACGAGGTTTCTATCGCTATCTCACGGGCGACCGCGTGATCGCGGTTGATCCGAGCGAAAACCTCGAGTCGCCTCGCCCCATGAAACCTCTACCGCGATTTTTCACCAATAAGGAGGTCGAGATGCTGCTGCTCGCTCCCGACGTGACAACACCGCAAGGCATGCGCGCCCGTGCCATGATTGAAGTGCTGTACGCCTCCGGCTTGCGCGTGAGCGAGCTCATTCGCCTTCAAATAGTACAGCTGGACGCTGACCTGGGTGTCCTTTCCTGCATGGGGAAGGGAGGCAAGGAGCGAATTGTGCCGATCGGAGCCGAAGCTGTGCGGTGGGTGAAGGAATATTTGCATACCGCCCGCCCGTCACTTCTCAAGCTTCGCCAAAACAACTTTCTGTTCGTGACCCGCAGAGGTTCCCCCATGACGCGCCAGGGGTTTTGGAAAGAACTGCGTGCCTACGGCAGAAAGGCAGGCATTCGGAAGCCGCTCAGTCCTCACATGCTGCGGCATTCGTTCGCTACCCATCTGCTGGAGAACGGCGCCGACCTGAGATCGGTGCAGGTTATGTTGGGTCATGCGGATATTTCAACCACGCAGATCTACACTCATATTACTCGCGAAAGACTCAGGCAGGTTTATCGGCGCTTCCATCCGAGAGCATGATGGATGCAATGATTCGAGATTCGAGATTCGAAATTCTCGATCTGGAATTTCGAATCTCGAATCTCGAATTTGGCTTGGGGCGAGCAGTGTTGCCTGGCCTGCCTCAGGTTCTGATCGTAAACAACATGGCGAGGCCGGCTGCTCCAAACAGCAGATTCGGCGCCCATGCCGCGAGGACCGGTGATAGCATTCCATACGCACCCATCTGCTCGAAGACATTGAATACGAGCCAGTAGGACATCGCGATCGCAACACTTGCCGTGATGCCGAAGAAGGCGCCCTTCCGTCCCATGAAAAAGGAAAAGGGAACTCCGAGCAGAGCCATGACAAAACAGCTCACCGGAAAGGAGATCTTTTTGTGAAGCTCTACCAGCAATTCTGTAGCGTTATAGCCGGATTGCTTCAGGTAATCAATGTACTTCCTTAACTCCAGATACGTGAGCTTGGATGATTCCTTGGGAGCGAAGATTTCCTTCTCGAAGTAACTCGCCGTTTCCGGAAAATCAAAGGTAGCCTTCTTGATGGGGACGAACCCCACTTGGCGAGGCTGAAAATTGCGCACCCACCCATCTTCCAGCGTCCATTCGCCCTGAGGATCGATCGTCGCCCGTCTGGCATAGACACGGCGCTTGATCGCCTGCTGACGGAGATCGACCTCGTAGATGTTGAGGCCGATGAAGACATCTTTGTTGGGATCAAAGTAATCGTAATTGAATATGCGATCGGATTCTCCAAAGATCCATGTCCGCGGTTTCGTGGTGGTTTGTACGGGCTTCGCCTTGATCAGATTTCGGAGCGCGTCCTGTTCCTTGTTGGCATACGGCAGGATGTAGTCCTGCATGAAGAAAATGCTGGCGCAGATGAAGCCCGAAATCAGGAAAACAGGAAGGGAAATCCGATACAAGCTCCAGCCGCCCGCCTTCATCGCGGTTACCTCGGATCCCTTTTCGAGGATCCCAAACATGATGAGGATGGCGAGGAGAACAGACATCGGGACCACGTAAAGCAGGATCTGGGGCGTCAAAAAGATGAAATAGCGGACGACGATCACCACCGCGATTCGATTGCGAATAATCTCGTCAAGCAAATCGAACAGCGTCAGAACGACGAAAAGCAAATAGCAAACCAGCCCCGACCACAAAAAGTACGCCAAAAAGCCTCTGCTGATATACGAGTCGAGAACTTTTGGAAGACGCGTGCGAGCGGTCCGTATCGTGGATGAAATGGCAAAATCATCCAGTTTCTGAACGGTAGCCCGGATGGAGCCGAGATGTAAACGTCGCGCCAGACGCTCCGCATCGGCTTTCAAGCGCCAGCCGACGATCGTCTGATGGACGCGGCCGTGCCGTTCCGCAATTACAAGCAATGTTAGGCCAACCCCAATCTGAATCAGGTCCGCGCCCCAAACTCCGAGCCATAACGGCAGTGCGCCCACCGAGGCCAGGCGTGAACCGTTCCAGAAAATCACCCAGAACAGCATCACCAACACCAGGCTGATGACCGATCCGTAGGTTCGGCCACCTCTGCGAGTGCGAATTCCCATGGACAACCCGACCAGAGCAAACCCCAATGCGGAACAGGGAAGCGCGAGGCGTTGATGAAGCTGGACCAGCTCGTCTCGCCGTTGCTGTGCATCGGTCCCTGCCGACCCGCGGAGAAGTTCCAGTGTAGTCTGTTGTGCGGGGTTCTTTTTGCGCGCGCCTTTGTCGGCTTCCGTGGCCCCGCCATGGTTAAGGTTGATGGGCAGATCTGTGCTGCCAAATAAGCTGATGTTGTCCTTTGTTGGATCCTGCGGATTCACTTCGTAAATGGCGCCGTTTTCGAGATGAAGTTGCAGCCGGGTGCCGCCAGGGTCACTGATCCAGGTTCCTTCTCGGGCCAGCACAATTCTCGGGTTTTTCAAATCCGAGTTATCGGCGAGAAACACCCGGTCCCAGTGCTTACGGTCGATCGACAAATCGTCAAGGTAAAAAACCACGTTCGAGAATTCTTCGTTAAAGACTCGCGGCACGATCAGAGATGTAGCCTGGCGCACACTGACAAGGGTTTTCAGGCTGTCATAGATGTCGTTCGTCTCGGGTAGAACATATAGAGACATGACACCCGTCACGAGTCCAACCAAAATGCTCAAGCCAACGACCGGCCGCAACATCCGCCGCAGCGACACACCGCAGGCACGTAACGCAGTAATCTGGCTCTCTCCGGATAGCCCGCTAAGTCCGATAAGGGTCCCAATGAGAAACGAAAGCGGCAGAGAAAAAATGAGCACGCCAGGAGCAATGGTACTGGCAATGACCAAGACAGTCTCGACAGACGCATTTCGAGTGATCAGGAGTTCCGACAAGCGGCCGAGCCTGTCCATAAAAACAATAAACGTCAGCACAGCCAGACCGATTAAAAATGGAGGAATAATCGCCGTAAGAAGCAGTTTGTCGACCTTGCGCATTGCGGGGAAGCCTAGCATAGGAAGAATGGCCAGTAAAGAACCGCCAACATGAACCTGGATGCTTCCCGATGAAAAATGCGGGACTCAGCATCGTTTAGAGGAAGCGACGGCATCGTAAGGCTGCCTTCCGGCATGGTCAGTTGGATGCTCCGACAAGAAGATCGGTTCATACCCGCTGGATTCCCGCAGGGTAGCGAGCAAAAACCGTTACGGATGTTTGACCAGCCCGATATTACTTCTGATAAGATATCTTATGTCAACTAGAGGGTAAATCCTTTGAATGACGGCAACACCCGGGAACCCCCGGCATAAGAGTCACGATCCCCTGGTTTCCTGGGAGCATATTGTTAGGGTAAGCAATTGAAACTACATGGATTACAATATGAACCACCAACATGGCGGCGGATCACATCTTGTACTTCCCGAGGTCTTCAGGATTGAGGTTTTCGAGCCATTGCTTAATCTCCTCCGGAGAGCTGCGCTCCGCGGAAGGCGTGGCTGCTGAGGTGCTGGATGATTTGGAGAGTACTTCATCGGTGACGAAAATGGGTGAGTCGGTCCGCAGTGCCAAAGCGATGGCGTCGGATGGCCGCGAATCGACAGTGATGGTTTTCCCTGCCATATCCAAAAAAATCATCGCATAAAATGTATTGTCTTTCAGCTCCGTGACGACGATTTTGGTAACCCTGACATCAAGATGATTGAGCAGGCCTTTGATCAAGTCGTGAGTCATGGGTCTCGGGGTATCCACCTTTTCAATCTGCAGTGCAATGGCATTGGCCTCGAAAATGCCTACCCAAATCGGGAGAAGAGTCTCACTGGAGGCATCCTGGAGCACAACAATCGGCGAATTGGTCAACGGGTCCATCATCAATCCCTTTATCTTGAACTCGATTTCTTTCATTCGCCCTCCATAGTTACTGAATCCAGGTGCCGCTCAAGCTGTTGGCCCCAAAACCTGTGATTTCGATCATTGCCAATTGCCCCATCAGGTCTTCCGCGCCGTCAAAGTTGACAATCCGGTTATCGGTCATGCGACCTGCAAGCAGGAACTTGTTCTTTGCCTTGCCATCGACCAGCACTTCAACGATCCGCCCCAGGTAAGCTGCATTTCTGTTGAATTGAATGAGCTTCTGATTTTCCTGCAGAATCTTCAGCCGGTCTCCCTTCTCCTCATCGGTGAGATCGTCACACAGCTTCAGGGCCGTGGTATTTGGTCGAGGTGAGTATTTGAAAGAAAAAACACAGTCGTATTGTACCTCATCGATCAGGCGAAGAGTATCGCGAAAGTCCGCGTCGGATTCGCCAGGAAAACCCACAATGATGTCGGTGGAAAGCGCGATGGGCCGCCTGGCCCGGCGAATGCGCGCCACGGTCGCGAGGTAGCCTTCGCGTGAGTATCCCCGACGCATCGCGCGCAGTACTTTCGTCGACCCGGACTGGACAGGAAGGTGAATCTGATTACAAATCTGTGGACATGAATCAATCGCATCGATGACGTCGTCGTTGAAGTAATTCGGATGAGGCGATGTAAAACGAATCCGCCTGAGACCCTTGATGGAAGCCAGCCGCCGAAGAAGGCCGGCGAACGTCAGCCGGTCAGAAGACGGGTCGTGATATGCGTTTACGGTCTGCCCGAGGAGCATGATTTCAAGAAATCCCTGTGCGACCAATTCCTCCACTTCATGGACGATATTGGCACTTTCCCGGTCGCGTTGTTTTCCGCGCGTAAATGGCACGACACAGAAGCTGCAGCGGCAGTTGCATCCTTCACTGATGGTGACGCCGGCGCGCCGCGGGCTCTCACGCAGCACGTAGGCATTTTCCAGCGGCTCCGGATCGTCGTCCATGCGCAAATCGATGGCACGCCCGCCATTGGTCTGTGCGCGCTCGATCAAGCCGGGAATTGCGTGGCCTTTCTGCGGTCCGGCGACCAGATTGACGAAAGGGGCCTTTGTAAATACTTGTTTACCTTCCAATTGGGCCATGCAGCCGACCACGCCGATGATCAGGTCCTGCTTTGCGGACTTCATTTTTTTCAGGGTGCCCAAACGGGCGTACACCTTCTGAACTGCCTTTTCGCGCACGCTGCATGTGTTGAGAATGACCACATCCGCGCTGCCGGCATTCCCAGCCGGCTCCAGCCCCGAGTGTTGAAGGTTCCCTGCTATCTTTTCGGAATCCAGCTCATTCATCTGGCATCCGAAAGTCTCAATGAAATACTTTCTGGACATGGTCTATGCGCGCGATTCCCTTCCGCTTTGCTTGCCTGCAAGTTCCAGCATCTCGCGCGCGTGGCGGCGTGTCGTCTCCGTGATCACTTCGCCTCCCATCATGCGCGCCAGTTCCTGAACCCGTGCCGGCTGATCAAGGGGCACAATAAATGTCTCCGTCCGCTCTCCATTCGATTTCTTATACACGCTGTAATGTCCGCCCGCAAAGGCCGCGATCTGAGGCAGGTGGGTCACACAAAAAACCTGGTTATGGCCGGAAACTTCGCGGAGCCGCCTGCCAACCACTTCGGCTACGCGGCCACCGATTCCTGCATCGATCTCATCGAACACGAGTGTCTTTCCTGCCTCGCTGCCGCCGCAAAGCGCCTTTATGGCGAGCATGATGCGCGACAGCTCCCCGCCGGAGGCGATTTTGGCCAGAGGTTTCATCTCCTCCCCCGGATTGGGGGCCAATAAGAACTCTACCTGATCGATGCCGTCAGGTCCACACTGAGGGGGGATGCGCCCGGTTCCCGTCGAGGCGGATCTCTCGGAAGCGCGCATTCGGACGCTGAGATCCATCCTCTCCATGGCCAGGGCGTGGAACTCCTTCCGAATCTCTCGTTCAAGGCGCACGGCATCCTGGTGCCGCTTCGCCGACAGTTTCTCCGCCGCCTCCAGGTATTTCTTAAGGTCGGCATCGAGCTCTGCAGACAGTCGCATGGAGGTGTCGCTCGAGGATTCCAGCTCAGTCAGGCGTTTTTCGCATTGCGCTGCAAACGACATCACCTCATCTATCGACTTGCCGTACTTGGCGCACAATCGTTCCAGATCGGAGAGTCGACGCTCCACCTGCTCGAGGCGTTCGGGACTGAAATCGACGTTGCTTGTGTAATCGCGCGCAACGTACGCGACATCTTCCAAACGATACAGACTATCCCGCAATGCCTCAAGGTGAATGGTCCAACCCGAGTCGTATTCCGCCAGTTGCTGGAGGACGCGCTTGAGCCGGTCTATTTGCCCCGTAATCGAATGCTCACTCTCATAAAGCAGCGCATAGGCTTCACTCGCGAGCGCGAATAGCTTCTCCCGATTGCTCAGAATGGAGCGCTCGTTTTCGATTTCCTCTCTTTCACCGGCGCGAAGATTAGCACGCTGTATCTCATCTACCTGGAACCGCAGGATATCGAGCAGTCGCTGGCGCTCCTGTTCGTCCATCGCCAGGCCATCCAGCTCGAGCGCGGTCGTGTGTATCCGGCCATAAAGGGCGCGGATTTCATCCACGGCCGCGTCGTTTTTTCCAAAGCGGTCCAGCCATTTCAGATGCGTCCACATATCGAGCAACTCCTGGTGCTCCTGCTGGCCATGGATGTCCGCCAGCTCGCTTCCAATAGTCTTGAGCAATGACAGGGTCGCCAGGCTGTTGTTGATGAACACACGGCCGCGACCGCTATGGGAGATCTCGCGCCGAATAAGCACCGACTCTTCCTCTGAGCCGATTCCGGCTGCCGATAGACGTTCTGCCACCGATCTGCTTGTTACCGAGAAGAGCGCTTCCAGCACTGCCATCTCGCAGTTCGTGCGCACCATTTCCTGGGAAGATCTTGCACCCAGGAGAACACCGACTGCATCTACCAGAATTGACTTGCCTGACCCGGTCTCGCCGGTCAGGACGGTCAAGCCATCCCCAAACTCAACCTCAAGGTTCCGAATCAGCGCAAAATCCCGTATTCTTAGGAACCGAAGCATTGGCTCGCCTCGCGCACGATAAAGAAGTTAAACTTTTCTTGCCCTTGGTTTAGTCTAACACAGGAGGAGGGCCGGTCGAGATCTCGCTTTAGCTCGCGAGTTTTGCTCGATGACACGGCGAATCCGCCATTCAGATGTGAGCAATGGAACCATCGTTTTCCGTGCCACCGTTCGGAGCGCGCTTTACGTTTGACTTCGCCCGTAAGCTATGATATTTCTGGGTTTTATAGCCATGTATGAATAGACTTTCCTTGGAGGGAGGCATCATTCTACACTTCACTTCTACTTTGGCGCTTCAAGGCGGAGCCATGGATACCGGAGGCTTTCTCTGGCTTGCCTTGCACACGAGTCCCTTCGCCTCCTTGATCCTGGTTGTTCTGTTGGTGTTTTCGCTTGTTTCCTGGACCATTATGGTTCGGAAATGGCTGACTTTCCGCCAGATTGAACATCAAAGCCGGAGCTTCATCGCGCTCTTCCGCAAGTCCGCACGCCTGAGCGAAGTAAATCAGGCCTGTGAGAATTATCGGGGAACGCCGCTCTCTGGAATCTTCGCTGCTGCCTATCTGGAACTCAATGCGCAGCTGCAAAGTTCCAAGGACAAGGAAACCGGCAATCCAGGCCACCCGGTACTGACGGAACGGAATCTCGCCGGAGTGCAGCGCACGCTGCAGCGCGCGGCCGCAGCCGAGATCTCTGTGCTCGAGAGGAGCATGAGCTGGCTCGCAACCACAGCATCCGTCACTCCTTTTATCGGTCTGCTCGGCACGGTCGTAGGCATCATCACCGCTTTTAACGGACTCGGCTCGGTAAAGACGGCATCGATTCAAGCCGTGGCCCCTGGCATTGCAGACGCGTTGTTTGCTACCGCAGCCGGCTTGTTTGCAGCCATTCCCGCGGTGATCGGCTACAATCAACTCGTGCACCGCATCAAAAACGTTGCGTCTGAAATGGATGACTTCTCGACCGAGCTCGTGAATCTTGTGGAGAGGAGCTTCGGATAATGGCATTCACGACGCAGGAGGGCAAAACAGCTACTTCCCTGTCGGAGATCAATGTCACTCCCCTGGTAGATGTCATGCTGGTCCTGCTGGTCATATTTATGGTAACCGCGCCGATTCTTCAGACCGGGATAGACGTTCAATTGCCTGAGACCAAGGCCGCCACCGAGACGAATCCCGCCGACAATGTTGTACTCTCCATTAGCCGCGATGGAATTCTCTATTTCGGATCCGATCCCATAAACCTCTTCGATGTCCCGGCACGGCTTAAGAAAAGCGCGAAAGGTACCAAGGACCCAATTTATCTGAGGGCCGACAAAGACGTGAAATGGGCTTCGATCGTGACGGTGATCGACAAAGTGCGCGATGCAGGCTACAGCGAGCTCAAACTCGTTACCAGGCCATTCCAGTCCCCGAAGAAACAATAGTGGAACCATGAATCGACCGACGCCGCGAGGAACGCTGCTCGAGCTGCCGCTCATCCAGGAGCGGTATGGGCCTGCGTTTATCGCATCCATTGCCATTCACAGCGGCATTGTGGCTTTCTTTCTGGTCGCGCCCTTTCTCATGCCCAGACTGTCACCCATCCAAATAGGAACCGGGCCGGGCGGAGGAACCGGCGGTGAATCCTACACGGTCGGCGTGGCGGACAATCTGGGTGGAGGTGCGGGTTTGATCAAACCCGCCACTTCCCTTCAACCCCCTGCGCTCCCGGTGGAGAAGCCAGCCAAGAAAGAGATCAAGAAGCAGGAGATGGAGACCAAAGCGGTTCCCCTGCCGGAACCCGGCGCGTCCAAAAACCGAAAAAAGGCCGTTGAAGCCACGGCCAAAGCATCCAAGTCTATCCCCGCATCGCGTTCATCTCAAATTCCCGTCCCGGATGCAAAAGGCGCCGGAGGAAGCGGCGGGACGTCGGGTGGATCCGGCGGCGGAAGCGGCGGTGGCGTGGGAGTTTCGATTGGCGCCGGAGCGGGCGGGTTGGGCGATTCGTGGTATGCTCGTGTCGTGGAAGCGCGCATTGGCCAGGCGTGGATCAAGCCGATTGGCGTACAGGGTCGCATCGAAATCGTCTACAGCTTCCTGGTTGCCGACGACGGGCGCATCTACGGCACCAAATTGGAGAAATCCTCGGGTAACGACGCACTCGATCTGACCGCCCTGCGTGCCATCAATTCCGCGAATCCGCTGGCGGCGCCACCGCCGGAATTGCGCAGCAGGTCGCTCCAGTTCACGTGCCAGTTCGTCTACCCTCCAGATAAAGAACCATCCATTGCCAAGGAGTGAGATGCACGCCAAGAAACTGCTCTTTTCCGTTTTGCTTCTCCTCATCGCAATCCCCAAGCGTGATGCCTCGACGATGCCTCAGATCGTCATCAGGCCGTCTCCGGGCGAGGAAATGATCCTGGCGGTAGCCGATGTACAACCCCTGAAGACCGATCAATCCGCGAAGCTGGCGCCCATGCTGAAGACCTTTGACGAGGTACTTTGGGAGGATCTGAAGTTTTCGGGGTTTTTCACCCTGGGTGGGAAGAGCTTCTATCCGCCGCAACCCATCGTGCGCGCGGAGGACATCAATTATGATGCCTGGAGCACTGTTCCGTTCAAGATCAGCTTTCTCACCGCCGGCACGATGGAGCTCAGCGGCAAGGACCTGATCGCCGAGATGCACATCTTCGACATGAAACAGAGGACGATGAGCTTCGCCCAGCGGATCTCGGGCGATACAGACCAGGTCCGTTCAATCGCGCATCGCTGGGCTGATGACATAGTTTACCGGCTTACCGCCGGTGCTTCGCACGGGATTGCCAGTACCAGGATTGCCTACAGTTCGCGCCGCGGCGACCCCAAAGAGATCTACGTGATGGATTATGACGGGAACGATCAGCGGGCGTTCACGCGCAACGGTTCGCTGAACCTCTTCCCTTCCTGGTCTTCGGACAATACCAAGCTTGCGTTCATCAGCTACCGTACCGGGAAACCCGAGATCAACCTATATTCCTACCTGGATGGAGCCCACCTGCCGTATCCCATGTTCAATTCGTTTGTCTCTAAACCGATGATCTCACCTGACGGGCAGCGCCTGGTCTTCGCCATGCGAAGCCCACGCGGCAACGCCGACATTTACACGTCCAAACTCGACGGCACGGATCGTCGGGATCTTACCAACAGCTCTGCCATCAACACCGACCCGACCTGGTCTCCATCAGGCTCCCAAATTGCTTTTATTTCAGAAAGGGACGGGACGCCTCAGATTTACCTCTGCGACTCCGACGGCGCGAATGTGCGGCGCATTGTAAAGGAGGGCGGCGACGCCGATTGGCCCGCCTGGTCTCCGGACGGACGCTGGATCGCATTCCACTGGAAACCTCGCATGGCGGAAAACTATGACATCTACATCGCCGAGGTGAGCACAGGACAGATCAGGCAAATTACCAGTGATTCGGGCAGCAACGAGTGCCCTGCCTGGGCGCCCGACGGACGCCATCTGGCGTTTCAATCGAACCGCACGGGTATCGACCAGATCTTCATTATGCTTGCAGATACCAACAACCCTGACCTGCGTATGGTGACGAGTCAAGGAGCCAACACCTGTCCCGCGTGGGGCGGGTATGCGCGAAAGTAATGAAGCTGGCCCGCAATGCTGCTGCTTCTGCGCCCCTTTTCCACTGAGCGGACCGGGGTATGTGCTATAGTACTATGGGCGTGGTTAAGTGATCGTTGACCGCACATATACGCGACTTTGATGATCAATCCAGGAATAGGAAGGAGGCACATTTCATGAGAAAACCTCTACACTCGCTGGCCGTGGTTGCTCTTCTTCTCGTGGGAATAGTATTTCTCGGGACGGGATGCGGAGGCAGGAAAACTGCGGCGACTCCGCCGCCGGTAGCATCTTCACCCGCCGCGCCAAGCGAGGCGCGGACGGTGTCCCCGGCACCGACTCTTTCCTTGACCGTGTCGCCAGCGGCAATCGTGAAAGGCCAATCTTCGACACTTTCATGGCGGACCTCGAATGCTTCCGAGGTAACGATAGACGGAGGGATCGGCACGGTGGAAGCCTCCGGCAACCGGAGCATCGCGCCCACCGCTTCGATCACCTACCACGCACACGCAACGGGTCCCGGGGGTGCGGCCGACGCAGAAGCCCGCGTGACTGTGAGCACCGAGGGGCCCGAAGTGATCCCTCCTGTTTCCCGTCCCATAAGTGATGTGGAATGGTTTAACGATCCGAACAACATCAAGGACGTCTTCTTCGATTATGATCGATATGAAATCCGCGACGACGCCCGCCAGACATTGCTCGACGACGCCCGCTCTCTAAAAGAGCGGCCCAATATCCGCATCACGATTGAAGGTCATTGCGACGAACGCGGCTCCGAGGCGTACAATCTCGCGTTGGGCGACAAACGCGCCAACGCCGCCAAGGATTTCCTCGTCGCCCAGGGAATTGATCCAGCGCGCATCGACACCATCAGCTATGGGGAGGAAAAGCCATTTGCAACGGGTCACGACGAGGAAGCGTGGAAGCAAAACCGGCGGGCTCACCTCGTCATGCGCTGAATTTCTTTGGCCGGGAGGACAAGCCGGAATGGCCCGGCCTCATCTTATTCAATTTTTCCCCGGCCGATTGGAGCCCTAGATTTCCTGTGAAACAATAAACTCAGACCATTCTGGGAGGGAAATCCCGTGAAGCGAATAACCCAATTATGTGTAATGGTTATATTGGGAGTTGCCACATCGGTACACGCCGGCACCAAGGAGGACTTGGCCCGTCTCCAAGCGGATGTCCTCGCACTGCAAAATCAGATTCGCCAACTTGAAAAGACTTATGCCGAACGCACCGATGGCATCCAGAGCCTCGTGGTACAACTTAACGATCAGGTCGGCAAATCGTCATTGGTTCTGGGAAAGCTCTCCACGGCACTCGAAAACCAGTCCAGCGGCGACACATCCACGATGCAAGCGGTGCTGAAGGAAGTGCATGATTTGTCGACCAAGATGGATGATGCAAACACACGCATCTCAGCTCTTTCTCAGCAGATCGCTGACATGAAGGTTCAATCCAAGCCGATAGCTGAGCGCACGTTTCAAGCCGCCATAGAAAACCCGAATATGGCCGTCTCCGCAGATCAGATTTACAACGAAGCCTACAATGATCTTGTGCAGGGAAATCTGACTTTGGCAATTCAGGGATTCAATGCCTTCCTGAAAGATTTTCCCGCCAGCGACAAGGTGGAAAACGCTGAATATGCAGTTGGTGAAGCATACTTCAATGCCGGGAAATATCCGGAAGCCGCTTCAGCATTCAGCCGCGTCGTCACGGACTATCCGGCGGGCAGCAAGATCGCCAGCGCACTCTTCAAGCGAGCCAAAGCGGAGCTTGCGCTGCAACAGAAGGACGCTGCCATCGCGGATTTTAAAGCCGTGGTCGACAAGTATGCGGGTGTACCCGAAGCCAGCCTCGCGAAGGCCGAATTGACAAAGCTGGGCATCAATCCGTCCAAACAAGCGAAGCCTCCAGTCAAGAAGAAGCAGGCATATTGAATCTCACATGGAGAAGAAAAGCGTATGAGTTCGCTGAATAAGGTCATGCTTATAGGCCGGCTGGGAAAGGATCCAGAGGTCCGCTACACCCCAGACGGTGCGCCCGTCGCTAACTTCAGTCTCGCCACGAGTGAATTCTGGACCGATAAGAGCGGCACGCGCCAGGAGAAGACGGAATGGCACAACATCGTGGCGTGGAGCAAGCTGGCGGACTTAAGCAAGCGCTACCTTACAAAGGGACGCCAAGTCTACATTGAAGGACGTCTGCGCACGCGCGAATGGGACGACAAGGATGGGAACAAGCGGCGCACAACAGAGATCGTTGCGAGTCAGATGGTGTTGCTCGGGAGCCGGTCCGAAGGTGGGGAGGCCGCCGCGCCCATGCAGCGGGGTACCGCGGAGGCGGAGCCCGGCATGCCGGTGAGCCCTGGGGACGTGGAAATCACCGACGACGATATCCCTTTTTAGCATTTTTTCTCAACCGCGCAGGCGTGCGCGTCGTCGGCTGCGGTTTTCGAGAAACCTCCGGAGCACAAATTCATACTTGGTGCCGGTGCTGACCTCGAGCCAATCCACTCCTGCGCCGCGCAGCAGGCGGGCAGCCGCGGCTCGCGCATTCTCTGCGTTGGCCTCATACTCGCGCCGCACGGCGGCGCTGTGCGTGCTGACAACTCTTACTAGATCGGTCTCAGGATGCCGCAGACGTACGCGGCCGACATCCGGAATGTTGCGCTCGCGGGGATCGGATGCAAACACGACGACCATCTCGTGCTTGCGCGCCGCGGATGCGAAGCTCTGACTCGCCTGCAGGGGCGCCTGATAATCGGTTAGAAAAACGATCAAACTGCGGGGGATTCCCGGCGAGTTGACAAAACTCCACAGCGGATCGAGGCTCGCGACAGAACCGCCGGGTCTTGCAGATGCCAACTCTCGAATCAGCCGGGCCGCATGGTTCCAGCCTTTGGCGGCAGGAACGAACCAATCGACACCCGAGCGCGCCAAGGCAAGGCTGACACGGTCCTTAG
Source organism: Acidobacteriota bacterium (assembly GCA_050011535.1). Classification (GTDB taxonomy): domain Bacteria; phylum Acidobacteriota; class UBA6911; order UBA6911; family UBA6911; genus JAFNAG01. The sequence continues at coordinate 20,010 of JBEKIX010000049.1, forward strand.
CCAGGTAGCCGGAGAGCGCCAGCAACGCGCCGATTTCAACCAATAGGTCGAACTTCGTGCATCGGACGCTTCCGAAATTCAGCGAACCGGAGGTGTCGAGGATCAATAGAAAATTGCGCTCGCGCTCCTCTACCATGCGCTTTACATAGAGCGATTGATGGCGCGCCGAAACATTCCAATCGATCAGGCGCACGTCATCGCCTTCCGCGTACTCGCGCACTTCCGCAAATTCCATTCCCTGGCCCCGGAATGCGCTCCGAAAAAGCCCGGAATATTGCGAGCGCGCAAGGAAGCGGCTTTTCAGCTCGAGCCGTCGTGCCCGCGAAAGAAGTTCTTCGAGTTCCACCGCCTGACCTCGGACTATAGACCCAAAACTTCAGGCATCACACCAACCCGCCGGACCATTTCGGTTGACGCCTGATGTCTGCGGTCGTTCTAGGGAGCGGGGATCTTCTGCAGAATGCGTTCAACAAGATCGTCGGCCCTGATTCCCTCGGCTTCCGCTTCATATGTAAGCAGGATCCGATGGCGCAAGACACCGGGAGCGACCTGTTTGATGTCGTCCGGGATCACGAATCCGCGCTCCTTCAGGAAAGCATGCGCGCGTGCAGCGCACAGAATGCCTAGGGTCGCCCGCGGGGAAGCGCCGAAACGCAGGAGCCGGCCAAGGTCCAGCCGATACTCCTGGGGGCTGCGCGTCGCAAAAACTATGTCAAGGATATACGTCTTGATCCGCTCGTCGACATAGATTCGCGTCGCGATCTGCCGCATGCGCGCGATTCGTTCAGGCACCAGTACCTTTTTCAAGGGAATTCCCTCGCCTGCCGACAGATGGGAACTGCCGTCCGCCGAGCCGATGCGGTTCATGATCTCTCGTTCTTCCTTGCGATTCGGGTAACCGAGAACAACCTTCATCAAGAAACGATCCATCTGCGCTTCAGGAAGCGGGTACGTGCCCTCCTGCTCGATCGGGTTCTGAGTTGCAATCACCAGGAAGGGCTCCGCGAGCTGGAAGCTCTGCTTCCCAAGCGTCACCTGCCTTTCCTGCATGCACTCGAGCAGGGCACTTTGCACCTTCGCCGGGGCCCGATTTACTTCGTCGGCGAGCAGAAGATTTGTGAAGACCGGCCCCTGCCGTGCAACGAAGTCTCCAGTGCGTTGGTCGAAAACCATGGTCCCAATGAGATCGGCCGGCAAAAGGTCCGGCGTGAACTGGATGCGCCGGAACGTCACATCGATGGCTTCTGCGAGGCTCTTAACCGCCAGCGTTTTTGCCAGGCCCGGCACGCCTTCCAGCAGAAGATGACCGCCGGT